>DATCNE010000340.1:0-20494 GCA_036565395.1 Dermatophilaceae bacterium
GTCGGCGCCGATGCTGGCGCGGATCTCCTCGACCTTGAGGCCGGTGGCGATCAGCTCGGCGCGGGTGGCGAAGTCGATGCCGTAGAAGCAGGGCCACTGCACCGGCGGGCTGGAGATCCGCACATGGATCTCGGCCGCCCCAGCCTCTCGCAGCAGCCGGATCTGGGCGCGTTGGGTGTTGCCGCGCACGATCGAGTCGTCGACCACGACCAGGCGCTTGCCGCGGATGACCGACTCGAGCGCGTTGAGCTTCAAGCGGATGCCGAGCTGGCGCAGCGTCTGGCTCGGCTGGATGAAGGTTCGCCCGACGTAGGCATTCTTGACGAAACCCTGCCCGTACGGGATGCCACTGGCCTCGGCATAGCCGATCGCGGCAGGCGTGCCCGACTCGGGGACCGGGATAACGAGGTCGGCCTCGACCGGGTGCTCCAAGGCCAGGCGGCGCCCCATCTCGACCCTTGCCTCGTGGACCGACCGTCCGGCGATGGTGGCGTCGGGGCGGGCGAGATAGACGTACTCGAAGACGCAGCCCTTGGGATCGGCCTCGGCGAAGCGGTGGGACCGCAGACCTTCGTCGTCGATGACGATCAGCTCACCAGGCTCGACCTCGCGGATCACGCTGGCGCCGACGGTGGCAAGGGCCGCGGCCTCACTGGCCACCACCCAGCCGCTCTCGAGGCGACCGAGGACCAACGGGCGGATGCCCTGTGGGTCGCGGGCGGCATACAGGGTCGTCTCGTCCATGAAGACGAAGCAGAAGGCGCCCCTGAGCCGGGGCAGCACGTCAAGGGCGGTGGCCTCGAGGCTGCGGTCCGGGTCGTCTGAGAGCAAGGCCGTCACCAGTGCGGTATCGGTGGTGTTGCCACGATGCAGCTCGCCGCCGAGCTGGCCGGCGAATGCGTCGCCGTGACGTCCTAGCAACAGGTCGCGCAGCTCGGCCGAGTTGGTCAGGTTGCCGTTGTGGGCCAGTGCGACGGTGGACTCGTCGGTGCCGCCGAGCGTCGGCTGGGCGTTCTCCCAGTTGCTGCCACCGGTGGTGGAGTAACGGCAGTGGCCGATGGCCAGGTGGCCCCTGAGCGAGCCCAGGCTGGCCTCGTCGAAGACTTGCGAGACCAGACCCATGTCCTTGTAGACCAGCAGCCGATGACCATCACTTGCCGCGATGCCGGCCGACTCCTGGCCACGGTGCTGCAGGGCGTACAGCCCGAAGTAGGTCAGCTTGGCGACATCCTCGCCGGGGGCCCATACTCCGAAGACCCCACAGGCGTCCTGGGGTGCCTTTTCGCCGGGAAGAAGGTCATGGGTCAGTCGCCCATCGCCGCGTGCCACGTGGCCAGTCTCCCACAGGCCGTGGACCGGGCAGTTCAGGAGCGCTTGTCGAGCAGGACGGCGATGACGCCCCCGACCAGCACACCAAGCAAGGCACAGATCAGCCCCAGAAAGCCCAGCGCGGCCGCCGAGCCATAGCGGGTGTCCGGGTGGCCGACCAGGCTGAGAAAGAAGCCGAGGAGCAGGCCGAAGATGCCGCCCGTGACCAGGAACGATGTGAACCTGGGCGACCTGCGGACCTTGACTGGGCCTTTGACTGGGCCTCCGCCGGGCTGCTGACTCATCAGCTAAGCCCGGGGAGGACGTCGGAGGCGACGGACTCCAACACACTGACGTCACCGGCATACGGGCCATCGGGTCGTGGCCAGTGGGTGATGACATCGGTGAAGCCCAGCTCCCTCGCGCGACCTGTCATCTCCTCGAACGTCCCGACGCTCGAGAGGGCGAACTGCGGTGACGAGTCGAAGTTGAGGTGCCGCTCGAACGTCGCGGAGTCACGACCGGCCTTCGCCAGCCCTTCGTCCAGCCGCCCGCACAGTCCGTTCAGCGCGGCCCACCACTCGTCCATCGTCTCCACCGTGGGGCCAGTCGTGAGCCAGCCCGAGCCGAGCTCGACGGCGAGGCGCAGAGTGCGAGGACCGTTGGCAGCTATGACGAACGGGATCCTCGGTCGCTGGACCGGGCCAGGCAGCGTGCGGGCGTCGACTGCGGAGAAGTACGTGCCACGGTGGGAGACATGATCCTGCGTCAGCAGCCGGTCGAGCAGCCCGGTGAACTCGTAGAGCCGGTCAACGCGCTCCCTGGGCGTCAGCGGATCACCGCCCAGGATTTCGCTGTCGATGTCGCCACCGGCGCCGATGCCGCAGATCAACCGGCCGCCCGAGATGTCGTCCAGCGCCAACAGGTCGCGCATGAACGTCACGGGGTGGCGGTAGTTCGGCGACGTGACGAACGTGCCCAGCCGGATCCTCGACGTCACCATGGCGGCTGCGGTCAGGGTGGGGGTGGTGCCGTACCACGGAGAGTCCGGCAACCCGCCCCAGACGAGGTGGTCGTAGGTCCACGCGTGGTCGAAGCCAAGCTCCTCAGCCCGGCGCCACATCGGAGCCGCGTCCTTCCAGCGGTGCTCGGGCAGGATCGTCAGTCCAAAGCGCATGCCAGGAGCCTAGTCGGGAAGGAGTGGCAGATCGTCGAGCGGCAGAAGGTCGGCCAACGTCGCCCGCAAGCCGCTCGCGCGCACCGCGCCGGCCGACACGGCAGCGGCCCAATTGGCCTGTCCCGTCACCAGATCCAGCCACGTCCGGGCGTCCGTCTCGATCACATTTGGCGGAGTGCCACGGGTGTGCCTCGGTCCTTCCACGCACTGCACCGCACCGTATGGCGGGACGCGAACCTCCAGGGTCCGCCCGGGCGCGCGTGACTCCAGCTCCTCAAGCGTGAAGCGGACTGCCGCGGCCACCGTGGTCCGCTGCGCAGCGGACGGGTCGGCGCGCCATACCCGAAGCGCCTCCAGACCCTCGACCAGCGAAACGCGACGACGGGGTGGCATGCCGTCCATCGTGGCATCCCTGTCCCTGCTGTTGGACACAGCTCCCCGTTTCAGCCTCGCCTGCTGCTCAACCTAGGGTTGGGTCCATGAAGGCCACCACGATCTACGCTGCCCGCGACGTCCGACTCGAAGACCAGCCGGACCCCCGCATCCAGAAACCGACCGACGCTGTCGTGAAGGTGGTCGCCGCGTGTGTCTGCGGCTCGGACCTCTGGTACTACCGCGGAGACAACCCGATCAAGGAGCCGTTCCGGATCGGTCACGAGTTCGTGGGCATCGTCGAAGAGGTCGGCTCGGAGGTCCGATCGCTGCGCAAGGGCGACTTCGTCATCGCGCCGTTCATGTACTCCGACAACACCTGCGCCCACTGCAGGGTCGGGATCCAGTCGGCCTGCTCCACTGGTGGGTTCTGGGGTGGACCTGACCGCGACGGGCTGATGGCCGACGGCGGTCAGGGCGAGTACGTCCGCGTCCCCCTGGCTGACGGCACTCTTGTCTCCACGCGCGAAATCCCTGACGCCGCAATGGTTCCATCGCTTCTTGCCCTGTCCGACGTGATGGGCACCGGCTGGCACGCAGCCATGGCCGCAGGCGTCCAGGAGGGCGACACCGTCGTGGTGGTCGGCGATGGCGCCGTGGGGCTGTCGGCCGTTCTTGCCGCCTCGCGGATGGGGGCCGAGCGGGTCGTGGCGATGTCCCGGCACGAGGCCCGGCAGCAGGTCGCCCGGTCCTTCGGTGCCACCGATGTCATCGCTGAGCGCGGTGAGGCAGCTGAGGCTGCGGTCCTCGCACTCACCAACGGCATCGGCGCCGACGCTGTGCTCGAGTGTGTCGGCACCGGTCAGGCGATGAATACCGCTGTCGCTGTTGCTCGCCCGGGCGCGACCGTAGGCTACGTCGGCGTACCTCATGGGGTCGAGCTGCCCGTGCGCTCGATGTTCTCCCGCAACGTCGGCGTCGCCGGTGGTGTGGCCCCGGTGCGCCAGTACCTCCCATCGCTGCGCGACGACGTGCTGTCCGGCGCGATCAACCCGGGCCTGGTTTTCGACCTCGACCTGCCGCTGGATCGGGTGGCCGAGGGATACGCCGCCATGGATGAGCGACGAGCCATCAAGACGATGCTTCGCCCCTGAACGACTCCCTGATCCAGGGGTCCACGATCTGGTGGAAGGCATCGGTGCAGTCTCGCCGCACGGTATGCCCCGCCCCGGGGACGACCGCAACCTCGATCTGCTGGTTGCCGAGCTCGGCCAGGCGTTGTCGGGAAAGGGGCCCGACGAGGACCTGGTCGTCCCTGCCGCCGGTGACCAGGAGCGTTGGCCGGGTGATGGCCGCCGCCACGTCGACCCACGGTGTCTGCCGGACGATCTGCTCCGGATCGGTCAGCGACGGGTCGAGCTGGGCCTTGGCCACTCCCCATGGCCGCAGCTCGATCTCGGGCCACAAGGGTTGCTCGACCCGGCCCCTGGCCACAGACCCATCGAGGTCGTCGAGGAAGCTCTGGACCCACTGTTGGGTCGTGTCCTCCTCAGGCACGCGGTCATCTCCGGGTGGCCTGGTGAACCACGGCGGGTCCTCCAACACGCCTGCGCAGACGAGATCAGGTCGGGACGCGAGAACGATCGCGGCGATGCCCGCCCCCATGGAGTGACCGATCAGCAGCGGCAGCTCGTCGCTCTCGCGGGTGAGTGCTTCCAGGAGGGAGACCACGTCGGCAACCATGACGTCGGACCGGTTGCTCCCGCTCGTGGCCGGGTCGAAGCGGGGCGATTCGCCGTGCCCGCGCGCGTCTGGCGCGACGATGCGGTAGTCGTGACGCCAGCGACGCACCGCATCCGGCCAGCACAGTCCCGAGTCGGTGAAACCGTGCAACAGCACCAGAGTCGGGCCATCCGCACGTCCGAGCTCGTGAACACGAAGCTTGTCCAGACCGAGGGGGCCAGTCATTGGGACGAGTGGGTCAGTCACGGACAGAAGTATCGCAGGGTCCGCCTAGGCTGGCCGACGTGGAAGCGGACCAGGATGGGCGGATCGCACTCGTGCCCGACGAGGACGGCCGGGGTGGCGTGACGGTGATGATGGACGGCAGCCCCCAGTCGCACGTCGACCTCGCAGATCCCGGCAACCTTGGCTTCGAGTACATCGCCCACTTCGCCGCGGTCATCGACACGCTCCCGGCCGGTCCGCTCGCGATCACCCACATCGGTGGCGCCGGGCTGACGCTGGCCCGATACGTCAACGCCGAGCGCCCCGGGTCGCCGCAGATCGTTCTCGAGCCGAACGCCGAGCTGACCGAGCTGGTCCGCCGTGAGCTGCCGTTGCCGCGCCAGCACCGGATCCGGGTACGCCCGGTGGACGGACTGACCGGGATCAGCCAGCTTGCCGATGCGAGCGCCGACGTGGTGGTGCTCGATGCCTACGCCAACGGCAGGGTCCCCAGCGAGCTCGGCACGGTGGAGTTCCTCACTGATGTCTCCCGCGTGCTTCGCCCGAGCGGAACATTCCTGCTCAACATCGCCGACGAGCCCAACAAGGCCTACCTGCGACGCGTGTATGCCGGGCTGGTCACCGTCTTCGGGCATGTGGCCCTGATCGGCACGCACGAGGTGCTCAAGGGCAAGCGCTTCGGCAACACCGTGGCGGTGGCCTCACGCAACTCACTGGACCTCCCGGCCCTTCGCCGGCAGGTCGCCAAGTCGTCGTTCCCGACCGGGCTGCGCGACGAGGCCCAGCTGGCCAGGCAGTTCGCCGGGTCGGCGGCATTCACCACGGCAGACTGCGCACCGTCGCCGCCACCCCCACCGGTCAAGGGGTGGCGCGTCCGCTGAGAACATCCACCGAGCTGAGTCACTACCATCTCCCTACCCGAAAGAGAGGCCCGGCATGAGCAGGGCGACGAGCTCCCGCGCTGACCGGGACGCGACGACCGACGGCGTGATCGTCATCGATCACCTCTCCAAGAACTTCGGCCCCGTGCATGCGGTGGATGACCTGTCGTTCACGGTGCACCCGGGCCGTGTGACGGGGTTCCTGGGCCCGAACGGGGCAGGCAAGACCACAACGTTGCGGATCCTGCTGGGCCTGGTCTCCCCGACGGCGGGCACGGCGACCATCAGCGGGTCGACGTACGGGCACTTCGTCCAGCCGATGCGCTCGGTCGGCGCCGCGCTGGAAGCCGCGAACATCCACCCCGGACGGAGCGCGCTCGACCACCTGCGGGTTTACGCCCCGCAGGCCGGCGTGAGCGACGCACGCTGCCGCGAGGTGCTCGACTTCGTGGGCCTGGGCTCGGTCGCCAGACGCCGCGCGGGCGGTTTCTCGCTGGGTATGCGCCAACGGCTCGCACTGGCCACGACGTTGCTCGGCGACCCGCCTGTGCTTCTCCTGGACGAGCCGGCGAACGGCCTGGACCCCGAGGGCATCGCCTGGCTGCGCGGCCTGCTGCGCCACCTGGCCTCTGAGGGCCGCACGGTCCTGGTCTCGAGCCACGTGCTCTCGGAGGTCGAGCAGACCGTGGACGACGTCGTCATCATCGCCAAGGGACGGCTGGTGCACTCCTCGACCCTCGAACAGCTCGCGGCCCTCGCCGAGCCGAGCGTTCGCGTCATGTCGCCCGACGCCACGGGCCTGGACGCCCTGATCACGGAGGCAGGCTGGCGCGATCGGGTCGAACCGGCCGACTTCAGAGCGCCAGGGGTGGCCGTCATCCACCGCGTGTCGGCGCGCGAGATCGGGGCGCGCGCGTTCGCAGCCGGTCTCGAGCTGCACGAGCTTGCCTCGCGCGACGTCGGGCTCGAGGACATCTTCCTGCAGCTCGTCGGCGAGGACGTCGGCGCGAGGACGGCCGAACCCCACCTCGAGGAAGTGGCCCGATGAAGGCCGCGCTGCGCACCGAGTACC
Source organism: Dermatophilaceae bacterium (assembly GCA_036565395.1). GTDB lineage: Bacteria > Actinomycetota > Actinomycetes > Actinomycetales > Dermatophilaceae > UBA4719. Next base: position 6,779 of record DATCNE010000340.1, read on the forward strand.
GCAAGCTGGTCACGACCCGGCTGTGGTGGATCCTGCTCCTCACGATGGGCGGCTACATGGCGTTCCTGGCCGGGATCATGGCTTTCGCCCTCACCCAGGACCCCGCCTCGATGAGCACCGGGATGACCGGTTCCGACGCGACGATCCCGATGACCCCCGAGACGGTCGCCCGCACCATCTACACGCTCGCGACCTCGCTCGGTTACGTGTTCCCGGTCCTCGTGGGTGCCATGGCGATGACCTCAGAGTTCCGCCACCAGACCATCACGCCCACCCTGCTGGCCGAACCCCGACGGACGGTATTCCTCACGGCCAAGATGCTCTCGAGCATCGCAGTCGGCCTGCTTTTCGGGGTGGTCGGCACCGGGGCGACCGTGGGTGCCGGCGCGGGCGTGCTCGCCCTGCTCGGCAGGCCGTCCTTCCTCGCCGACCCGATCGTGCTGCGCAGTGCTGCGCTCTCCGTGCTGGCCCTTACCGTGTGGGCAATCGTCGGGGTCGGGTTCGGGGCCCTGCTGACCAACCAGCTCGCCGTCATCGTCATCATGCTTGCCTTCACCCAGTTCGTCGAGCCGATCCTGCGCATCGTCCTGGGCCAGTTCGACTGGTCCGAGGGGATCTCGAAGTACCTGCCCGGCGCCGCCGGCGAGGCCATTACCGGGAGCTCGTTCTATGCCGACAGCGGTATGGCGGCCGGGCTGTTGTCCTCGCGGCTCGGGTTTGCCGTCCTGCTCGGCTACGCGATCGCGTTTGCCCTGATCGGACGGCTCACGACGCTGCGGCACGACATCACCTGATCTTCCCTGCGGCCGGGGATACGGCATACTCCCCGATCAGCCTCTGGCCGTTGAACCAGCAGACCGGGGACAGGAAGGTCCCCCGTGGGCGAGGATGGCTGTAGGAGGAGTCACCGTGGTCGTCGCACAGCGTGAGCAGTTTGAACCGGCCGATCGGGCTGGGTGGCGCCAGTGGCTCACGGAGCACCACGACACGAGTCCAGATGTCTGGCTGGTTCTGCACCACAAAGAGTCGCGTGGCGCGGCTCGTGGAGCAGGGTCTGATGACCCCGGCAGGGCTGCGAGCCGTCGACCCCTTGTGGTGGATCGCCAGCGCCAGACGTCCTGCGACCCGACTCGCGCGCATCGAAGAGACGATCCGGCGAGCTGCCGCATCAGCGCGAACGCTACGGGATTCGTAGGGCAGCTCCTCCGCCATCAGCCCTGCCCCTCCTGCACATCGACACAACGCGCACTTCGAGGCGAGTCCTTGCGTATCGTTCTGTGAGTGTCAGCGATGGACGACTACCTCAATGGCCGCGCTGAAGTACAAGCAGAAACCCCTGATTTGCTTTCTCGCCGCCAAGCATCACCTCAGCATCTTCCCGTGCAGCTCCTGGGTCGTCGACTCAGTGCGCGACCAGCTCACAGCCTTCGAGCTGTCCAAGGGAACCATTCGGTTCACCGCCGAGAAGCCGCTCCCGAACGACGTCGTACGTGACATTGTCAGACGTCGCATGGAAGAGATCATCGGCACTGATCGCTGAGATGCCGGACTCCCCACGGAGTCCTACGACTTCAGATACGTGTTGAAGAAGGCGATGATCCGTCTCCGGGCGTCCTGTGCGGATGCCTCGTGATAGCCGCTTCCGGGCATGAGCTTGCCCATGACAGCGAACACCGCTGGCGCCTTGTCTCCGGCACCCTCGTGGTCGTTGAGGAACTCGTGTCCGGCCTCGGGATACTCCTTCACGTCGTGGTCGACCCCGACATCCGTCAATGCCTTCTCGAGCCGTTCCGCCGCGCCGCGCAGCATCCGATCCTTGCCTCCATAGCTTCCGACGATGGGGCAAGCCCTCTCGAGGAAGTCGGCCGCGTAGGCGTCCTTCGAGGCGGTGCCGTAGTTGACGCTTGATACCGCGAACCCGCGATCGGGAGCGAGCAACAGGGCCAGTCCACCCCCCAGGCAGAAGCCGATCACCCCGATCGCACCCGTGCAGTCGTCCCTCGCCGCGAGCCAGGCCCGCGCGGCCTCGATGTCGTCGAACGACGTTCCGCGTCGAGCGCGCGCGTCGCGCATGACCGAGATCATGCAGGCCACCCTGCCGCGGCCGCGGAAGAGATCCGGTGCCACAGCCAGATACCCCTCGCCAGCAAGCCAGTCAGCCTGGTTGCGCACGTCCTGGCTCATGCCCAGCGCGTCGTGGATGACCACCACGCCGGGCCACGGACCCGAGCCAGGAGGCACCGCGACATAAACCGGTAGGTCGATCTTCGACGTGGCGATCACCGAGTCCGTCATGCCGTCAGCATGCCACCGCCCATCACAGTGCGTAGGGTGTCGGGCGGGCACCTGCCGCCCGCCGTCATGACCGCAAGGAGACATCTCCATGCCCAGGAACGACTCCGCTCCGCCAACCGCTGAGCCGCCAACCGCTGAGCCGCCAACCGCTGTACTGACCGTCTTCCGCCTCGCGGCCTTGTTCGTCTTCCTGGCCGTGGCAATGGGGGCGGTCGTGTGTGCCACCGGGTCAGGGGCTTCCTGCCCGACCTGGCCGGGTTGCCGTCCGGACCAGATCACCCCGCAATGGCAGCTGAGCCCGATCATCGAGTTCATCCACCGGGTGGTCGCCATGTCCGCCGGACCCCTGGTGCTGGCCGCCGCGGTGATGTCCAGACGCCTGACGGTGCCAAACCGGTGGGTACGGATCCTGCCATGGGTGGCGCTCGCGGGCGCCCTGGCATCCGGCGCTTTCGGCAGACTCGTGGTCTTGAGCAGCCTGCCTACGTGGTTGGGTGGCGTCGACCTTTTCTGCGCCCTGACAGCGATGACGACAATGGGCGTGGCTGCGGTCGTGCTGGGCGCCCCCGCATCCGACCTCACGTCGCGATCGGCCCCTGAATGGCACCCCTTGCAGGTGAAGAGCCTGGCAGCGATGAGCGTCATCGTGCTGGTCGTGATGCACGACACCGGGATATTCGCGGCAGGTCCGTTGTCGTACACCAGGTGCATGGGCTGGCCGATCTGGCAGCTGATCGGCACCGACCTTCGCCCGTGGTTGCAGGTCCTGCGACTGGGGCTGGCGGGCCTTGGGGCAGTACTCGTCATCACCACGGCGGTGATGGCGGCGCGGACTCAGCGGCTACGCAAGTGGGGCATCGCCATCGGAACGCTGTTCGCAGCCGAGACGATGCTGGGCCTGGTGATTCGCGCAGGGGGGATCAATGCCGGAGTGGCCTCGGCATACTCGGTGCTGGCGGTCGCACTGCTGTCTTGCCTGGGGCTGCTGATGGCCGTCGCATGGTCAGCTCAGGTCGACACCGCTGATATCGCCGAGCGCGAACCAGTCGGCGCGAGTCCAAGCGCCGGAGGCGTGACGTTGGACCATCAATGACACGCCTCTCGCCACGCAGCTGATCGGCAGGTGCTTCTCGACACGAAGCGCGGCGGCCTGCATCTGGTCGAGAGGGCCTCGGTCGGCGATCGTCAGGTGTGGAACCACGTCCTCGTACTGGCCGCCGAAAGGTGGATAGTCCGGGAACGCCTGATGAACCGACTCGGTGAGCGAACGGAATGGAGCGTCATCGTCGGGCGCGAGCCACAGAACGTCCTCACCGAACCAGCTCGTGCGCACAAGACGGTGCCCGAACGCCGGCACGGCCGCAAAGATGTCGGTGAGCCGGCGCAGCACGTCGTCGTCGATATAGGCGGGAGGCATGAAGGGGAAGATCACCGTGATGTGGGCCGGGTTCCCGAGCCGAGCATTGCCGTCCAGCCGCGAACGAGGTTCACCAACAGCCGGCTCGGCCTCAGGAACTTTGATGATGAGGCCACTGCCAAGGACCGTATCCACGTGGACCGGCCGAGGTCAGCGTGAGACGAAGATGGCCGGCAGTGTCGAGGTGTGGGCCGTGCGCAGCTCATCCAGCGGCAGGGTGAAATGACCCTGCACGTCCAGCGCCCCGACCTCACCGTCGACCAGGCCGATGCGGGCGTGGGCGAAGCCCGTCGCCTTGCACAGGTCGGTGAACCGCGCCTCTGCGGTGGCAGGCACGGCAACGATCGCCCGGCCGGTCGACTCGCTGAACAACAACGTGAAGGCGTCCACGCCATCGCGCTCGCAGACCTCGTCCAGCGAGATCCGGGCACCGACCCCGTTGCGCAGGGATGCCTCCGCCAGGGTGACCGCGAGGCCGCCTTCGGACAGGTCGTGTGCGGCCACGACGAGGCCATCGCGGGAGGCGCCCACCAGGATCTCGCCGAGCTGACGCTCACGCTCGAGGTCAACCCGCGGCGGGAGTCCGCCGAGGTGGTCGTGCGCGACCTGGGTCCAGGCCGAGCCACCGAACTCGTCAGCCGTGGTGCCCAGCAGGTAGATGGCCTGGTCGGACTCCCCCGAAACAGTTGCCTTCCAGCCTGACGGCGTCCGTCGGGCCACGTCGTCCATGACGCCGAGGACTGCCACCAGGGGGGTCGGATGGATCGCGACGTCGCCGGTCTGGTTGTACAGCGAGACGTTGCCGCCGGTCACCGGGATGCCCAGCGTCCTACAGCCCTGCGCGATGCCTCGCACGGCCTCTGCGAACTGCCACATGACACCCGGGTCCTCCGGCGAACCGAAGTTCAGGCAGTCCGAGATCGCCAGCGGCACGGCCCCGGCAGTCGCGACGTTGCGGTAGGCCTCGGCCAGCGCGAGCTGCGCACCGGCATACGGGTCGAGCTTGGCGTAGCGGCTGTTGCAGTCCGTCGAGATCGCGACGCCGCGGCCGGTCTCCTCGTCGACGCGCACCACGCCGGAGTCGTCGGGCATCGCGAGTGCGGTGTTGCCCATGACGTAGCGGTCGTACTGGTTGGTGATCCAGGACTTGTCGCAGAGGTTCGGCGAGGCCATCAGCGACAGCAGCGCCGCCTTGAGCCCCTCGCCGTCCGCGGGTCGCGCCAGATCATCAGGAACGTTGCCCTGCAACGCATCCAGGTATGCCGGTCGCTGCATCGGGCGGTTGTAGATAGGTCCGTCGTGGGCCACGGAGCGCGGCGGCACGTCGATGATCAGCTCGTCGCCCCAGAAGACCTCGAGGTGCTTGCCGTCGGTGACCTCACCGACCACGGTCGCCTCGACGTCCCAACGCTGGGTGATCGCCATGAACTCCTCGAGCTTGGCCGGCTCGACGACTGCCATCATCCGTTCCTGGGACTCTGACATGAGGATCTCTTCGACGCGAAGCGAGGTGTCACGCAACGGAACCCGATCAAGCCAGACGCGCATGCCGCCGTCACCGTTGGACGCGAGCTCGCTTGTCGCACAAGACAATCCGGCACCACCGAGGTCCTGGATGCCGTCGACCACATGGGCGGCATACAGGTCCAGGCAGCACTCGATCAGCACCTTCTCGGCAAAGGGATCGCCGACCTGGACCGCCGGGCGCTTGGCCGGACCGTCAGCGTCGAACGTCTCGGAGGCGAGGACAGAGACCCCGCCGATGCCGTCGCCACCGGTCTTGGCGCCGAACAAGATGACCAGGTTGCCGACGCCGGAAGCCTTGGCGAGGTGGATGTCCTCGATCCGCATCTTGCCGACCGAGAGCGCGTTGACCAGCGGGTTGCCCTGGTAGCACGGGTCGAAGACGACCTCCCCGCCGATGTTGGGCAGACCGAGGCAGTTTCCGTAGCCGCCGACGCCGGCAACGATGCCTGGGAGGACCCGCAGCGTGTCCGGGTGGTCAATGGCGCCGAACCGCAACGAGTCCATGACGGCAATCGGGCGCGCACCCATCGACATGATGTCGCGGACGATGCCGCCGACGCCGGTCGCGGCACCCTGGTAGGGCTCGATGTATGACGGGTGGTTGTGGCTCTCGACCTTGAAGGTCACCGCCCAGCCGTCCCCGATGTCGACGACGCCGGCGTTCTCGCCGATGCCGACCAGAAGCTTCTCGTTCATCTCGTCGGTGGTGTTCTCGCTGAACTGCGCCAGGTGGACCTTGGAGGACTTGTACGAGCAGTGCTCGGACCACATCACGGAGTACATCGCCAGCTCGGCAATGGTGGGACGCCGCCCGAGAATCTCGCGGATGCGGTCGTACTCGTCAGCCTTCAGCCCGAGCGCGGCCCAGGGCTGCTGGGTGTCCGCAGTCGTCGAGGCATGCTCGACGGTGTCGATGTTGGTCTTGGCAACGAAGGTCACGCGTTCACCACTGACTTCAGGACGGATGTGAAGAACGTGAGGCCGTCCAGGGACGGGCCATAGCCCGCCTCGACAGAGTGCTCGGGGTGGGGCATCAGGCCGACCACGTTTCCGCGCCGGTTGGTGATACCGGCAATGTCACGGTAGGAGCCGTTGGGATTGCGGCCACCTTCCTCGACGACGTAGCGGAACGTCACCCTGCCCTCACCCTCGAGCTCGTCGAGGGTCGCCTCGTCGGCGACGTACTGGCCGTCCTGGTTCTTCAGGACGATGGTGATCTCTTCGCCCGGCATGAAGTCCGAGGTCCAGGCTGTCGTGGCGTTCTCGACGCGCAAGCGCTGGTCACGGCAGATGAAGGTGCGGTGGTCGTTCTGGATCATCGCTCCCGGCAGCAGGTGCGACTCACACAGGATCTGGAAGCCGTTGCAGATGCCCAGCACAGGCAGCCCACCCTTGGCGGCCGGGATCAGCACGGACATCACCGGCGCGAACCGGGCGATGGCACCCGCGCGCAGGTAGTCGCCATAGGAGAAGCCACCGGGCAGCACGACCGCGTCGACGTCGCGCAGCAAGTCGTCACCGTGCCACAAGGTGACGGGCTCGCCACCGGCGATGCGGACCGCCCGGCGGGCGTCCTGGTCATCCAGCGAGCCCGGGAAGGTCACGACGCCGATCCTCATACCTGCGGCTCCGCGGAACTCGAATCCAGAGGCGACTCGGCCCGAACGCTGACAACGTCTTCGATGACGGGGTTGGACAGCATCGTCTCGGCAGCCTCGCGCGCGGCGGCCAGCACCTGGTCGGTGACCTCACCCTCGACTGTCAGGACGAAGCGCTTGCCCTGACGGACGTCGGTGAACTGGTAGAAGCCCAACCGCGGCAAGGCGAAGGCGACAGCCTGCCCTTGGGGGTCGAGAATCTCGGACTTGAGCATCACGTCGACGACGACGTTTCCCATGCGAGGTGCTCCTCAGGTGCGTGGCTTGGTCACAGGAAGTTTATGGGATGGTCAGGCGAAGGCTTGACCGGTCAATGACTCGAAGGCCTCGATGTACTTCGCCCGGGTCGCTTCGACGATGTGGTCGGGGAGCGCGGGCGGCGCGTCGCCGGACGACCTGTCCCAGCCGCTGGCCGACGAGGTGAGCCAGTCGCGGACGAACTGCTTGTCGTAGGAGTCCTGGGCCCGACCGGGCTGCCATGCGGCGGCCGGCCAGAACCGCGATGAGTCAGGGGTGAGCACCTCATCGGCAAGCACGATGGACGGGTTGCCGTCGGCGTCAGGGCGCGTTCTGTCGAAACCGAACTCCACCTTGGTGTCGGCCAGCAGGATGCCACGGTCGGCGGCAATCTCGTTGCCACGCTTGAGGATCGCGATGGTGAGGTCTCGCACGCGGGCGGCGACCGGCATACCGATCTCGGCTGCGACTTCGGCAAACGTCATCGGCTGGTCGTGCTCGCCGATCGGGGCCTTGGTCGACGGCGTGAAGATTGGCGCGGGCAGCAAGGAGCCATCCACCAACCCGGCGGGCAGGGGAACCCCGCAGACGGAGGACGACTGGCGGTACTCCGCAAGGCCGCTGCCGGTCAGATAGGCCCGTCCGATGCATTCGACGGGCACCATGTCGAGCCGCTGGACCAGGACCGCACGCCCGGCCACGGCTTCAGGCACCTCGGTGGAGATCACGTGGTTCGGGATGATGTCGGTCAGCTGCTCGAACCACCAGAGCGAGAGCTGGGTCAGGACCTTGCCCTTGTCAGGGATCTCGCTGTCCAGGATGAAGTCGAACGCGGAGATCCGGTCCGTGGCGACCAGCAGCAGCTGATCCTGGCTGGGTGCACCGGTGGAGGAGTCGATCGGTGCGTAGAGCTCACGCACCTTGCCCGAGTAGACGCGGGCATAACCAGGCAGTTCCATCGGCGAATTCACTGAGCGACCTTCCATACTGCGGGACCTTTCATGACGGGACCGGGACCTCGCCGCGCTGGGCTGCGAGCGCGATGTCGGTGCGGTGCTGCGAACCCTTGACCCTGATCCGGTCAACGGCGACGTAGGCGCGGTCGCGGGCCTGCGCCAGATCTGCGCCGGTCGCGACGACGGACAGGATCCGGCCGCCCGCGGAGACGAGGGAACCGTCCTTGCCGATGGCCGTTCCCGCATGCAGGACGTAGGCGTCGTCGCCGACCTCGGGGAGGCCCTCGATGACATCACCGGAGCGAGGTGAGTCGGGATAACCCTTGGATGCCACGACCACGGTCACGGCGTGCTCGGGACGCCAGCGGAGAGTGGCGACCCCGTCGAGCTTGCCGACGGCGGCGGCATACAGCAGCCCGCCAAGGGGTGTGGCCAGTCGAGCCAGAACGACCTGCGTCTCCGGGTCGCCGAACCGGGCGTTGAACTCGATCACCCTCATACCCCGGGAGGTTAGGGCGAGCCCGACGTACAGCACTCCGACGAACGGCGTTCCGCGATGGCGCATCTCGTCGATGGTCGGCTGAGCGACGCGATCCACGACGTCCTGGACCAGGGACTTGGGAGCCCAGTCCAACGGCGAGTAGGCGCCCATACCGCCCGTGTTGGGGCCCGCGTCGGCGTCCGACAACCGTTTGAAGTCCTGTGCCGGAGCCATGGGCACCACAGTGGTGCCATCCGTGATGCAGAACACCGAGATCTCAGGCCCGTCCAGGAACTCCTCGACGACGATCCGACCATTCGGCTTGTCAAGGCACTGAACGGCGTGGGCGAGTGCGCTCAAGCGGTTGTCCGTCACGACAACACCCTTGCCGGCGGCCAGGCCATCGTCCTTGACGACGTACGGCGCCCCCAGAGCGTCCAGGGCTCCGGCCACCTCTTCGACGGTGGTGCAGACGTGCGCCAGGGCGGTGGGCACGCCCGCGGCTGCCATGACCTCTTTGGCGAACGCCTTGCTCCCCTCGAGCCTGGCCGCCTCCGCCGACGGCCCGAAGCAGGCGATACCGCGCTCCCGCACAGCGTCGGCCACGCCCGCGACGAGGGGCGCCTCCGGCCCGACGACAACCAGATCGACGCCTAGTGAAGCGGCCAGAGCCGCAACCCCCGCGCCGTCCAGCAGGCCCTGCGGCAGCTCACGGCACAGCGCGATGGCGTCAATACCAGGGTTGCCGGGTGCGGCGATGACGGCGTCGACGGACGGGTCGAGAGTCAGAGCCTTGACGATGGCGTGCTCACGAGCACCGGTGCCAATGACGAGAACCTTCACGGGCGGAAGCCTAGGCGACCGGAGCCAGGTGTGCGCGACGCCCCGGGAAGCGGGGTGGTTGGCTTCCCCCAGGGATGGGCTTGTCGACCAAGTGGTCTGCCGGAGGGCTCGCCGCACACTAGACTCGTGGGTTGGTTATGCCACGACACGACTCAGGCGGAGCAGTGACTGTCTCGGAAAAACCGATCGACCCTTCGACACACCCGGGCAACCCGGTGACCTCCGATGACGTGGCGGCGCAGATCGCCATCGAGCAAGCCCTTGTCGACAAGGTCTATACCGAGCTCGGCAAAGCGTCGGAGCGCGCCTCGTTGGTGGAGGCCGAGGGCCTGGCGCGCGGCAGGATCTCCCGCACCGGCGATGTCCGCGACGAGGAGATCACCGGCCTGTTCGAACGAGACGCCTTGGTGTTCAACGCCAACAGGCGACGCGCCACGCTCGAGATGCAGTACGAAGGTCTCGTGTTCGGACGGCTGGACCTTGAGGACGACACCTCCGACGGCGCCGACCGCGAGGTCCGCTATGTCGGTCGTCTGGGCGTCCGTGATGACGATTACGAACCGCTGGTGATCGACTGGCGCGCGCCCGCCGCAGCGCCCTTCTATCGCTCCACACCCGTCGAGCCGCTGGGTGTGCTGCGCCGAAGGGTGTTGCGCTGCAAAGGATCTGACGTCGTCGGCATCGAGGACGACCTCATGGTCCCCGAGGCGCCAGACGACCTCGTGGTCGTCGGTGACGGTGCGCTGATGGCGGCCCTGACCCGAACCCGCGGCGCTCGGATGCGCGACATCGTGGCCACCATCCAACGCCATCAGGATGAAGCCATTCGAGCACCCGCGCGAGGGGTCACCGAGATCACCGGAGGCCCCGGCACAGGCAAGACGGTCGTGGCGCTGCACCGCGCGGCATACCTCCTGTATTCCGATCGCCGCCGGTTCGAGTCCGGCGGGATCCTGGTCGTGGGGCCGTCTGCCGCCTACACGGCATACATCGAGCGGGTCCTGCCCTCGCTGGGTGAGGACACAGTGACACTGCGATCACTTGGCGACGTGGTCGAGGGGATCACCACCGAGCGGCTCGACCCTCCGGCGGTCGCCGCGATGAAGGGCTCGCTGAAGATACGGCGGATCCTCTCGCGGGTGGCCCGCGACGTCATTCCCGACACGCCCACAGAGCTGCGCGTCTTCGTCGCCGGGCGTGCGATCCGGCTCGACTCGTCCGTCCTGGACCGCGTCCGCCTTCAGGTGCTGCGCACTCACCAGCGCAACCTCGCCCTGCAGGCCGCGACCCAGGCCTTGGCCGAGGCGGCGTGGGCCGACAATCCCGAGGGCGAGCACTCGGTGTTCATGGAGAAGTTCCTCGACCACATGGACGTGGAAGCGTTCCTGCGCCAGTGGTGGCGGCCACTGGATGCGCGCGAGGTGCTGCTGTGGCTGGCCGATCCTGCGCGAATACAGCGCTACGCGGCTGGCGTGCTGAGCCCTGCCGAGGCCACACTCCTGAGTGACTCGGTGCGGACGTCGATCGACACCGGGACCTGGTCCGTGGCCGACGTCGCGCTGATCGATGACCTCGCGACCCGACTCGGCCCGATGCGCAGTAACGACAAGGAAGAACGGGGCTTCTATGAGGTCGAGGAGGTCGACGACTTCACCGGGCAGCGCGTCTTCGACCCCTCAACTGGCCGAGCTGCCTGGGAGTCGAACCCCACCGGCTACCAGGTCACACCCCACACCATGCGGGAGCGGCTGATGAACGGCCGACTGGAGCAGCCCGACGAGTACGCACATGTGCTGATCGATGAAGCGCAGGACATCTCCCCCATGCAGTGGCGGATGCTCGGACGTCGCGGGCGCTGGTCGTCATGGACCGTGGTCGGGGACGCGGCGCAGGCTTCATGGCCCGACGCCGAAGAAGCACGTCAGGCACGCGAGCAGGCCTTCGGCAGCCAGGTGCGCTCGCTGTTCCACATGGATACCAACTACCGCAACGCGCGCGAGATCTTCGACTACGCGGCCGACGTAATCCGGGCTGAGGTGCCTGACGCCGACTTCCCGCTGGCCGTGCGCGAGACCGGCGTCTCGCCCAGCGTCAGATCGGTGACGGGAGAGGGGATCCCGGCCGCGGCCGCGCAGGCGGTCGACGCGCTGCTGGGCGAAGTCGCCGGGTCGATTGCCGTGATCTCCCCCGCGCGCTGGATCGCATCGATCAGGTCAGCGGCGGACGTCTCCTCGGGTCGCGTCAACGTCGTCGACCCGATGTCGACCAAGGGTCTGGAGTACGACGCCACTGTCATCGTGGATCCTGACGAGATCACCGCCGAGTCCCCCGGTGGCGTCCGCGTTCTGTACGTCGCCCTCACTCGCGCGGCGCACCGGATGACTGTCCTCGAGCTGACACCCTGACTGTCCGCACGAACCAGGTCGGGTCTGCCGTCAAACGTGCACGAGGTGGGTCGACTGCCTGCGAGGCACGCTGCCTGAGCACATGTCACGCTGTCGTTGGCTCCAAGGAAGCCGTATGTGCACGTTTGACCGCTCACGCGAGCGTGGCGGGCCGGGGCAGATGGGTCGCTTGGTCGAAGCGCGCGATGCCAGCCTTGAACCACTTGGTGAAGCGGAGACGCACGTCGACCCCGGCTTGGCGAGGGTGCTCAGTTCAAACCGGTTTCAGCGCCTGATTCGGCGCCATCGAGCGGTCTGAACTGAGCAAAGCGGTTTGAGCTGAGCAAGGGGTGGTCAGCCGAGGAGGGAGTGGCGCTCGATGATCTCGTCCCGGCCGGGACCGACCCCGATGGTCGACACCCGGGCGCCGATGAGCTCTTCGACCCGCAGGATGTAGGCGCGGGCGTTGGCCGGCAGCTCCTCGAACGAGCGGCAGGTCGAGATGTCCTCCGACCAGCCCGGGAGGTTCTCGTAGATGGGCTTCGCGTGGTGGAAGTCGCTCTGGCTCATCGGCATCTCGTCGTAGCGCTCACCGCCCACGTCATAGGCGACGCAGACCGGCACCTGGTCGAGCCCGGTGAGGACATCGAGCTTGGTGACGACGAAGTCGGTGACGCCGTTGATCCGCGCCGCATAGCGCCCGACCACCGTGTCCATCCAGCCGCAGCGACGGGGCCGGCCGGTCGTGGTGCCGTACTCAGCGCCAGCCTCGCGCAAGAACTCACCCTTGTCGTCAAGCAGCTCAGTGGGGAACGGGCCTTCGCCGACCCGCGTCGTGTAGGCCTTGAGGATGGCGATGACCCGGTCGATCCGGGTCGGCGGCACGCCTGAACCGGTGCACGCGCCTCCCGCGGTCGGGTTGGATGATGTGACAAATGGGTAAGTGCCGTGGTCGACATCCAGCAGCGTCGCCTGACCGGCCTCGAACAGGACTACCTTGCCCTCGTCGAGCGCCTTGGTGAGCAACAGGCCGACGTCCACGACCATGGGGCGCAACCGCTCGGTGTACAGCTTGAACTCGTCGAGCACCTCGTCGACCTCGATTGCTCGACGGTTGTAGATCTTCACGAACATCTGGTTCTTGACCTCGAGAGCAGCCTCGACCTTCTGCCGCAGGATCGACTCGTCGAAAAGGTCCTGCACCCTGATGCCGACGCGCGCCATCTTGTCGGCATAGGTCGGGCCGATGCCGCGCCCGGTCGTGCCAAGCCGGCGAGATCCCAGGAATCGCTCGGTCACCTTGTCCAGCACCCGGTTGTATGGCGTAATCAGATGAGTATTGGCGCTGATGACCAGCCTGGAGGTGTCGATGCCTCTGGCGTTGAGAGCATCTATCTCCTCGAACAGCACGGCCAGGTCGACGACGACGCCGTTGCCGATGACGGGGATGCAGCCAGGGGTCAGGATGCCGCTGGGCAGCAGGTGAAGGGCGTACTTCTCACCATCGATGACGACGGTGTGACCGGCGTTGTTGCCGCCGTTGAACTTCACGACATAGTCGATCCTGCTCCCCAGCAGATCGGTCCCCTTCCCCTTGCCCTCATCGCCCCACTGGGCACCAACCAGCACGATCGCAGGCATGGGGGCCTCCTCAACTTGACTATGTCTGAACTGGATCTGACTCGACCGAGCGCACAAAGGCTACCGGCAGCGGTGCTCCGGCACCGAACCCGGACCGTCAACCGAACGGTGCCGTCAACCGGACCGCTGGGTGCCACCGGTCTCGAGCAGTCCACGGCTCTGGGCTGCAACCCCCAGCTGGAAGCGGGTTTCAGCCCCGAGGTCGTCCATCAGCTTGGCCACCCGCCGGCGGACCGTCCGCAGGCCCCACCCCAGGTACCGGGCGATCGCCTCGTCC
>DATCNE010000341.1:0-1682 GCA_036565395.1 Dermatophilaceae bacterium
GGCTGGAATGAGGAGTGACGATGGAATGGGGTGACGGCGCTCATCGCCCGGGCCGGGTTCGAGCTCTCGTTCAACTGACCAGCCATGGTGATCCTCCGTGGGTCGCCTTCCAAGGAAATGCCGTGAATCAACCGTGACAGCCTGGTCGTACGAGGCGCTATCGGACCATGGTCCTAATACCAGGACCACTCAGTGAGATCGCTCGACGATCCGAGCTCTCCAGTTCAGTTCCGCGCGCTGTAATCTGCCGTCGGCAGCGAACAATTGGACCGGAAGGGGCTCCGTGAGCCGGCAACGAGTGGGGATCGTCGGAGCGGGGGTGCTGGGTCTGGCCGTCGCATACTGCCTGCAACAAAGGCACCCAGGCATCAGCGTGGAGGTCGTCGAGAAGGAACACGCCGTCGCGATGCACCAGACCGGCCGCAACAGTGGCGTGGTGCACGCCGGCATCTACTACCCACCCGGTTCCCAGAAGGCGCAGCTGTGCGTGAGCGGTGGCCGTCAGCTGCGGGAGTACTGCGCGGCGCGGGGCCTGGTCTTCCAGCAGTGCGGCAAGCTGGTCGTGGCCCGAGGGCCGGACGAGGTGCCACGGCTGCGGGACCTGCTCGAACGCGGACAGGCCAACGGCGTGCGTGACCTGCGCTGGCTTGACGGCGACGCCCTGGGCGAGGTCGAGCCGCATGCCAAGGGCGTCGCGGCCGTGCACTCCCCGCACACCGCGATCGTCGACTTCACGGCGATCTCCCACCAGCTGGCCCGCGACGTGAGCGAGGCCGGTGGCGCCGTCCTGCTCGGCGAGCAGGTGCACGCCATCGTCCAGGACTCCCGGTCGGTCACCCTGGACACCGCGCGCGAGTCCCGTACCTACGACCTGGTCGTCGCCTGCGCCGGGCTGCAGGCCGACCGGGTGGCCACGTTGGTGGGCGACGCGGCGGACCCGGCCATCGTCCCGTTCCGCGGCGAGTACCTCGCGCTGCGCCCTGGGCGCACCCACCTGGTGCGGGGGCTGATCTACCCGGTCCCCGACCCCCGGTACCCCTTCCTCGGCGTGCACCTGACCCGACGTGTTGGCGGCGGAGTCACCCTCGGACCGAACGCAGTGCTGGCGCTGTCGCGGGAGGGATACCGGCGGCGAGATGTCAACTGGGCCGACCTGGTCGAGACGCTGCGCTGGCCCGGCTTCGCCCCCTTGGCCCGCGAGCACTGGCGCGCCGGGGCGGTCGAGCTGGCGTCCTCGCTCAACCGCAGACGGTTCGTCGCACTTGCCCGACGCTACGTGCCCGAGCTTCAGCTGGCAGACGTCGTCTCAGCGCCAGCAGGTGTTCGAGCGCAGGCAGTCGACGCCCACGGCCAGCTGGTTGACGACTTCCGGATCACCCGGACCGGCCGCGTGGTCAACGTGCGCAACGCCCCGTCACCGGCCGCGACCTCGTCCCTGGCGATCGCCGACCACATCATCGACGGTCTCGAGCTGGACTGATGGCACTTGGTCAGGTGGCTCGGTGGGCAGGGCTCAGGTCGGGATGCCAACCCGGAACACGCGGAGCTGAAGCGCCAGCATGCGGTAGTAGCCCACGAGGGTCATGAGCTCCTCCAGGCCCTGGGTGCGCAAGCCGGCGACGGCTCTCTCGAAGGCCGGATCATCGAGGTCTCCGTCACGCAGGATGCGGAATGTCACGTCG
>DATCNE010000342.1:0-9016 GCA_036565395.1 Dermatophilaceae bacterium
TCTGGTCCAGGTCACCGCCGGACAGCTGGCAGCGCTGCGCCAGGATCTGGCGGAGGTCCTTGAGCGCTACCGCCGGGTCGGAGCGGGCAATCCGAGCGCCAAGAGGGTCTCCGTCTACCTCTGTCCCCTACCCGTCGACCGTCCGCCGGAATGAGGACAGGGCGCCGGCTGGCCGACGGGTGCACTTGTGGACGGGTCACTGCTGAACGAAGACCGCTACCGTCCTGGCCGGAACGCTCAACGTGGACGTCGAGCTGTCCCACCGCGACGTCTTGACCACGGCGTCCGCACCCGCGGACTGAACCGGCGAGAGGGCGAGGCCTGCGCCCGTCATACCGGGCAGCAACTGGTCGACGGCGGCGCCCGAGCCGTTGAACACCACGACCAACCCTTTGAGCGCAGGATCAACGTCGGCGCCGACGGTGTCGTCCACCCGCATCACGATCACGCCCTGATGTGCGTCGGCACTGCCCGAAACCGGAAAGCTGACCTTGGCGTTGATGGCGTCGGCCGAGCCGAGGCGGAACAGCGGCGAGGAGAAGCGCAGCTTGAGCAGGGCCTGCGCCTGAGCCGACGCCGACTGCACGTCTGCCGCCGACGGCTTGAGCGCAGGGTTGGCCAACAGCGGCTTCATGAAGGGCCACTTGGCGCTGTTGTCGCCCTCGGGGGGCAGACCGTGGCCGAAACCGTTGTCTGCGCCGGTCCAGTCGAGCGTGTTGAACCAGTCACCGCTGTCATAGCTGTTGCGGTTCAGGCTCTTGCTGCGCAGCAGGTCGGCGCCCGCATGCCAGAACGACGGCGTCTGGCTCAGGGCGGTGGTCGCCAGCGACAGCGAGTTCATCCGGACCCGGTCAGCCATCGAGGTCGCGACCGGCAGCTTGAACGTCAACGAGTCCCACAGCGTCTCGTTGTCGTGGGCGTCGACATAGCTGATGGTCTCGTCCGGCTGGTCCGCATAGCCTGCGGGCGAGCCGTTGTAGTCGACCTTGTCGCCGCTCACCACGGCACCAGATGCGTTGTCCTTGAAGGAGAAGGACCGCAGATTGCCGGCCAGACCGAGCTGGACCAGGTCGGCGTCGTGAGCAAGAGACGCGGTCGCGCCCGAGTTGACCGGAGCATCGTTGGGATCGGTCGCCTCACCACTGCCGAAGCCCTGCTTGCGCGGGTCCTCATCGAAGGGCCCACCGCCACGCACCCCGTCACGGAGCCGGTCGGAGAAGGTGGCGATGCCGGTGCCGCCGAGGTTGCCTTGTGCTGCCTGTGGGAACAGTGCGTTGTTCGCGACCTCGCCGAAGTTCCATCCCTCGCCATAGAGCGTGACGCCCTTGCCATCCACGCCATCACCCTTGATGGTCAACGCATCGAGCGCCACGCGGATCGCCAGCATGTTGGCCTTGCTGTGATGCCCCATCAGGTCGAACCGGAAGCCGTCGACGTGATAGTTGCGCACCCAGGACACCACCGAGTCGACCATGATCTTCTGCGCCATCGCATGCTCTGTCGCGACGTTCTGACAGCAGGTCGAGGTCTCCACCGCGCCGGCGGCGTTCAGCCGCTGGTAGTAGCCGGGCACCACCTTGTCGAGCACCGAGGTGCTGGCCTGACCGCTCGTCGCGGTGTGGTTGAACACCTGGTCCAGCACAACGCGCAGGCCGTCGGCATGCAGTCCGCCGACCATCGTGCGGAACTCCGCCACCCGCGAACCGCCATCAGCCGCAGTCGCGTTCGACGCGTAGGAGCCCTCGGGGGCCATCCAGTGGAACGGGTCGTAGCCCCAGTTGAACGCGTCCTTGCTCGCGACAGCCGTGACGCATTTCTGCTGCTGGTCACTGTCCGGCGCGAAGGACGCCAGGTCGGCCGAGCAAGTCAACCGCGCCAGCGGGTCCTCCTCGATCGAGGCGATGTCGAACGTCGGCAGGAGGTGCACTGTGTTCAGCCCGGCAGCCGCGAGTGCCTTGAGGTGCTTGGTGCCGTTGCCCTCATCGGCGAACGCGAGGTAGGAGCCGCGGTGTGCGGCCGGTACCGTCGGGTCGCCCACCGAGAAGTCACGCACGTGCAGCTCGTAGATGGTCTGGTCGACACGCTGCTTGAGTACCGGACCCGAACTGCCTTGCCAGAGAGCAGGTTTCAGCGTCGGGTCGGCGAGGTCCACAGCCACCGAGCGCGTGGAGTCCAGCGTCAACGCGACGGAGTACGGGTCGGTGACCAGGTTCGTCTCGACTGTGCCGGTGGTTGGCGCAAAGACCACGACCTCGAACAGGTATCGCGCGCCTCGCCACTGCGCGCCGGCCTCTGTTGCCCACGACCCATCCGAGCGACGGGTCATCGGGACCCGGGTGGCCCGGCTCGCGGGAGCATCGGCGCTCGCCGTGGCCGGCCACAGCAGCACCGAGACCTTCTGGGCGGTTGGGGCCCACAACGTGAATGACATTGAGGTGCGCGACGGCGATGTGAACGACGGCAACATGAACGAGGGAGACTGACTCTTCCAGGCCACCCCATAGGTGCCCGCAGCCGCAGAACCGTAGAGGTCGTCCAGGACACCCGGTATCTGCACACCGGTCGCATCGAGCAGACGGCCAAGATCGTCATACAGGGCAACAGCGACCTGACCCTGCAGGATCGAGCCGGCTTGCTCCGCAGTCTTCTTGTTCAACCGCAGCGCCAGGTAGCCCTTGAGCTCGGGATGGGCGGCAACGACGGCCGCAGGCAGCCCAGCGGAGTCGTAGGTGAGGTCGGCGACTGAACCGCCGGTCACTGACTCGGCATCGACAGCCAGGCCGCCTGTGGGCGACCAGTGCAGGAGCCAGTTCAGCAGAGCCAGATTCGCGCCGGACGGAACCGCCGTTGCGGGCCACGCCACGATGTCCTTGCTCACCCAGAACGCCTTGGACTTCACCAGGTCGGGCGTTGCACCAGCCTTCGAGTTCTTGACGCTGATCTGGTGCGTCGCGAGAACGTAGGAGATGGTCACCACCGAACCGGCAGAAGGGACGGAGAGCGCAACGTTGTTGCCCCCGCTGTCGCCATAGCTCTCGTCCCACTTGAGTGCATGGGCAACCTTGAACTCATAGCTGCCAACAGGGATCTGGTCGGTGGACCACGTGTAGGTCCCGTCACCATCGGGATCCTGCAGCCAGGGCCTCATGCAGCCCGGCATCCAGTCGCCGGGGCAGCCCAGCTCGCTCTGGAAAGTCCCCGGCGCCGTGATGATCGGCCCCTGGGCGTCGCTGGTCACCCAGTGGGTCGCGTGGTCGTAGTAGAAGTTCACGTCGGTGCCGGGTGCCTTGTAGGCGATGTTGCTGCCGCCCTTGACTGCGCCGGCGCCGTAGTTCTCGTCCCAGCTCTTGTTGATCGCGGCCTTGTACTCGTAGTCACCGACCGGGATGGTGCTGGACTTGCCCTTCCAGATCTGGTCCGCGCCGTCGAGTGCGAGCTGCGCCTGAGCGCAGTCCGGCAGCCAGTCGCCCGGGCAACCCATCTCCGAGTTGTGGCTTCCTGGAACGCTGACGTTGTCGGGTTGGGTGACCGGCCCGACGCCACCGCCGGCTGACGCCGGGTCGCCCACGACGCCGTACGACGAGGCAGCCGACACGTTGCGGCTGCTGTCCTTGGTGATCGCGCGGTACTCGAGGAGGGTGCCCTTGGCCAGACCGCTCACATCATCAAAGACGCGGTACGGCGCGTTGTCGTCGGTTCCAAGGACCCGCCAGCTGCTCGTCCCCACCGGGCGCACAGCGAAGGTGACCTCTGCAAAAGCGTTCTCGGTCAACGCGGCAGAGATCTCTGCCCGACCCCCGACGACCGCGCCGGGCTGTGGTGAGGTGATCCAAGTGGCCGGGGCAGCTGTTCGCGCGGCGATCCGGTCCTGCGCCTTCCATACCGACACCGAGAGGGCCGGCACGCTCGCGGTCACCCGCGTGTCCTTGCCGGACCTCAGCCGGGCGCCACCGCCATAGATCGGGGCGAACTCCACGCTCTTGCCGTAGGTCCCGAAGGTCGCGCTCCGGGCCGTGGTCGCGTTGTTGGCCACGACCAGGTACTCCGTGCCCGACGCCGCATCGACGCGGCTGAACGCATAGATGCCGGCACCATCGGATGCGTAGCGGTGGATCTGCGCACCGTCGGCCAAGCCAGGGTTGCCGGCTCGTAACTTGGACAACGCCGAGATCTGTTGGTAGAGAGGGGCTTTCGTGTCATAGCGGTCCTTGCTGCCTGCTGTGCCCCCGACAAGCTCCTCGCCTGCATACTGGCCCACCTTCGTGGCGAACATGTCCTGGCGAGCATCCTTGTCGCCACCTGCGCCGATGAAGCCCTGCTCGTCGCCGTAATAGACCACCGGCTGGCCGCGGGTCAGGAACATGAGGTCGTTGGCCAGCTTGGTGCGTGCCATCAAGTCGGTGCCAGTACTGCCGGATCCCTTCAGCATCATGGCAACCCGGCCCATGTCGTGGTTGCCGAGGAAGGTCGGCAGCTCATAGGCGTTGGAGTCGGTGTCGGTGTAGTAGTCGTCGGCGGCGTACAGATCGCGCAGGCCGGTCGTGGGCTTGCCCTGAGCAAACGCGAGCGCCTGGCTCTGGAAGCCGAAGTCGAGCGTGGCCGGCAGCTTGGCGGTTATCGTGAACTGGCTCATGACCGCCGGGTTGGCGTCGTACACCTCACCGAACATGAAGAAGTCGGGGTTCCCCTTGGCCTTGGCCTCGGCCAGCATCGCCGGGGAGAACTTCTGCCAGAAGGCCGTGTTGACGTGCTTGACGGTGTCGATCCGGAACCCGTCGATGCCGAAGTCGACCCAGTTCTTGTAGATGTCGCTCATCCCATCGACGACCCTGGGCTGCTCGGTGAAGAGGTCGTCCAGACCGACGAAGTCGCCGTACTCCGAGGACTCGCCGGCAAAGGTCGAGTCACCCCGGTTGTGGTAGACGGTCGGGTCGTTGAGCCAGGCCGGCGTCTTGGCCGTCTTGTCGGCCTCGGTCCGGAAGATGGGCTTGTACGGGAAGGACGTAGCCGGGTCCAGCGTCGGGAAGGTGTCGCCACCGGCATACGTCTTGTCGTTGAAGGCGGTCCCGCTCGCGTCCTTGTATGGGCTGGTCTCCTTGGACACGTAGGCGTGCTGTCCGCCCTCATAGTCGACGACGTCAGCTGTGTGGTTGGTGATGATGTCGAAGAAGACCTTCATCCCCTTGGAGTGCGCCGCGTTGATCAGCGACTTCATCTCGGCGTTGGTGCCCAGGTGGGGGTCGATCTGGGTGAAGTCGGTGATCCAGTAGCCGTGGTACCCGGCGCTGGCGTCCGCCCCGGTCCCTTGCACGGGCTGGTTCTTGAAGGTCGGCGTCAGCCAGATCGCTGTGGTGCCGAGCGACTTGATGTAGTCCAGCTTCTTCGCCACCCCCGAGAGGTCGCCACCGTGGTAGAAGCCCTTGTCGGTCGGGTCGTAACCGGTCTCCAGCCGCGAGCCGGTCAGGCCGCCCTGGTCGTTGGCGGTCAAGCCGTTGGCGAAGCGGTCGGCCATCAGGAAGTAGAACTGCTCACGGGTCAGCGGCGCGCGCAGGCTCGTTCCCGCGAGTGCCTTGTCCGCAGCGGTTGCCGAGCCGGGCAGGTCTGTCGGGGCCACCCCGATCTTGTGGGTGACGTCGTCGTAGGAGAACCTCAGCCTCGCTGGCCCCTTCAGGACCAGCGGGATGTTCGCCCCACCCTTCACACCATCGGCGCCGTAGCTCTCGTCCCAGGCCTTGTTGATGGCCACCTTGAGCTCATAGGTGCCGGGCGGCAGGTCGAGCTCGCTGCTGTATGCCGTGCTGTCACCCTCGCGGGTCAGCTCGGAGGCCGCGCAGTCGGGCGCCCAGTCCCCCGCACAGCCGACCTCACTTTGCAGCGAGCCGACGAGTGTGGCCGTTCGCGGGGCGTCTGCGGCCTGCGCGGTGGTGGCCAGAGTGACTGGCACCAACCCGCCGACCACGGAGATGGCGATGGCCGAGACGGCGGCAGAGAAGGACGACAGACGGGCCACAACGGCTCCAGAAGGCTCCGGGAGCGACATCGGGTCCGCTCATTCAGCGAGGTCCACGACGGAGTCGCAGACGGTGCGGATCGCTCAGGTCCACCACGGCAAGCGCCGTCGTTTGAGGCCGAAATGTTCCGCTTGTCCGGATGCTACGTCCCATAGCAATTCGACCACCAGAGTTTTCTGCAAGTTTCTGCAATTTCTTGCACGCACGAGGGCAGACCACACCGGCGGCTTTGCGGCATGCTTGTGCTGCATGCCCCGCAAGCAAACGCGGCTGGTCATCGACTGGAGGTGCTCTTGGACTTCGCCATGCTTGCGGTGATCGTCCTGGCCGGGCTGTTCGGCCCGCTCCTCGCATACCCCCAGGGCTGGCACGTGCCGGAGGTCGTCGGTGAGCTCCTCGTAGGGGTCATCCTTGGCAGCACGGGGCTGGGTTACCTGGATGCCTCCGACCCAACATTCTCCTTCCTGGCCGAGGTGGGCTTCGGTCTGGTGATGTTCGTTGTCGGCACCCATGTGCCCATTCGGGATCACAACCTCCAGGGCGGCCTGGGTCGGGCCATCGCCCGCGCCGTGCTGGTGGGAGCAGGATCCGCCGTTCTGGGCGTCGTTATTGCCTCCGCCTTCGGGACCGGCCACGCCGCGCTGTATGCCGTGCTGATGGCTTCGTCCTCGGCCGCGCTGATCCTGCCCATCATCGAGTCGCTGGACCTGCAGGGTGAGCAGGTCCTGCAGCTGCTCCCCCAGGTCGCGATTGCCGACGCCGCCTGCATCGTGGCCCTTCCCCTGGCCATCGACTCCGAGCATGCAGGTCGTGCCGGACTGGGAGCGCTGGCAGTGATCACCACCGGCGCCGCACTCTTCGGCGTTCTACGTTTCCTGGAACGCAAGCAGTATCGCCGGCGGCTGCACCGCGTGTCCGAGCAGCGTCACTTCGCCCTCGAGCTGCGGATAAGCTTGGTAATCCTGTTCTCGCTCGCTGCCGTCGCGGGCCGCTCACACGTGTCGGTGATGCTCGCGGGCTTCGTGTTCGGGCTCGCGGTGGCCGCCGTCGGGCAGCCACGGCGGCTCGCGCGACAGCTGTTTGCGGTGACTGACGGCTTCTTCGGCCCCTTGTTCTTCGTCTGGCTGGGCGCGTCACTGGACCTTCGGGCGCTCGCAGCCCGACCCACCCTGATCCTTCTTGGACTAGTGCTCGGGTTCGGCGCGCTGATCAGCCACTCGCTGGCCGGAGCCACCGGACAGCCCCTGAACCTCAGCTCGCTCGCGGCCGCGCAGCTCGGTGTCCCGGTCGCCGCGGCGGCCCTGGGCACCAGCCTCAACGTTCTGCAGCCAGGCGAGTCGGCAGCGTTGATCCTGGGGGCCCTGGTCACCATCGCGGCCGCGACTATCGCCGGGGGGTCGGCAGCCCGCAAGCAAGGGGTCAGCTCCGCCGAGTGACCAGGCCACCGGCTCAGCGAACGCGCCGGACCCGGCCCTCGTCCCAGACCGGTTCATCTGACTCGTAGACCGAGCCGTCCCCGCCGAAGACCAGGTAGCGGTCGAAGCTCTTGGCGAACCACCGGTCGTGGGTGACCGCGACGACGGTGCCGTCGAACGCCTCGAGCCCTTCCTCGAGCGCGTCCGCCGAGTGCAGGTCCAGGTTGTCGGTCGGCTCGTCGAGCAGCAGCATCGTGGCGCCGCTCAGCTCGAGCAGGAGGATCTGGAACCGAGCCTGCTGCCCGCCGGACAACGAGTCGAACGTCTGCTCCGACGCCCGTGCGAGCTCATAGCGATCCAGAGCCCGGGCCGCCTCCTCGCGAGGTTTTCCGGCTCGATGCTCGTCGCCGCGGTGCAGAATCTCCAACAGGGTTCGTCCCAACAGCGCGGGGTGCTGATGGGTCTGGGCGAACCAGCCCGGTCGCACGCGTGAGCCGAGCCGCACAGTGCCGGTGTGTGCGACGGTGACCGGCTGGACATCGCCGACGGGTCGGTGCTCGGGTGCAGGGTCGCTACCACCAGCCGCGAGCAGCCGCAGGAAGTAAGACTTGCCCGAACCGTTGCTGCCGAGGACGGCGACCCGCTCGCCATACCAGATCTCAAGGTTGAACGGCTTCATCAGAGCGGTGAGCTCGAGCCCCTCGGCAATGACCGCACGCTTTGCAGTCCGCCCGCCCTTGAGCCGCATCCGGACGTTCTGCTCGTACGGGATGAGCTCCGGCGGCCCCGCTTCTTCGAACTTCGCCAGCCGGGTCTTGGCCGCCTGGTAGCGGCTGGCCAGCCCGTCGTTGTACGCAGACTTCAGCTTGTACATGAGCACGAGCGCCTTGAGCTTGGCGTGCTCCTCGTCCCACCGCTTGCGCCGCTCCTCAAGCTTGGCGTTGCGGGCGATCCGGGCCTGGTGGTAGGTCGCGAAATGTCCGGGGTGCACCCAGATCGTGGAGCCCGCCGCACCCGGTTCCAAGGTGGCGATCCGGGTGGCCACCCGGTCGAGCAGCTCCCGGTCATGGCTGATGAACAGGACCGTCTTCGGTGAGGCGATGAGCTGCTCCTCGAGCCAACGCTTGGCCGGGACATCCAGATAGTTGTCCGGCTCGTCGAGCAGGAGCACTTCATCGGGCCCGCGGAGCAGCGCCTCGAGGACGAGTCGCTTCTGCTCACCACCCGAGAGCGTGCCCACGGACCGCCACTGTGCCTGCTCGAACGGTATGCCGATCGCCGCCACCGTACAGACGTCCCACAGGGTCTCGTGCTCATAGCCACCGACGTCAGCCCAGTCCACCAGAGCCTGCGCGTATGCCATCTGGCCGACTCGTCGTCGACCTCCATCATGACCAGCTCGGCTTGGTCAACAGCTGTGGCTGCGTCGCGTACGGACTCGGGGGCGACACTGACCAAGAGGTCACGGACGGTCGAGTCGTCCCGGACGGATCCGATGAACTGAGCCATGATGCCCAGCCCGCCACTACGGGTGACGGCCCCCTCGGCTGCAGACAGATCCCCGCTGACGATGCGCGAGAGCGTCGTCTT
>DATCNE010000343.1:0-21267 GCA_036565395.1 Dermatophilaceae bacterium
ACCTGCCCGGTCGCCTGCGCGTAGCGCCTGGCGATGGCGCCGGCAGAGGCAACGGCCTCGAGGCAACCGCGGCCGCCGCATACGCACTGCGGACCGTCCGCGACCTTGGAGTGCCCCATCTCGCCGGCCATGCCGTCACCCGCATAGAGCGTTCCCTGGATGAAGATCGCGCCCGATATGCCCGTGCCGATCACCATGACCACGACGTCCCGGAACGGCGCCGCGGCACCCAGGCGGTGCTCGGCCTCTCCCGCCCCCCGCACATCGTGACTGAACAACACGGGCACTTCGAGCGTGGCCCCGGCTCGGTCGCGGAAAGGGTAGTTGCTCCAGCCCAGGTTCTCCGAGAAGACGCCGATGCCGCTCTCTTCGTCGACGTGACCGGGCACGAGCAGTCCAGCCGCCAGCGGGTGGACGTCCGGATGGTTCCTCAGAAGGTCTCGCGCGAGCTCGCCGATCCGGGCGACCACAGCGTCAGCGGTCCTCTCGCCGTCGATCGGCGTTGGAACCCGCAGGATGTCGCGGATGCTGCCGGCGTCATCCACGAGGGCGGCCTTCATGTCCGTGCCGCCCACATCGAAGGCGAGCACGGCACTACCGGCGCCGAGCGGCGGCGATCGGTGCCCGGCGGCGGACACGCTCACGAGGTCACAAGCTCACGAGTCGAGGATCACGGAACGGGTCAGGTTGCGCGGCCGGTCGGGGTCGAGCCCCGCGCGGCGGGCGCGCTCAAGGGCCACGCGCTGCGCCCTGACCAGGTCGGCCATGGCGTCAACGGGGCGGTTTTCGAAGTGCGCGCCGGTCGCAGCGATGTCGGCCAAGAGGCCCTCCGGCGGCTTGCCGAACACCCACGTGACCCGGCCGGGCGCCGCGATCGCAATCGGACCATGGCGGTACTCCATGGCCGGGTACGACTCTGTCCACAATTGCGAGGCCTCACGCATCTTGAGCGCGGCCTCGTGGGCCAGGCCAACCGTCCAGCCCGAGCCCAGGAACGAGTACTGCTCGGCTGTGAGGAGCTCCTCGGCCAGCTCGGCTGCCACGGCCTGCCGTCCAGCCGCGATGGCGCCCCTGATGTCCTCGCCGAGCGACGCACGAAGGAATGCGAGCACGGTCGTGGCGAAACGCGTCTGCACCACCGACGCCTCGTCGGCAAATGAAAGCAACACGGCGTCGTCGACCAGATCGACCAGCGGCGTGTTCGGGTCCCCCACGAGGCCGACCGTGCGGGTGCGGCCCCGGACACGCTCCAGGAGCTCCAGCACCTCGGTCGTCGTGCCCGAGCGCGTGATCGCCACGATGGCGTCATACCCGCGATCGACGAACGCCTCGGACGCCGCGAACGCATCCGTGATGCCGTGGCCGGTGGACTCGCGCAGAACGGCGTACGACTGAGCCATGAACCAGCTGGTGCCGCACCCAACGACCGCGATGCGCTCGCCGGAGGCGGGGAGAACGGCCCGCTCGGCGCTGAGCCCCACGGCCCGCTCCCACGCGTCAGGTTGCGAAGCGAGCTCGGCTTCCATGTGCGAACCGGCGGGCGCGTCGTACAGCTGTGTATCCGACATGTTGGCGGTCTCCATATCAATTGTCGGCCCCGAAGGGCCTTGTGCGATCACTCGATAAAGCCGGCGGTGAGGCCGCCGAGAACGTTCCGAACTGGAAGCCTTGGTGCTCCACAGCTCAAACACGACCCGGCCCAGCTTGACCCCGGACCGGCCTAGCTGTGCGCGCTCCTAGCGACGGGTCGCAGGCGCGCGCGTAGCCGCGAAGCACGTCACGGACACGGTCGATGGCGAGCGCGGTGGGCTCCGCCGCCAGCTCGCCGTGCCGGACGCGCATGTACTGGTCCGGCAGGTACTGGCTCAGCAGGGGCAGCGGGATGTCGACCGCCCCAAGGTTGGCGAGCAGCCGGGACTGGGCCGTGCTGATCTGCGGGTCGGGCCAGTAGTAGCGGAGGCGGTCGCTGTAGCTGTAGCGGCGCGCGAGCCGTTGGGCCCGGGCGTCGCCCTCGTAGTAGCCCTGCCACCGCTGTGGCTCTTCGAGCATCCGCCGCTCGATCACCGCGACGAGATCCGACCGGTCGGCGGCGTCGACCAACTCGTCCTCGATGGCGGCGAGCGCGAACAGTGCCTCACGCAGCGCAAAGGTCAGGCCGGGTCCGACCTTGAGGATGGCCCAGTGGTCTTCGACCAGCTCGGTGAGCCGCTCGATCGTCTGGTAGTCGGTGGAGTGCGCCTCGAAGACCAGGTGCGGGTGATCGTCGACGACGCCGCGCAGCTCCGTCGTGCGGTCACGCTCGTAGTCGAACACCTGCACGTGGTCGAACTCCACGCCCGGCTGGACGACGAGGCCGATCACGCGCTGCCAGGCCGGCCCGACGCCCGCATCCTCGAACGCCTTCTCGTGTCGCGCGATGGTGGCGCGGGCGGCGTCACGTGAGGTGGGTGCGAGGGCATCGATGGCCTCGTGCGCACCGCCGGGGACGGGGACCTCCGTGCCGACGACGTAGAGCAGGTCGCTGGCGCCGTGCTCGCGGATCGCGGCGTCCTCGGCGACCTTTGCCAACTTGGCCGCGCGCTCGGCGACGATGTCGTCGGTCAGGGGTGAGGGATCACCGGCGCACGACATGCTGCAGTCGAGGTGGATCTTGGTGAAGCCAGCGGCGACGTAGGCCTCGATCAGGGTGTCGGCGTTGTCCATCGCCTCCTTGGGCTCGAGATGGTGCCAGGCGTTTGGTCCGAGGTGGTCGCCTCCGAGGATTACGCGGTTGCGAGGGAAGCCGTGTCGATCGGCGATCTCGTGCACGAGGTCGCGGAAGTCGGCAGGTCGCATGCCGGTGTACCCGCCGAACTGGTCCACCTGGTTGGACGTCGCCTCCACAAGCACGGCGGTTCCGTCGTAGAGCGCCTGCAGCACCGCGGCTTCGAGAACCAGGGGGTGCGCTGAGCAAACCGAGGTGACACCGACCGCTTCGCCGGCTTTGTGGCGCTGGATGGTGTCCAAGAGGAAGTTGATCACGATGCTCCGTTGTGTCGAGGGAGGCCCGCGGCCAGCGCGAGGTGGTCGCGACCGCAGGGGCAAGTCGACCTCATTGGTGGCGTCCGGTGATGTCGCGAGCCGGTTGGCCGTCGGCGAACCATTGATCGATCTCCGCCGGGACGGGGTCCACGACCATGGGCCGGTTCCCGTCGCGTAAAGACATGGTCGCGGCCCATCCTGCGGCGACCGCCTCACGAGCGTCGATCGGTGAGGTGAGCGTGGGTGACCCGTCGCGAGCGAACTGTAGGAATTCGGCCATGAGCAGCTCGTCGGCACCGCCGTGGCTGCCTTCGGTGGCGGTCACCTCGATGCTCAGGTCGGCGTCGTCACGGTAACCGGAGCGACGCGACCACACCTTGACTGTGGCACCGACCTCGTCGCCGAAGTTCTCCAGGCGACCTTCGGTCCCGATGACGGTGTAGTTGCGCCAGTAGTCGGGAGCGAAGTGGCACTGCTGATATGTGGCTAGGACGCCGTTTTCCAGCTGCATGAGCATCATCGATACGTCTTCGACGTCGATGACCGGATGCAAACCGCGTTGGCTTAGGGGCGGCCAGTTGTGTTCGGGGTCGAACCAGTCTTCGACCACCTGACCGACGCGCTCGCCGCGGTCGGTGATGTTTCCGTAGACCTGCAGTGCGCCCATCGCCGTCACGCGGCGAGTCGGCGCCCCCGCCAGCCAGTGGATGATGTCGAGGTCGTGTGCGCCCTTTTGTAGCAACAGGCCGGTCGTCTTGGAGCGGTCAGCGTGCCAGTCCTTGAAGTAGTAGTCGCCGCCATGGCCGACGAAATGTCGGCACCAGATGGTTTCTACCTGCCCGATGGCCCCTTCATCGATCAGGCGTTTCATGGTGGTGATGACCGGCATGTGTCGCATGTTGTGTCCGACGTACAGCCGGGTGCCTGACTCGTGAGCAACCTCCAGGACGTGGTCGCATCCTTTGGTGGTGATCGCCAGAGGCTTCTCTGCGAAGACGGCGACGCCGGCCCGAAGGAAGTCGATGATGATCTCCTCGTGGGTGTGATCCGGGGTCGTGATGATCACGGCATCCAGGTCACAGTCCAGGAGCCGCAGATGACTGTCAGCGACCGTCATGACGTCGGGGAATCGCTCGCTTGCGCGCGCGCGGGCCCTGTCATCCGGGTCGGCTAGCGCGACCACCCGGGAACCACGGCCGGGGTGGTGGACGAGGTCGCCGAGGTAACTGCGCTGACCAAGCCCGACGACTCCAATATTCAGATCACCGACGTGGTTCATGATTTCAACCCTTCATACCTGTGGTTGCGATGCTTGCGATGAAGTGCCGCTGCATGATCGTGAACAGCGCGATCATGGGCAAGGAGGCGAGTAGCGCGCCGGCCATGAGCACTGGGAAGTCGGTCAGGCGCTGTCCCTGAAGGGACGCCAAGCCGGCGGACAAGGGCATCTTGTCGGGGTCGGTGTTGACGATCAACGGCCAGAGCAGGTCGTTCCACGACCAGATCGTGGTGAGCACGCCGAGTGCGATCAGGCCTGGCCGGATCAGGGGGAGCATGACGTACCAGTAGGTCTGGATGGGGTTGCACCCGTCCGTCCGCGCCGCGTCCTCGAGCTCTCGCGGCAGCGCGAGGAAGAACTGCCGCAGAAGAAAGACGCCGAAGGCGCTGAAGAGCCCCGGCACGATGAGGGCCTTCAGCGAGTTAAGCCATCCGAGTGACTCCATAATCTGGTACTGCGGGATGACGTACAGCTGTGTGGGAACCATGAGGATGGACAGGAACAATCCGAAGATGATGTTGGCCCCCCGGAACGTCAGTCGGGCGAATGCATACGCTGACAAGGAGCAGAAAAGCAACTGGCCGGCGACCCGCCCGACGGTAATAACGACCGTGTTGAGGAACTGCTGGGCAAAGGGGATGGCCTCGAAGACGCGGCTGTAGTTGTCCCAGCGCCACCGGCTCGGGAGGATGACGGGCGGGACGCTAGTGGACTCGCCGAGCGTCTTGAGAGAAGTCAGAAACTCCCAAACGAACGGAAATACCATCACCAGACCGCTGACGGCCACCACAGCGGTGACTGCGGTGAGCGTGGTTGGTACATGGCGTCCCCGAGCAGGCACCGGTTTGGCCGGGGCCGTCGTCCGCGCATCGGAGTCGAGGGTCGTGCCGCCGCGCGCTGAGCTGTTAGGCATAGTGAACCCATTTGCGTTGTAGCCGGAACTGGAGCAGCGTCATCGCGAGCACCAGCAGCAGCAGGGCGAAGACGATGGCAGCCGCGTAACCCCGGTCGTTGTCCACGAAAGCGCGTTCGTAGAACAGGTAGAGAACCGTCTGGGTGCTCTGAAGTGCTGGGCTGGAGCGACCCACCATCACGTAGACCAGGTCGAACATCTGCAGCGAGCCGATGACCGACAGGACAGTCACGAAGAAGATGCTCGGGCTCAGCATCGGCACGGTGATCGAGAAGAACTGACGTACCGGCCCAGCACCATCCAGAGAGCTGGCCTCGTAGAGCTCGCGGGGGATGGTCTGCAACCCAGAGAGCAAGATGACGATGTTGTAGCCAAGTGAGCTCCACACCCCAACCACGACAAGCGAATACAGCGCGAAGCGACTGTCACCCACCCACGACGGGCCGGCGACGCCCACCAGAGACAGCAGGTAGTTGAAGATGCCGAAGTCACCGTTGAGCAGGTAGCGCCAGACGATGGCCACGGCCGCAGGAAGGGTGACTACCGGAAGGAAGAACAGAGCCCGGTAGAAGCTCACCCCGCGCAGACCCTTGTGGTTGAGCAGGGCGGCGAACACCACGGCGAGCGGTACGCCGATCAGTGACAGGACCGTGTAGCGGATGGTGTTCCCGAACGCGTGGAGCACCTCAGGGTCGGTGACCAGGCGCTGGTAGTTCTCCAGCCCGCTCCACGTGTGTCCTCCGAACGGCCCCCAGCTGGTGAAGCTGAAGTACAGCGTTTGAACCAGCGGCCAGAGGTAGAACACCGACAGACCGAGGAACATGGGCGCGATCATCAGCCAGGCCCACCAGCCGTCACCAGATCTCCGCCTGCGAGACGATCGACCAGGCGTTCCATGGGAGCCCGAGGTGATCACATCTGGAGGCGTGGCCTGGCGACGGCTGGTGAGCGAGGCCACCGCTACTTGTTCTCCTTGGCGAGGTCGGCGTTCATAGCGCCGGCCAGCTGAGCTGCGGCTGCAGCGACATCCTCCCTGCCGGCCCAGGCCTCGGTGAGGTACTTGGTCTCATCGGTGTTCCACGCGGCGGTGTTCTGAGAGACCGGAAGTGGGGTGGAATAGGCGGCCGCATCCAAAAACACCTTCAGGTCATACTTGGGAGAGGCCGCGACCCACGCCTGCTGTGTGCCGTTGTACGCCGGGATCACGGTGCCGGTCTCGGCCTCGACCGCGGCCGCGTCCTTGGAACCCAGGTACTTCACAAACTTCCAAGCAGCCTCGGCGTTCGGACTCTTCGCACTAATGACGTTTGCCAGCCCGTGGATGACCACCGCCTTCTTCTTGCCCATCGGCAAGGGTGCCACGTTGACCTTATCTACGGTGTACTCGTTCTTCTTGAACTCGGTGACATTCCACGAGCCGCCGTAGAACATCGCAGCCTTGCCGGACTCGAACCACTGCAGCGGCAACGTGTCGGTCATCTGCTGAAGCGAAGGTGACGAGCCGTTCTTGATCAGATCTGTCCAGAACCGAAGCCCCTCGATGGTTGCGGGGTCGCTGTAACCAGAACTCTTGTGGTCCGCGGACAGGACCTGCCCACCTGCCTGCAGGATCGTGTTGTAGAAATTCTGCTGCCCTTCCAGTGCCGCCGGGAGGCCGTAGAGGCCCTTGCTCTTATTCGTGAGCTTCGCCGCCGCGCTCTGCAGGTCCTTCCAGGTCCAGGAGGCGTCGGGGTACTTGACGCCGGCCTGGTCGAAGAGCGTCTTGTTGTACCAGAGACCGATGGTGTCGAAGTCCTTGGGCAGGCCGTACTGCTTCCCGTTCAACGAGTACAGGTCGTCCAGCGCTTGGGGGTAGACGCTGGTGTCCAGCCCGTCCTTCTTGATCTGGTCGGAGAGGGGTGCGAGGACCCCGTTGGAGGCGTACAGCTTGAAGTTGGGGCCGTTCATCCAGAACACGTCCGGGGCTGATCCACCGCCTGCAGCGGCCTGCAGTTTGGTGAAGTACTGCTCGTATGGCGTGACCTGGATCTTGACCTTGATGGTGGGGTTGGCCTTTTCGAAGCTGGCGACAACCTTCGCAAGGGCAGGGACCTGGTTCTGGTCCCAGACGCCGTAACTCAAGGTGACGGGGCCGTCCTTCGTTGCGGCTCCGCTGCTGGATCCGCTTGAGCAGCCAGAAACAGTCAGGCTCAATGCCACGGCGGTGGCCGCCAGGGCGGGGTTTAGTCTCATCGTGCTCTCCTTGTGGATCGATGGTTACGGTGGGTCTCGAGGAGTCGGTCCGCGGCATCACCGTGAACGGAGGAACACAGGTTGTCGTTCGGGGCCTCGATCCCCGTCCTGCTTTGCGGTCGTTTGGGTTGCTTGTGATCTGCGCGGGAGGTCAAGAGGGGTCTCGCACCTGGATGGTGACCCCGAGGTTGTTCCAGCCCTCGGCAGCGTTCCAGGTCCCGATGTTGGCGGTGCGGATGGCGTAGTCCACCCTGTGCTCCAGGGACGGGGAAGCCGAGGGCAAGGCGAGGGCAAGGCGGTAGGTCCCGGGCAGGACCCAGTTGGGAAGGGCGAGGTCGGTTCGGACGTGAGTGTCCTGCCCGGGCGTCCAGCGGCGGGGGTCGGTGGGCAGCGAGACCCGGTAGGTGTCGTGGTCGCCAACAAGTACCAGCTGGACCGGCCGGTTCTGATAGGGGGTTGCGAAGCCGCTGTTTTGTACGGTCAGGTCGACGTGCAGTTGGCCGCCGGGCGACACCTGCTGGGAGAACGTCCCCTGCACCAGCGTGAACCGGTACCCGAGTCGTTTGCTGGCCTCCTGGTAGCCGGAGCCCCAGGTGTTGAGGACGTCTTGGTTGTACTCAGTGTTCAGGTAGGAGTAGTGGAATCGTTCCATGAGCAGGTGGGCGCTTGGCCACTCGGACTTGGGCGGGTTGACGTTGCAGGTCTCGCCACCGACCGGCACGTACTGGCTGTCTGCCGCGAGGTAGTCCTCGTCCAGGCTCAACGGGTCGGACAGGAAGGTGCCGTAGTCATCGGGACTGGCCAGGAAGCAGTCGTTGTGAAACCCGACTCTGGACAGATCGCTGCCCGAGAAGCCCTGGGTGGGCGTCAGCGCACCGGCAGTGCCGGTGGGGACATCGAAGATTCGCTGCTTCATGTACATGGTGCGTTCCTGGACGGTCACGCTCTTGGGGAGTTCCCGCAGGAGCGCATGCAGCACTCGGGCACGGTCTACCCAGTTCGCGTCGGTGACCACGGAGGGATCGGTTGGGTTCGAGAAGTAGTCGCTGTAGTACCCCTCGCCCCAGAGGCCGATGAAACCCTGCTGGACCGTTTCGATGACGTCGGCGTTGCGGCGGAGCACCGGCCCGAGCTGTCGGATGTGGTTCAGAGTCCGCGCGACAGGTGCATCGCCGTACGGGGTCGGAGGCGGCCACACGCCGTCCGGCGGCAGAGCATAGGCGAACCTGAGGATGACGCCCACGCCGGCCCGCCGAGCAGTGGCAAAGTCAGCATCGACCTTGCTGAGCACGTCAGGCGTCAGGTTCCAAGGGCCCCCGGCGCCGCCGAAGTGCTCGAGATAGACCTCGCGCAGGACCTGGGTAATGCCCTCCGATCGCCACGACCGCAAGGTCGCCTCGTTCATCGCGGTCCACCCCGCGCCATCGGCGTTGGTGTAGTGCGTGTCTGCCACGTGATAGAAGCCCCGCGACGGGTTGGCCACGACCGAATCATCGCTGCGGTAGGTCACCGTCACTTCGGGGCCATCGTGGCCAGGATCTGCCTGCGCTGCGGCGAAGCTGCTGGGCGCCACGGTCAAGGCCACAACGGCCGCTATGGCCAGCCAGAGGGTTCGCATGCGAGAAGGTCTCATGGGCTCTCCTGATGTCTCTGCCGATTGGGAACGTCTCTGGAGACTAAAGGGAGCGCTGCGCGATTGACAAGAAACGCACAGAAAATACTGCGCGGTTGCGCATTGGCGGCACCAAATAGACCGTCAGACCAAGGTGACCTTGATGCCAGTCCGGCGTAACGCCTCCAACGCGCTCTCATCGGCCGAGTCATCGGTGATGAGTTCGTCGACGTCCTGGACGTCGACGATCCTGGCCAGCAGCTCGTGGCCCACCTTGGATCCGTCGGCAACCACGATCGTGAAACGGGCTCGCCCGATGAGCACCGCGTTGGTCTTGGCCTCAACCTCGTCGTGGGTGGTAAGCCCACCCTTGGCGCTGATCCCGTCAACGCCGACAAATGCGATACCAACATTGAGTCCCAAAAGAGTGCGCTCGGCCCAGGGACCGACGAGCTCATACGACTGGGACCTGCTGACCCCGCCCGTGACCACCAGCTTCAGGCGAGGACGCAGGGCCATCTCTGCGGCTATGTTCAACGCGTTCGTGACCACCGTGAGATCATTGCGCTCCACCAATAACCGCGCGACCTCACTGGTCGTCGTGCCACCGGTCAGGCCAACAGCGATAATGCCCTGGGGGATCCTTCGCACTGCTTCAGCGGCAATGCGCCGCTTCTGCTCTCGGTGATGAGAATCGCGATATCGGATCGGTAGCTCATAGGCGACGTCCGAAGCGCGCGCGCCTCCATGCGTGCGGGTGAGCAGGCGTTGCTCCTGCAGCGACTGGAGGTCTCGGCGCAAAGTGGCCTGAGACACCCCGAAGAACTCAGCCAGCTCCGCCACACCCAGGGAGCGGTCAACTGAGAGGCGTTCCAGTATGGCCGTGACTCGTTCGGCCCGGCGCAGGGGAACATTGCTCATTTAGTCAGTATCGCATGCTCGGGCGCTCGATGCGGCGTGTATCTGGACGAATGGTGCGCGAATAGTCATCTCATCCCCGAAAACACGCATGAAGACGTTGCGGGAAGCGTGAGGTTGACCCCGAACGGTGGACACGCGATCAAGCGGCTTGTGCCGTCTGAAGTTGGTGCTCTTCGAAGCGTTTTGGTGTAACCATACCGATCGAGGAGTGCCGTCGTTCACGGTTGAAACGATCCACTATTCAGCTCCGGAGGCGGTCTTGACCTCGGCCTGGTTGGCCAAGTGGCTACAGTCGAAGAACTCGGTCCTTAAGGTCGACCAGAACGACGGCGCGGCAGCTTTATCCCAGCACGCCGGTGCCGCCCATCGAGGCAGTACGTCCAGTGCGATTGCGACGTCGGCTACTTGGATGGAACTGTACTGGGCCACGGTCGGCGTTGAAGATCACCTGGCCGGGTGGTCGCGTAAGGTCGTGGGCCATCCGCAGCGTGGCCTCGACGCCGCCGGCGCGCATGTGGTCCTCGATTGCCCCAGCCGATACCCTGACGTGAGCAGCAGTCGCTAACGCGCACAGGTAGAACGAGCCCGCGTCGGCGCCAAGTAGGCGATCTCGGAGGTTCATGCCGCGTCGAGTCGGCCGTGGTCGAAGACCCGCCCGGCCAGGTCCTGCAAGCGGCGACAGAATGGGACCGGCCATCGTGGTGACCGGGGTGAACTCACTTAAGCGAGCTGATCCCGACGATCCGTGCCTCGGCATGAGCTTGGCCACTGTCTTGTCGGGGAGGGCGCGCCGTCCTCTGCGCTGATCAGCCAGGATCCGCTGTGACTTGGACAAGGTCGGAGTCCTGGTGGGCAACTCGGCCCTACGCGCCTGGACTGGGGTCGGCTTCGCAGCCTCGCGTACGGACCTTGCGTGGTGGCCCGAGAGGGACCCACCCAATAGGCGGGACCATCCGGGCGATCGTCAAGGTGACCCTCTGCGCGTCCATTACCCAGTTGTCCTCTACCGGCTCGTCTGCTGGGTCGCGAAGAAGGCCTGTCATGCCTTAGTCAGGTGGTCGTAACCGACAGTGCAAACGCGCAGTCCAGACTGGGCATTTGACGTCAAAGGCTTGCGTGAGCCCGTACTTCAGCAGAGAGTGTGGATTGGTACAGAAATCATCCTCAAGCAAAATGAAGATGCTCGCGAATATTTGGATGCGGCTCTGGTGGCGCCGCCTGCAATGGATGTCGGCTACACAAGCCGCCGTCCAAAGACAACTGGTAGGAGTAGACCTTGAATGTCTTAAGAATCGTTCGTTTAGCGACTGCGGGTCTCGTGATTCCCGGCAGCATGCTTGCCGGGACTATGTTTCTCGCGCCAACCGCAAGTGGCGCGTCCGCGCCGACGCCTCCAGCTTCGATCACGGCTGTGACCACGGCTCTCAACGTTATGGTCCCAGCCTATTTCGGCCCGCCCTCAAGCTACTGGACTACGCTTAACACGGAAGCCGCGGTGATCCCAAATCGCCTGGTAGCGATCGCCAACCCCAACAGCGGGCCAGGGACCGCCTTCCAGCAGAGCTACGGCGATGCAATCACTGCACTTCAGGCTCAAACCGGCCGTGTCGTCGGATACGTGGCGACCGGGTACGGAGCCAAGTCTCTCGCGACCGTGGAGACCGAGATCGACAGTTGGTACAGCTGGTACCCCACGATCAACGGCATCTTCTTCGACGAAGTCGCCAATGCAACTGGGCAGGAAGCCTATTATCAGTCACTGTACAACTACGTAAAGACAAAGAACGCAGCGGGTCTTGTGGTTGATAATCCCGGGTCGACCACACAAGAGAGTTATCTTTATTACAACGCTGCTCGAGTCGCCGATGTCATTTGTACTTTCGAATCGGCGTCAGGATTCTCAACCTGGAGTCAGGCCTCATGGACTGCCACCTACGACCGCAGCAACTTCTATGAATTGCCCTTCAACACGTCACTCAGCACCTATAAAGCTGCGGTGGATCACGCGTATCAGCAAAACGCAGGGTGGATATACGTCACGAATGATAAGCTGCCCAACCCTTGGGACACCTTGCCCAGCTACTTCGTCGATGAGGTGAACTACATTAAGTCTCTCTACAACTGACGGTGTAGAGAATCTCCGTG
Organism: Dermatophilaceae bacterium; assembly: GCA_036565395.1. Classification (GTDB taxonomy): domain Bacteria; phylum Actinomycetota; class Actinomycetes; order Actinomycetales; family Dermatophilaceae; genus UBA4719. The sequence continues at coordinate 12,124 of DATCNE010000343.1, forward strand.
GTGACCCCTGCCGATGACAAGTCGGCAGGGGTCACTGTCACGTCGTTTGCGCTGAGTCCCAGGGCCTGTTGGTGGAAGCCCTACCTTCGGACCGAGGCCATGATCGTAGGTTCTGGGTCGGGTCGCCGCGAGTCGCCCAGGCGGAGTCGATGAGCGGCGTCCCACGCGAAGGGCCGATGAAGGGTTCCACGTCTCGCCCATGACTGCGGTCCGGGGAGGGAAGTCCGTTTGATGTGAGTGAAGGCGCCTGTCTGCGAGAAGTCGCACACTGCGCCACTGCCGGGAACAGACCGGCTGTTCCCGGGGTCCGGGGACCCCTCAACGTTGGGCACGTTCCTGCGTTCACCTTGGGCGACGTCCGTCAACTTGACGCGGTCGCCGCGAGGTTCCTCACGGCTTTGGCCCGCAAGGCCCGGGTCCTGCCTGGGGCGTACGTGGACACGACACAATCAAATGCCAGCCGCGGCATGCCACACAGGATGTTCCGGGTAGGGCTACACAGGCCTCAAGAGGCCTCAACGCATTGACCGCCAGGGTCTGGACCGCGCCTCTGCGCGCGGGTGATCGCCGCGACGAGGCGGCGCAAACGGATCCACCAACCCCGCACGAGGAGCGGGCCGCCTTGCGCTCGTCCCTCATGTCGGCCCGCATGACGAGGGCCGAGCCGCGGTCCGCCTCAGCCCTTGAGCCCGCTAAACGTCATGGTTGCGACGAACTGGCGCTGAGCCGCGACGAAGCCCAAGATCAATGGCATGGTGGCGACGACGTTGCCGGCCATGAGCATCGACCACTCAGTGCGGCGGGCTCCCTGGAAGTTGGTGAGGCCGACCTGCAACGTGTATGTGTGCTCGTTACTGATCGCGATGAGCGGCCAGATGAGGTCGTTCCACGAGCCGAGCAGCGTGAAGATGGCAAGCGTGGCCAGAGCCGGCTTGGCCAGCGGGAGCACGATCCTCCAGAACACGCCCAGTTGGCTGCAGCCGTCGATGCGACCGGCGTCCTCGAGTTCCTTCGGCAACGACAGGAAGAACTGGCGCATGAGGAAGATGCCGAAGGCCGACGCGAGCCACGGGATGAAGGCTGCGGCCAAAGTGTCAATGACCCCGAGGCGAGTGAACATCAGGTATGTCGGGATCATCAGCAGCTGCGGCGGGATCATGATGGTGACCACGATCGCGAAGAACCCGAAGTTACGTCCAGGGAACTTCAGCCGGGCGAAGCCATAGCCCGCGAGCGAGCAGAGAACCAGGTGCGACAGCACGGAGATGGTAGATACCACAACGGTGTTGAATAGCCATTGCAGCGCGGGCGACTCGGTGAACAACTGCTTGTAGCCACCAAGGTGCAGGCTGGTCGGTATGAACTTGGGCGGGAAGCGGTTGATGTCGGCGTCGCTCATGAACGACGTCAGGACCATCTGCACCAGGGGTAGGACGAACACCGCCGCGACGGGTACGAGCAGCAGGTGCCAGCCGCTGAACGGCAGGAGTCTCTTTCGGCGGCGCGGCTCGTCGATCGCGTCCTTTAGGTCGGTAGTGCGGTTCAACAGGGTCGCCATCAGAACGCCTCGACCTTCGCACGCCGGGAGTAGAGGACCATGCCGATAGTGATGAGAATGGTGACGACGAACAGCCCGTAGGCGACCGCGGACCCGTAGCCGTAACGCTGGGTCTGAAAGGCGGTCTGGTAGACGTAATAGACGATCGTCTGCGTGCTGCCCAACGGGCCGCCGCGCGTCGTCGTGTAGACGAGGTCGAACAGCTGCAGCGCCGTGATGGTCTGCCAAACCGTCGTGAACACCGTCACCGGGCGGAGCTCTGGCAGCGTGACGTAGCGGAACACTTGGACCGCGTTGGCGCCGTCGACGATGGCCGCCTCGACGATTTCCTTGGAGATGTCTTGCAGGGCCGCCAGGTAGACAACGACGGTGAAGCCGACCTGCCCCCACAAAGCGATGAGGGCAATGACCCACATAGCCTGGCTATTGCTCTCGAGGAACTGCTGTTGCGGCAGGTGAAGTCGACGCAACAGGTCGTTCGCTGCGCCGAACTGCGGGTTGAAAACAAAGCTCGCGAGGATGCCGGTGGCGGCCGCCGACGCGACGAACGGCACGAAAATGCATGTCCTGTAGAAGGTGATGAAGCGGATCGGCCGGTTGAGTGCGATCGCGAGGACGATCCCTAGCAGGATCGAGGTCGGCACGAACAGGACCGTGAACAGCAGCGTGTGCCAGATGGCCGCGGCGAGGTCGGGGTCTCTGGCCATGTTCTGGTAGTTGGTGAAGCCGATGTTCTTCGGGTCCGTGATGCCGTTCCATTTCGTGCGGGAGATGAAGAAGGCCCAGAGCGAGGGGAAGATGGACAGCCCGACGACCAGTACCGTCGCAGGGGCGGCGAAGCCCCACCCGGTAAGGGCGCGAGCCAGCATTCGGCGCGCCAGCGGCCTCCGGCCGCGTCTCGTCCCCGAAGGGGCCAGAGGCGGCCTCGGGCCGCGTCTCGCCTCCGGAGGAGCCAGCAGTGCGGTCATTGGCCGGCTAGTGCGCCAGCGGACTTTTTGGCGGCCTCGTCGAGTGCCTGCTTGGGTGACTCTGCTCCCTGCATGGCCTTGGCGATCGCCTCGCCCACATAGCGCGACATCTCAATGTAGCCGGGCACGGTCGGGCGCGGCTGCTTCGCCTCAGCGAGGTTCGCCACGAAGACGTCCACCCCCGGGAACTGCTTGACGAACGTCGCGTACTCCGTCGTGGTGGTCTCGCTGGTTCGCAGGGGAAGGTTTCCTTCAACGAGGCTCCATCGGGCGTCCGTGGCCGCACTGGTCAACCAGGTGGTGAACTCCCGAGCCGCCGCCGCGCGGTTGGCGTCCTTATGATCGAACAGCGTCCAGAGGTCGGGCCCAGAGATGGTCTGGTGGTCGCCGTTGAACCCGGGCAGTTTCTGAATGCCGTAATCGACCTTGTTCTTGTTCAGGTCGTATAGTTGCCAGGGTCCCGAGATCATCATGCCGACACGGCCGGACAAGAACAGCGGCCCATACTTCGCGTCGGTCTGGTCGAGGTATACCGACTTGTCCTTGATCGCCATGTCGCTCAGGAACGTCACTGCGTCCACACCAGCCTGAGAGTTGAACGCAGGCCTAGTATTGTCCCCGCTCAAGACGGCGCCGCCTCGCTGCCACAGCATCGGCCATAGGTGCCAGGTGGTGTCCTCGCTGCCGGACACCGAGTAGGCGGTGCCGTAGATGCCCTTCGAGGAGTCGGTGATCTTCTTAGCCGCCGCACGGAAGTCATCCCATGACCACTCCGGGGTCGGGTAGGAGAGGCCCGCCTGGTCGAACAGCTTCTTGTTGTAGATGAGGCCGAGGTTGTCGACAACCGCCGGGAGGCCGATGACCTTGCCGTGGACCGTCGCTGTGGCTCGAGCCGACGCCGGGAACTGGTCCCAGCCGAACGACGGCGCTTTCGTCAGGGCGGTGATGTCCTGGGTGCGCCCGCTCTCGCCCAGCTGGGTGGCCCAACTGCCGAACGTGTAGGAAATGTCGGGATAGGTGTTGCTGACGAAGCCGGCCGACAGCTTGTTCAGCAGCTGATCGGTGGTCGAGGCCCCGGACGAAGTGTTGATGGTGATGTTCGGGTGGGCCGCCGTGTACTCCTTGGCGAGCTTCTCCAAAAGGTTCTCGGCATCGGACGATTGCCCCGTCCACCAGTTGATGGTCACGTTGGCTTTAGGGTCGAGGCGAGCGGCAGTGTCCTTGCCCGTAACGCCGGCTCCCCCGCAGGCCGTGAGGAACAGCGCGCTGACGACGATGCCTACGGCAGCGGACCGGCCAAGCTGTCGGCCGGCGATATGGGAATAGCGGTGCAGAGTCATAGAGACGCTCCGGGGGAAGGCGCGGTGGGCGCGACGGTTGAGTGGTTGGCGAATACGTGCGCGAAGGTGGGCGGCAGGACCGCCATCCCACTGAGGACGACGGATCGGGTAAGCAGCCGGGGGTGGTCCGGGTCGAGTCCGCGCTCGGCGGCGAGGGCGACAGCCAGGCGCTGTGCGACGACTAACTCGGCAAGGGGGTCGAGGGCCCCGACGTGCATGGTCGCGCCGGATTTGCCCACGCTCGCGGCGAGCCCGGCGGGTTCCGGACCGAATATCCACACCAGGCTCCGCCTGCCGGGGACTGCGACCGGTCCGTGGCGGTAGTCAAGGCCTAGATATGACTCCGACCAGGCTTGAGCGGCCTCGCGGATCTTCAGGGCCGCCTCGCGGATCTTCAGGGCCGCCTCGTGGATCTTCAGGGCCGCCTCGTGGGCGAGGCCGGTGGTCCAGCCGGTGCCGAGGTAGGCGAAGTGGTTGTAGTCGCGTATATCGACGGGCAGCGGCGCTGGCAGGGCGGCTTCAGCATCGCGCACGAGGTGGTCCACCGGCAGGCCGAGGGCGGCGCGGACGAGTGCGAGGAAGGTCGTCGGGAAGCGAGTCTGCACGACGCTGGTCTCGTCGGCGAAGTCCAGCAGCACGCGGTCGTCAGTGAGGTCGTCGATCGGCTTGCCGCTCACGGCCGTGACGGCCACCCGACGGGTGCGCGGCGGCAGCGACGACAGACTCTCGAGCACTTCCGTCGTGGTCCCCGAGCGGCTGATAGCGACCACGCGGTCGTACCGACGACCGATCGGGGCCTCCGGGGCATAGGCCCAGTCGGTCTCGCCTAGCCCTGCCTGCTCGCGCAGCGCCGCGTAGGACCGCGCCATGAACGCCGAAGTGCCGCAGCCGATCGCGAGGACTCGTTCGCCGGGCACGGCCAGCGCCGACCGCTGCGCTATGGCCATGTCGAGGGCTTGGGCCCAGGTCCTCGGCTGGCTTTCGATCTCCTGCATGGTGTAGCTCATGCGTCCTGACTATGCTCGGTCGTGAGCGTACAAGCAAGGAATCGGCTGAAACGTGCAAACAAATTGGTGCGTTTGTGCCTGACCGACATCGACTGTGCACAACATGCTGGCGGTGGCCAGGCTGGCTCTGCGGGACTTCGCCCTCGGGCAGCGGTGCGGCGGCCGGAAAGCAGCCGCGCGCACAGCCGTCCCAGCTGTCGGACTACGGCCCATCGTGAACCTCAACAGACACTGGGGTAGTGAACTGGCCGAGAACCTGAAGCATTACGACTACGCCCACCGAGCCGCTTGGTGACCTTCTGCCATCTTGACTGGTGCTGCGTGGGGTCAAGGTGTGTAAGGATCTCGGCCTCGTCAAGTGCGGGGCGGACGGCACGCTCGTCCGCCCCGGCGACCCGCACCTGGCCCAATGTCTTCGCCGCCGTGGGAGAGTTGAGTCTGCTCGTGCTCTGAGGCTGGCAACGCACGCCGCTTAGTCGCCCAGCCCCCACGCCCCGCCTACGAGAGAGGTCTTCGTGAGCACCACATCCCTTCGCCGCGCGGACCGCGTGTCGCACATTCTGGAGCTGCTTGCCACGCAGGGATCGGTTAACGTCGCGGACCTAGCCGCCGCCTTCGGCGTGTCGACGGCGACTTTGCGGCGCGACCTGCAGATGCTTGAAGACCAGAAGCTGCTTAGCCGTACTCACGGTGGAGCGCTCGCCCAGCACGTGGCCTACGAGCTGCCCGTCCGCTACCGCGGAGGTCAGCACCGCGAGCAGAAGCAGCGGATCGCTGCCTGCGCCGCGGCTCTGCTGCCGCACGGGCCACTCACACTGGGGCTCACTGGTGGGACCACGACCAGCGCGGTCGCCCGGCTGATCGCCGACCGCGTCGACCTCATCGTCGTCACCAACGCGCTCAACATCGCCACCGACCTCGCCATGCGACCTCGCCTGAAGATCATCATGACCGGAGGCGTCACGCGCACGCAGTCCTACGAGGTAGTCGGGCGGTTCGCCGAACAGACGCTGGCCGGACTGAAGATCGAGGTGGCCGTGGTCGGGGTCGACGGAATCAGCGCAGGTGGCGGTCTCACCACCCACGACGAGGTCGAGGCCCATACCAACCAGGCGATGATCCGCCAGGCCGCGCGGGTCATTGTGGTCGCTGACGGGACAAAGATCGGCCGCACGCTGCTCGCCTGCATGGGGTCACTGGGCGATGTCAACGACATCGTCACCGACCGCAGCGCCGAGCCCCGAGCGCTCGACGAACTCAAACGGGCTGGGATCACCGTCCACCTCGTCGACGCCTGACAGTGATGCAACCGCTCTTTCCTAGCGGCCGGAGCGCGGAGCGGCCGAACAGACAGGGAGGTCCTTGCGAGTCGGGGGCGGCTTCGTAGCCGTGCCACCGGGTCGAGGTCAATTTGCGGGCTGCGACTCGTGATCGCGTGTGAGCCAACCGCGAACGCGAGGGCGTCGGCCACATCCGTGAAGCGGGCGGCCCCGCCGGGGTCGGGCGGGCGCCCAGCTCACGTCGACCATGACCGACCCGGATCCGGAATCCGCAGCCTGCCGCGGCAACGCGTCGTCCTACGTCGCGACGTGATCTCGGCGCCTGACTCGCCCGTCACAAAATGCGCATGCCGCCGCGACGGCCGTCACGTCACCGTCATGAAGCCACCGCGTTCTCGTTGATCGACAGGATCACTTGCAGCCGGGCGGTCTGCGCGCCTACAGCGATGGCTTCCGCATGTTCGGGGCAATGGGTTGAAGGCCGCGATGCCCCGCTCAGCGGCGCGGACGACGAACGCAGGAATGGGGACGAACGGCATACAGGCCCTCACGAAGCAGGGAGTTGGGAGAAAAGGGTGGCTTAGAACGCGAGCTGCGCCCGCAGCGCCTCGGAAAGTAGGTCGCCGTGCCCACTGGTCATTTCGTCGCACAGGTCCCAGATCTGCGGTGCCGTGAGCGACGCCGCGGTGTTCGGGTCGACCATCGCCGCACGTCGCACCATCAGCGGATCACCGTCGAGGGCCGCGCGGACCGTGAGCTCCCCTACCGAACAGTACGGACGGTTGACGGCCGCCAGCTGCGCCGGCAGCGCGCCTACCGCGACCGGCCGCACGCCGAGACGGTCCAGCACGCAAGGCACCTCCACCGCGTAGTCCTGCGGCAGGTTGGTGACCAGGCCGCGGTTCGCGACGTTGCCCACGATCGTCCGCTGCTTGCCTGTCTCCAGCGAGTGAATGACTTGCGGCGCGTACTCGGTAGCCCCGCGCTCAATGGGCAGGTCCTCGCCTGCCAGCAGGCTCGCCCGCGTACGCGCGTAGTTGACGAGGTTGTCATCGCTGATCTTCACGTACTCGCCCACGGGGATGCGGAGACGCTCAACCTCGGCGTCGTGGCGCAGGTACCAGGGCACGTACTCTGCGGAGTGCTCGCTGGTCTCGGTGGGGAAGAAACCGAGACGACGGTACATGTCGACGCGCACCCGCCGGCGCAGCTCCGGGTCGCGGGCGATGGCCTCGTCGAGCAGCGGGTAGAGGTCCTGCCCGTCACGTTCCCAGCGCAACACCCACGCCTGGTGATTCACGCCGGCGCTGGTGTAGTCGACCTCCTCGAGCGGGACGCCGACGATGCTGCACAGGCCGTGAACCGTCCAATAGACGGAGTGGCACAACCCCACGACCTTCAGCCGCGGGTGGGCAGCGGCCAGGTAGGCAACGTTCATGGCCATCGGGTTGGTGTAGTTCAGCAGCCACGCGTTGGGGCACAACTCAAGCATGTCGCGGGCAAGCCCGTCGAGCACCGGGAAGGTGCGCAGCGCCCGGAAGATGCCGCCGACACCCAACGTGTCGCCGATCGTCTGGCGCAGGCCGTAACGCGCGGGGATGTCGAAGTCACGCACGGTCGCCTCATGCATTCCGACCTGGATGCAGTTGACGACGTACTCCGCACCGTCGAGCGCCCGCCGCCGATCGAGCGTCGCCTCGACCAGTGGGGACGCGCCGAGCTGGAAGGCCGTAATGCGGGCGATGGCCCGAGCCGTCTCGAGCCGCTCGGGGTCGATGTCGTGCAGAACCACCCTGATGCCGGCGAGCTCCGGGAAACTGAGCAGGTCGGCGAGCAGTGTGCGAGTAAACACCACGCTGCCTGCACCGATGAAGGTCACGGTCGTCGTCATGTGCCGAGTATGCCACCGCTATCCGCGTTCCGCGCAACAACGAGCATTCACGCTTGCGCATAACTGTCTGGTTGACGGGGCGATCGGTATTCTGCCCGTCCATTGCGCACGAGTCGGACGAACTGTCGGTCCTTGGTCCACTTCGACCCGGCACCCAAGGAGGCGACGACCGCTTTCGGTCCTCTCACCAATGAGTCAAGGACACCTGTCCTTCACGCGAGCCGGTGGCGTCGAGCAATCGGGCGGCGACGTACGTTTGGCCGGTGACCATATCGGCGCCCGCGCCCCAAGCCTGTGCTGACGTTGCCAGTGCGAAGGCCAAGGTCCGAGACTCTTCGTACGGTGTTCCAGCCGAAAGCCGTGCAACACATGTCGAAGTAGTCCTTCCTCAAGGCATCTAATACGTCGGCGGCTGTTCAGTGTTTTGGCACGTTCCTGCTCGTCCTGGTGGGGCGCACCAGCCGGATTGTCAGAAAGCCCGAGTGCCAAATCGTGTTGCCGCGTGCCGAAGCCCAAACCAGTTGACCCTCTGATTCTCCGCCCGCAGAGTTCAGAAGGCTCACCCAGCCACGATCTGCCGACCCACGGCTAACCAGATGATGATGACCCCAAGGGCAACCCTCCTCACGGACCACGTCGTGAGATTCAGTGTCTCGCCATTCGACACGACAAAGGCCCCAACCGGCGTTTCCGCTGGTCAGGGCCTGGTCGTCTGTCTCAACACAGAGCGCGCCCGGAGGGATTCGAACCCCCAACCTTCTGATCCGTAACACCCGGCGCCGATAAATCTCAGGCCCGGAAGTCCCACCGAGAGATGGGTGCCGGGTGGCTGGCGAGTGGCCATGACGGCCGGGGTTGGGGTCACGTTGGGGTCAGCCACGTCAGCTTCGATCAAAGTATCTGGGCCAGTGCCGCGCATTGCGCCAGGCGGTGAACTCGCGACATTCCGACCGCCACAGGCAACGTGTTGACTGCCCTGTCGGCCTCTGTCATCGCCGAGTGGCCATCATCGTCTGCGCGCGCGGCTCAGTGGTGACCGAATTGACCCAGATCACGACGATTCCGTCACTGTAGGTCGCCGTCGGCGGCGAGCGCCCAGC
>DATCNE010000344.1:0-11065 GCA_036565395.1 Dermatophilaceae bacterium
TGGAGATCGCCACCTGAGAGGGCAGCTCGTACTCCTCGCGGCCGTCGGAGGTCCAGGCCAGCCCCTCGGTCAGGGAGCGCATCACCTCCTCATAACCGGCCGAGGAGAACAACGTCATCGCCAGCACGTAGTAGACCGTCAGATGGGCCGGCAGCAACCGGTTGCGCTGCTCACGGCGCCCGGTCACCTCGATGACCTCGTCGACCAACTGCCGAGGAAACGTCGCGGTCAGCACACCCAAAGCAACCCGGTCACTGAGCCCCTGTCCCGGCTCAACCTGCACCTGTCCCGCTCGTGGCATGCAAACGAGAATAGCACAGATGTAGTTCTAAGTTATGAGTATTGCGCCTAGGCCTGTCTTCCGGCAGGGTCACTGTTCGTCGGAGCCCGCAAAGGCGAACACCGTGGCGACGGCTCGCAAGACGCCCGTTGGTCGCAACAGGGTCCCCTTGTAGCTGCCGTTGGCAATGTGAATGTTCCAGAGTCCGACAGGACGCCGGCACCTTGACGACCCTAGACTGCGGTAATGCTGGACGATCCTTCCGTTGCACCGAAGTACACGGTCTTTCTCTCTGGAGGAACGCATGGGCGGTGGAGGGAGGCCGTGCGCAGAGAGCTCCGGGGGGTAGAGATGTTCGATCCGCAGACCTTGAGTGGCCTTCCGAGCATGGCTGTCATCGCGAACACAGAGCGCGAATGGTTGGATAAGACAGATTTCATGCTCTTCTACTTTGAAGAGAACAATCCGTCTGGCCTGGGATCCGCGTTCGAGGTTGGCTATGCGGTTGCTCGAGGAATACCAGTCGTGTTCGTTGACGAAAAGCGGACGAGCCACACGGAATGGCTCGGCATCCATTGCACCTACGTGACTGACAATCTGAAGGACGGCATTGAGGCTCTACGACGCGAAATCGCCCAAAAGACTCGCGATCGATACCCAACAGACTCGCGATCGATAGATGTCTAGAACTGAACTAGACGCGTTGGATCTGGATAGTCTTCGCCGCAAGCGTCTAACCGAACACGAAGTAAAGACTCTAATCGGACGACTTCATCGTGATATTCCTGCATATAGTAGTCTGCTGTCATGCGCGAAATCAGGGACCTTGACGGATTGGAATCTGGGTTTCATCCTGCGAAAACTTGATTCTCGAACCGTCGCCCAAGCTTTGGAGGCATTTGCGGGACAGATTCCCGTTAGCGAGGGAATTGCATGGGGTCTAGGAGAACTGCAATCTGATCGACCTGCCATTGTCGCGGCGCTATACGTATTGCTTGAAAACGGCTGGGACTATGATGCCTGGTGGTGTGCCGCAGAAGCAATTGAGAAGTTGACTCAGGCGGATGGCACCGACCTGAAGAAGAGATCACTAACAGGAGAACAATGGGACAACCTCGAATACTGCTTAGATAAACTCGATCAGCGGCCGGCAGTCATTGGCGTACTACGGCTTGCCACCTTCGAGAATACTGCTAGCGTCATAGTGCCGCGGTGCAGGGAAGCTCTCGAAAGCACAGACCGAAAATTGGTCCAGAATTCGGTCTGGATTCTTGAGCGGCTTCGAGTGGCCGACAATGAGACTCTGGGTGCTCTATCGACCCTGTACAGCCACGCGAAAGACCTTAGCCAGTCCATGAGACCAAGGATCGTTGAAGCCTTTGGTCAAATAGCTGCCCCTGCCACACGAGAACTCCTTGAACATGAAGTTAAGAATGCAGTGTATTTCAGGACCAGAGCTTACGCCGCGATGGGCCTTGGGCGTATCGGGGACATTCGATCGGTTGCGCCGCTGAGGCAGGCCCTGCATCAAGAAGAGGAAAGTTCCGTCGTGCCTCATATCGCGGATGCCCTCTACGCAATACTAGACCCGCGAATTCGTGCGATTCAACAAGTCGCCAGGGACTCGAGGTGGCCAGAGAATGGCATGATCGCCGATGAGTCGAACTACTGGTATGGCGCTCCAGAGGTTTATGACGCTTTTGCAAATGCCGAGGATCCGCAGGGAGTATCGCTGGACTACGCCCTGAGGCTCGTGCCCGAAGGCGCTGATGTGGTGCTGGAGCTTGGCATAGGTACTGGTCGGCTCACTTTTCACGCGATGCGAACCCGGCCAGACATTAAGTCTTGGGTTGGCATCGATGCCAGTCCGGCGATGTGTGAGTTCACCCAGGCCAAGTCGCGCTTCGTCCCGGGCGTGGCTGACAGGCTGACGGTCCACCATGCCCTTTCTGAATCATTGCCGTTGCCCGATGAATCGGTTGATATCGTCATAAGTGCGTGGGCGTTCCCGTCGCGCACCTGGGACCAAGACAGGGCCGTAGCTGAACTTAGAGAGGTTCGTCGAGTGCTCCGTCCCAACGGAAAGCTTCTAACCATCGGATGGGACGAACATTTTCGAGACGAGTTGAGCGAATTGTGGTATCGATTTGTGCCTGAGCCCGATTTTCGTCGGGAACGCCTTGATGAGTGGCGCGCACGAAGAAGGGCCCGGCTCTCAAGTACCCGAAATTGCTCACTGACATTCATTTTGCGGAACTTGAAGGTTCCGCTGCTCTTCGCCACACCTGAAGAGGCCGCGCGGACCATCGGATTCCTGTTTGGTCACAGTGCGGGTGAATGGGTTGCTGCTCAACGACGGACTGAGTTTGCGATCGGGGTAGGCATCACCTGTGACGACCGAGAGTCGATCGAGAAGTCACTTGAAAGCGGAAATTCCTAATGGCCGGGCTGAATGTCGGAAAGCAAAATGAAGCTCACATGCTCGATTTGCTATGCGCGGAGGAGTTCTATAAGCGACGGGCGCGCCAGGTGCAGGCGTCTCGCCTGCTTGTCTCCCTTCTTGCGGCTGTTTACGGGACTTGGGCCGGGCTTCGGGGGCAATCCTCATCGTTCCCCGCGGTGATGGGGCTCGTAGCTTCGTTGACTGTCTTGGTGGGCGATCGCGCTGAGAGATCTTTCGTTTTTATGGCCGCTTCAGTCAAGGATCTGTTCGATGCCCGCCTTATGGGCGTGAGCACATCTAACTTGAATATGCGGCACCCTGCCGAAGAGGAAATCGTTCATCGTGCCCAGGCGTTGGCGGGATCTCGAGATGGGTTGAGAAACTGGTACCCAGATGCGAGCGGGATCCCGCCGGGTTTCGGTCGCCTGATGTGCCAACGCGCCTCCGTTGTCTGGGACCTACGCCTTCGGAGAAGGGTGGGCGTGGCAGCCTTAGCTGGAACGTCTTGTGTTGGTGCGGGGGTGCTGATTCACGGGGTGGCGGTGAATCTGTCCCTGCAAGATTTTCTCGTAGAGTGGGTTTCTCCCTTAAGCGCCTTACTCATCTTCCTAATACAGGTGGGCTGGCGCCATCTAGACGCCGCTCGTGAAAGGGCGAATATTCTCGATTTGATCGAGAGAACCTGGGGGGAGGCTGTGGCTAAGTCCCATGACGTTCCGGTTGCGAAGACGACCTCCATACAGGATTCCATATTCCGAGTGCGAGTCAGCGGGCCTGTTGTTCCCAAAGTGGCGCAGAGAATGCTTGACCGGTCGTTCTGGCGAGAGATGTCGGTCGCTAGTCAGCGCCTGCGTGACTCGGCACCGAAAGTGTAGTTTTGGGTTGCGGGCTGCACGGATGGGTTGGGTTGCCCGAGAAGGCCCCCGAAGGGAGGTGCCCGGCAGCCGTGCGATGCAGGGTGGCATCGGCCTACACAACACTTTGCTTGGATCTTGGCGGAAGTAAGCACCCGGCAAGTTGCTCAGTCGCCGCAGCAACTCGTCTGCGACGAACCGGTGATGGTGCGCATCCTGCCCAACACTCGGAGGTGGCCGCTGGCGCGGGCGCCATGCAGATCCGCGGCCGCGAAGGACTGGCGTGTCGGGCGAACTCATCGCGGAGTTGTTGCAGGGTCATCCAGTCCGCGGGCTTCTCCGTGTGGGGAGCATAGTGTCAGCCCCGCCGACCCTCAGGGCTCCGCTTCCCGATCGGGTGGCGCTCACGCGTTTGGGCACGGTCAACTTGGGGGAAGCACTCGCCGATCCTTCCCCGGACAACAACGCACACCCAACGCGGCAGATCCGGTCAAGGACCGTAAGGGCGGCTCACTTACCACCGGAGCGCAACCGCCTCACGGCCGATGCCGGGAGGAGCCTGCCTTCTGCGACGTCTTCATCCATAGACAGGTGCCGAGGCTGCTGGTTCTCATCCAGTAAGAGGGTTGGCATACGTCCTGCCCGGGCGTCCGTGTCGCCCCGCAGATTGGCCATGGCCGCCCATAGGCCCAGGAACTTCGGCTCGTGCATGAACGTCGGGATATGGGACGTTGCCGTCGTCTCGTCGAAGACGAGCGTGAGGTTGGGGCCGTCCTCAGCGACTTGGTAGTCACGCCTGTCGCTCACCCACATGGCGATGGCCGCGCATAGAGAGGCGAACTCCTGGAACTGCGCCGGGTGGAGTTGGAGATGACGCGCAGCATCGAAATGCTTCGTGTTCTTCGCAAAGTGAAGGAAGGCCCCGAAGTCCGCCATCCCGGCGAATATGGCTACTGAACCGACTCGGACCGCCAAGAACGGGACGTGCGGTACATCGAAGTAGTCCCAGTTCAACGACTTGTGCCCCAGGGTCGAAGTCTGCGCCGGAGCGATGACGCATGACCCCGGTGTGCCGGCATGCAGCATCCGAACGTCGATCCCTCGGATGCCTTGCAGCATCAGGTGCAGGAAACGAAAGCGACTGAGGTCCTCAGGGGTGACGATGGGACCCTCCTCGGCAATACGGCGATCCAGCGGGAGCGTGAGGTTACGGAACAGAAGCCCGTAGTAGATCTTCACCATCCACAAGTACAGATCCGAGGACGCCAGGGCAGCCACGGCCTCCACTCCGAGAGCGAACGCCTGTTGGTCGCGGTTCTCCAGGATCGACAGGTGTTGGTTGTTGCACGGTTGACAGCAGGGGATGACCAACTGCCTGTACTTGATGGTCGTCCCGTTTAGCAAGGTCAGAGGTTCGTTCCAGAGGTCGAACCTGTTCAGAAGCCACTTCGGGAAGACGTGTTCCTTGGTGTCGTTGGAGTCGTCCACCTGGCCCCCGCACAGGAAGCAACGGGAAGGGCTGGGCATAAGGCTCTGGGTCAAGACGTACGGCGAAGGCTGGCTCATGGTCGGAGTATCGGCCACCCTGCCGACATTCCCGACGGTTCTCCGACTGCCGTTCGCCCGGGTCTGTCGCAGGAGACCGGCTGGCCCGGCTCCGCCGCCAGCCCGCATCTCGGCTATGAGAGCGAATCCCGATCAGTGGAACGGTCAGCGGACGCCGCCGAAGCCGTCAGCTCTGGCGCTCCGACAATCGTCACATAGGCATCGGTCACCGGTCAGCGATCTCTCATCAGAGACTGGGTGACGCATGTGGATGTCAACACCATGCGGAAGAGACTGGTCACTGACGCTGTTGGTTCAGTCGTGAGCCTGAAAGTTGAAGTCTGGTCCGATGTTGTCTGCCCGTGGTGCTATATCGGCAAGCGCCGCTTCGAAGCCGCCTTGGTACGCTTCGCCCAACGCGATGAGGTGGAGCTGGTCTGGCGCAGCTTCGAGTTCGACATGTCCGCACCCCCGAGCAGCGTTGAACAGGGAACCTACGCCGGGAGGCTCGCGAGCAAGTACGGGTGCTCGGTCATCGAGGCGCGAGCCATGATCGACAACATGACGGTCACAGCGGGCCAAGAAGGCCTCGACTTCCGCTTCGACCTTGCCCGGCCCGGCAACACTTTTGACGCGCACCGATTGCTGCACCTCGCCCTGGAGCGCGGCATGCAGGACGAGCTCAAGGAGCGCCTCGACCACGCGACGTTCACAGAAGGTTCCCCCGTCTCAGACCATGCCGCGTTGCGCGCGCTTGCCACGCAGGTCGGTCTGCCCGAGATCGAAGTGGACGCCGTGCTGACTTCAGACCGCTACTCCGACGCGGTGCGCGCCGACGAGGCGCAAGCCCGGGCGTACGGCATCAGCGGCGTCCCCTTCTTCGTCATCGATGGCCGGTACGGCATCTCGGGAGCCCAACCCGCCGACGCCGTCCTGCAGACGCTGGACAAAGCCTGGTCCGAGCATTCGCCACTCACCCTCGTGACTTCAGAGGGCTCCGCGCCGTCCTGTGAGGGTGACTCCTGCTCCGTGTGACGCCGGGCGTCATACGAAGTTAGTCCGCGAGACGATCCCTAACGGCCACGAGATCCTTGGGTGGCCCGAGCCCGCGCCGATCCGCGGTCGGGTATTCAGCGCCTCGTCTCGTACCTGGTCAGGAGCACGCCGTCGGGAAACGTCCGGGTCTCCACCAGGTTCAGGTTCACCCAGTTGTCCAGGGCCGTGAAGAACGGCGTGCCGCCGCCCACCAGGACCGGGTGGGTGACGATCGCGTACTCGTCGATCAGCCCGGCCCGCATGGCCGCCGCGGCGAGGGTGGCGCCGCCCACGTCCATGGGACCGCCATCCTCAGTCTTGAGCCGGGTGATCTCGGTGACAGCGTCGCCGGTGACCAGGCGGGCGTTCCAGTCGACCGCGCTGGTCGTCGAGGAGAACACCACCTTCGGCATGTCCCGCCAGCGGCGGGCGAACTCGATCTGCGCCGGTGTGGCGCCAGGCTGCTGGTCAGCGGTCGGCCAGTGGGAGCTCATCGTCTCCCACAGTTTGCGCCCGTACAGCGCCAGGCCCGTCGCCCCACCCGGTCGGACCACCACTGGAACAGCTCGTCGCTCGGCACGCTCCAGCCGAGGTCGTCGCCGGGCGCGGCGATGTAGCCGTCCAGGCTCAGGTTCATGCCAAAGGTCAGCTTCCGCATGGCGTCAGCCTCCCGTGAGTCGGTATTCGGCGTACAGACCAACACGGCGCGGAAAATTCATCGGTCAGACCACACCGAGGGCCGGTTGACCACCGCGCCAAGCGGATGCTGCGTACGGAAGGGAACGGTGACCGGACGCATCGGAACCATGCTTCGGTGTCCGCCGATCTCCAACTGCGCGAACGCGCGACGTATGCGGCCAGCCACTAGATGAGGATGTGCGCAAGAGTCGGATGTCTGGTTCTGTCGGTCCTCGTCACTACGCTGAGATGGAGGCCCACCCACGAATCGAGGCTCAGTGTCCCCTGCCACCCATAATCCTGAACTGGCGGCCACCGTCTTCGCCAGCTACTCCCATGCCGACCGGGAGGTTGCCAGGCGCGTAGCGGCGCGGCTGACTGAGTTGGGTCATCGCGTGTGGATTGACGAAGGCGAACTTCGCTTAGGCGATTCGCTGGTTGATGCCATCGCAGGGGCCATCGCACAGGTGGACTTCTTGGTCGCATTTGTCTCACCAGCAAGCGCTGCCAGTGAGTGGTGTCAGAAAGAGATCTCGCTCGCCATGACCGGGGAGATCGGACGCGAGGGGATCACGGTGATCCCAGTGCGGCTCGACCGAGTCCAGATGCCAGTCACCTTGGCCGACAAGCTCTACTTAGACGCCTCTGGACTCACTGCCCAGGCCATAGCGGATCGTTTGAACGTAGATATACAGCGTCGTCTGACCCCTAGTTCACCCCTGCCGCCCAGACGTCAGCGTGCGAACAACAGACCTCCTGCCGACCCTCCCTGGAATCCACAGCGGCCCATCCAGTTGGTTGGCATTGACGAGGCCGCCGTCACAAGTCCACGGAACGACGGGACCAAAGGTTCTGCTCTGTACACGGTGCCGTTCATCCTTTCCCGGCATCCAGACTCAACATGGGCGCAGCTCATGGTGAATAACTGGGACCGCCCACCGAGCTTCACGACGATGCATCGACCTGGGAACGGCCGGGTGCAAGGGGACCGGTTCGTCCTAACAGGGACCACGATCGAGGAGGTCGAGCGGTACCACTTGGAGACCCTCCAACTCGCCCTTCAAGAGACAAATCGTCAGTACGAGGAGATTGCCGCTCGCAGCCGGGCGGAGCAGGCCCGCCAGGAAGCATCCGAGGCCGAGCATGCGGCGAACGTCACCGACGTTCTGGACCGGCTCGAGGACCGATTCCGTTCGCAGTAGCTGTAGTTGCAGCCGCTGAGCCCATCGTCCGACTGTGGCATGTGCACGCTTTCTCAGGTCGCTGGCGACCGGACACATCGGGCCACGCATCCATGTCCGCAGGACGATCGGTGACCGGTCACCGATCCTTCACCGGACCAGAGAGCACGCCCATCGCCGCTAGATCCGGGTGAGCGTAAGCCGCCAACGACGTGGCATAAGAGCTCGGTTCCCTTAACGCTGCACCGAGGTCAGATCACGAGACGGACGCGCCGCTCGCGGCCGAAATGATGCAGGTTCGCTGTAGAGCAAAGACCAAGTTCATTCGCAGGCAAGACATGTCGTGGCGGTCGGCGTATTGAACGCCGCGGGTGGCTGAATCGTCCAGCACTTCTGACACTGCCGCTCGCCCGCGACCGCGGCAGTCTCGCAATCGCAACTCCGGCAGTCGGGGCATTTAGGCTCGTTACACATGGGGCAGATGAGGTAGGCCGCGAACGACTTGGTGCAGTGGTCGCACCAGCCGTCAGTAGGTGCGACGTAGGTGGACCGTCCGGAGCTGAAGGCCGTCCATGGTGCCGGTCCGTCTACGGCGACAGCTACGACGTGGCTACGGGCTGCAGCGGTTTCGATGTTGAGTTCTGCTGTGCGGAGTCCGCCGCCACGTTCAATTTCGGCGACGCCTCGGAACGCAACGCCGGCGGCCGCGCGGGCGAGCCGGCCTGACTGGAGTGTGCCGCGGGCGACGGGAAAGGCGTCTCCGGAGCGCGCCGCGAACTGTGCGGTGCCGTCGGGGTTCAGCAGGACGATGTACCCGGGCGAGGCCATTGATTCGGCTGCGGCGACCGCGACCGCTTCTTCGGAGGCGCTAGAAGTCCGCATGAGGTTGACCACGGCTGCGGCTGTAACGCCGTCTGCGAACGCTGATTGCCTGGTCGCTTCGGGGATGAGCACGAGCGAGGCAAACGCGTCGCAGACCTTTTCTTCGAGGGCTGCGCCACGGCTTCGGGCGGCGAAGAGGGCCTGCATGACGTCGATGACCTGGTTGCGCAGGTGATGTCCGTACTCGTGCAGCAAGCTGAAATGGCGGCGTCCTGGGGAGAGTGCGTCTGCAACCGAGATCCGGGCCGGGTCGCGGGTCTTGTCGTACGTTGCGGCGATTGAGCAGCCGGATGGCAGCGAGCTGAGCTGTACCCACCGGACTTCGACGCTGGAGTCAGCCGTCAGTGCTTGGCGCGCGTCCTGTCTGAGTTCGTCCAGGTCGACCACGCCGGTGGTGCGAACGTGATGGATGAGGGCGCGTGCCAGCGCAGCGGCCGAGGCACTCAACAGATCTCCTCCGGGTGGTGGCTACTTCATTACGGCGAACTTGTCGCGCCAGTACGCGCGCCAAGCGGTCAGCCCGGCGTCTGTGTCATGCCCGCTGCCGTTGACAGTTCGGGCGGCGATGTTCTGGGTAAGCATGTGTTCGAGAAAGGGGCGCAGCGTGTCTGGAGCCTGTTCGCCGCTTTCGGCTGTGTTGCTGGTGAGCCAAAGATGGCGGTGGGTTGGCTCGGATGCGATTTCGACGAGCGCCCTTCGGGCTGCTTCGGGGTATGCGCCGCTGATTGTGACTCCGAAGTAGGTCTCGAGTGAGGTGCGTTCCTCGGGAGTGGGCCGTCCGCTGCCTTGGGTGAGGTCGAGGATGCGGTCAGGACGGATCTGGGTGTCTGTGGATAGGTCCATCAAGTCGAGTCCTGGGCGGCGGAGGAGCTCCTCGATGCTCTGGTGATCTCCGTCTGGCAGGTCTGCCCTGGCGTCGCCCCCGACGATGTCGCCGTTGTCGTCGATGACGTCTTGAGTCGCTGCCTCGAACCAGCTCATTTGCTCGCGGAACGCGTCGAGGACCTGTTGCCGGTCCCAGTCGTCGATTTGCAGCGGTCGGCCGGTCGGAAGACCGCTCTGCGGGCTGGACTGGTTAATGCTCGCTACGTGGAGGTTGTGCAGCTCGTTGGCTGCGTTGGCCACGCCGGTGGGTTGGACATCGCCGAGGTACAGGGCGAGGGTGTATTGCGGCACGGTAGTTGCCGCGCGCATGAACACTGCGGTCTGACAGCCAAGGGAGGTCGCGTCGGCGTCGCACACTGCGGTGTACTCGTCGGCGAGCTTCACATCCGTTGACAGCGGTGCGACTGTGACCCACCAGCTGTTTCTTTCGAGTACGACGGCGAGTGCGTCATGTCCGCGCCAGACGAGGCGCCAGAGCTGTGCGGGTTCGACTTCGGGTACGTTCGAGATGTCAGCTTCGAGTGCGTGGCTGAGCGCTGCGGGCAGTGCGAAGCTGCCGGCGAGTTGCAGGGCTTCGGCGGGCATGGGGCTCGCCTCGAGCGCGCTGAGGAACTCCTCGAGCTCGTCCCGGTCGGTTTCGGTAGGTACATTGCGGCGGGTCTGGCACCAGACGCAGTTGCTCAGGTGCTTTTCGGCAGCACCGGTCAACTCGGTGGCGACGAGTTCGGCGTCTCCGAGGTGCGCTGTCGGCAGTCCTGGGGGTGGAACCAGGCGGTTCCAGCGCTCATTCATGCGCAGCGGTCTTTCGTGTCGTCAGGTTCATGTTCATCGAGGCGCTAGAAGATCTTGGCCTTCCATACCTTCCCTGTCGCGGTTCGTTGTGCGGCGTCGCTCCGCCGCGAGTTAGTGCGGGTCCGTCCCGGCTTGTTAGGACTCCATCAACTTCGCCTATGTGGTCAACACATTCAAGTGCCGAACCGAACCTTGGTGTCCATCTTCATCCCCGACGAATTTCGGCGGTCGAAGCTGCTGCGAGGTTGTCCCGGGTCTCGTGGAATTTGAGTGGCGGTCCCCCGCCTGACACCGCCCGTGGGGTAGGTGTTGGGCGTCCGCCAAGACACCACCAAGAAGGGGACCACCATGACCAACAAGTACCAGAAGAACACGCCGAAGACGAGCGCCGGGCCAGGGCTCGCCGTACCGGATGAAGTGACGGTAGCTATGAGCGAGATCGCCGATGACATGCGCGAGGGCCTGCTCGCCCTCGCCGTCGGCGCCGGCC
>DATCNE010000345.1:0-11765 GCA_036565395.1 Dermatophilaceae bacterium
GCAGTGGCCCTGCTTCTACGGCATCGACTTCGCCACCCGCGCCGAGCTGATCGCCACCGGCCTCAAGGTCGAGGAGATCCGCGCCAGCATCGGCGCCGACAGCCTGGGCTACGTCAGCGAGGACGCCATGATCGAGGCGACAGGGCAGCTACGGTCACGCCTGTGCACGGCCTGCTTCACCGGCGACTACCCGATCGCACTGCCCGAGTCGAGTCTGCTTGGCAAGCACTTCCTCGAGGTGCTGCCGGGTCTCGAAGGTCCGCAGCCCGGACGCCAGGACGCCGAGGGTGTCGGCACCGGTGTCTCCGGAGGCGCGGCTGACGCGCTCTCCCGTCCCTGAGTCCGCAAGCCAAGGGAGACTGATTCATGCCCGCTGAACGCGCACCCATCACCTACGCCGACGCCGGCGTGGACGTCGAGGCGGGCGACAGGGCGATCGAGCTGATGAAGGCTTCGGTCAAGCTGGCGCAACGGCCTGAGGTGCTGGGCGGTCTGGGCGGCTTCTCGGGCATGTTCGACGCGAGCGCCCTGGCCACGATGACCCGTCCGGTGCTGGTGACGAGCACCGATGGTGTGGGCACCAAGGTCGCCATCGCCCAGGCCATGGACAAGCACGACACGATCGGGTTCGACCTGGTCGGCATGGTCGTCGACGACATCATCGTCTGTGGTGCCGAACCGCTGTTCATGACCGACTACATCGCCGCCGGCAAGGTCGTGCCCGAACGCATCGCGGCCATCGTCTCCGGTATCGCGGCCGGATGTCAGATCGCGGGAGTCGCCCTGATCGGCGGGGAGACGGCCGAGCACCCCGGGTTGCTGGAGCCCGACGAGTACGACTGTGCGGGTGCTGCGACAGGGGTCGTGGATCATGCCGACATCCTCGGCCCGCATCGAGTGGTGCCCGGCGACGTCGTGCTGGCGCTTGCCTCGTCAGGTCTTCACTCCAACGGATACTCCTTGGTACGCAAGGTCTTTGCCTCGGTCGGGTGGGCGGTTGACCGGCAGGTGGAGGAGTTTGGCCGGACCCTGGGGGAGGAGCTTCTCGAGCCCACCCGGGTCTACGCGCGGGATCTGCTCGCCCTGATCCGCACCGATGGCATCGACGTTCACGCCCTGAGCCATGTCACGGGCGGGGGGCTGGCGGCAAACTTGGCGCGGGTGCTTCCGCGGGACGCCTTCGCCCGGGTCGACCGCTCGACGTGGACTCCGCCTGCGGTCTTCGACGTGGTACGAGACCTGGGTCAGGTGCCGGTAGCGGATCTCGAGCGCACCCTCAACATGGGCATCGGCTTCGTGGCGGTGCTGCCGGCTGATCAGCTGAACCTGGCCATCGCCACGTTGAAGGGTCAGGGCATTGACGCCTGGCTGCTGGGTCGGATCAGCGATCTTGCCGTGGCGCCGATACAGGATGGCGTCGAGGTGGTCCGGGGCGTCAAGGGTGTCGACGGCGGCTCGGTGCAGGTCGTCGGTTCCCACCCGCGCTGAAAGACGTTGGCTCAGTTCAGGCCGGTCTTGGCGCGAGAATTCCGCTCACAGACCGGCCTGAACTGAGCAAAGTCGCGTGGGAGCACGCTTCAAACAGGCTCGGCGCGCGTCACCGCTCGCCAGTGGCCCAATTGCCGTATTCGTCGGGGCCGTCATCGCTCTCGGCCGGCGTGGGAGTGTGGGTGACACGCTCCGGCCGGCTGTCGAACAACGACGGACCATGCAGTTCTCGCTCAAGCGCGTTCAAGTCTGTGCTCGGGCTGTAGTACTTCAGCTCGCGTGCAACCTTGGTCTGCTTGGCTTTGGCCCGGCCGCGTCCCATGACGTCGACCCCCTCGCGCGTATGCCGGGGCGGTATCGCTTGACCGGACCACACACAGTGGTTCGAGTCATCGCGGAACGGCCCCGGGAATCTCGTATTTTCGTAAGGCTAACGCTACACGGTGAAAGCATGTTCCGTGGTGTCGGGTGCTGAGATTGGCCGGATCAGTGTGCCGGGAGCCAGATCCGGTTGCTGCCGACCTGCGCCATCCGCAGCTCAGCGAGGCGATCCGCAGCCGCTGCCGGTGAGATTCTGGTGTCCGCCGCCGCGCGAAGCACCGAGGCTGTCGCGTCGAAGATGCCCGCGGTGCGCTGTTTGGCCCGTGCGAAGTCGAAGCTGTGGAGCTCGTCGCTGACCTGGATGACGCCACCGGCATTGACCAGGAAATCCGGGGCGTAGGTGATCTCGCGGGCCATCAAGGCTTGAGCGGTTCCGCCGGGGCCCTCGGTGGTGAGCTGGTTGTTGGCGGCTCCGCACACCACCTTGGCGCTCAGCACCTCGACGGTCGTGTCGTCCAGGGCGCCGCCGAGGGCGCACGGGGCGTAGACGTCGAGCTCGGATCGGACCAGCGCCGAGACATCGGCTGCGACGTCGATCTCACGGTGTTTCTCAAGCAGAGCGTCGACGGCAGAGCGTTTGACGTCGGTCACCACCACGCGGGCGCCGTCCTCCAGCAGGTGGGCGGCCAGGAGATGCCCCACCTTGCCCACCCCCGCGATGCCGACCGTCTTGCCGGCCAGGCTCGGTCTGCCCCAGACGTGGGCCGCGCTCGCGCGCATGCCCTGAAACACCCCGTATGCCGTGAGTACGGAGGAGTCGCCGGCGCCGCCGTTGGCCTCGCTGCGGCCGGTCGCAAAACGGGTCTCTTTACCGACGATGTCCATGTCGGCGACGTAGGTGCCCACGTCGCACGCGGTGACGTAGCGGCCGCCCAGACTCTCCACGAAGCGGCCGTACGCACGCAGCAGCGCCTCGCTCTTGTCCGTTGCGGGGTCACCGATGATGACGGCCTTGCCGCCACCATGGTCGAGGCCGCACAGTGCGTTCTTGTAGGCCATGGCGCGCGAAAGCTGAAGGACGTCCTGGAGGGCGGCCTGCTCCGTCTCATACGGGTAGAAGCGCGTGCCCCCCAGGGCCGGCCCCAAGGCCGTGGAGTAGATGCTGATGATTGCGCGCAGGCCCGTGGCCTCGTCGTGGCAGTACGCGACCTGTTCGTAGTCCAGCGGGTTGAGGGGGGCGGCTGACGGAAGCACAGGCATGGATTCAGCCTATGCCGGGCGCTGACGCCGGGCGGGTTCGACCTGGTGGACGTCGCCGGAGGCGGCGGAGAAGCACATCTCGGAACAGTAGTAACTAGTCATTTCGGACATACGGATATCACCCTTTCGTGGCGTTCCCTTTGTCGGGCAGATGGACGAAACTGGACATACCAGAAATCCGCACCACCCAGATCACCCCAGCACTCGGAGGACCAATGACCAGTCGCGCTGTTGAAGCCGAGGCACTGCTGACCCCTGCCGAGGTTGCAGCACTTTTCAGGGTCGACCCCAAGACGGTCACTCGCTGGGCCAAGGCTGGGAAGCTGACTTCCCTGCGGACGCTCGGCGGTCACCGGCGCTACCGTGCAGAAGAAGTGCGCGGCCTCCTCGGCGGCACGGAGATCGCTTCCTGACGTTGAGCCGCTGATCGGCGCCAGAGCCGATCAACGCTTGAGCCGATCAACGCTTGAGCCGATCAACTGCGCGCCCCGTCCCGTGGCCTTCCACGAACGTCCCGCTGGCGCCGAACGCCGCTCGTCGGGTGCCGCGGCGCAAGCTGGCGAGAACCGGTCTTCCGGCGACCATCACCAGCACGGCGGTCAGCACTCCCCGCGGGAGGTCCCAGCCAAGGCTGGTGGCCAGGTAGAAGGTTCCGTAGCGCGACAGGTTGGCCGCCACCGGGTCGCCCGGGACGAAACCCATGCTCGCGGGGGCTCCGGAGGCGAGGAAGGGCCAGAACCACAGGTTCATCAGGAGGCCGAAGACCAGGCCGACGACCAGTCCGTAGCCCGCCAGCATCGCCCGCTCGGTACGTCCGCTCGCCCGCGGCAGGCAGCCCGCGCCGAAGCCGACCCAGCCGGCCGCGATCATCTGGAACGGGGCCCACGGGCCGACCCCCCCTGTCAGGAAGGCACCGACCAGCACCGCCAGAGCACCGAGCACGAAGCCCACCCCGCGCCCGAGGACCCGGCCGGCAACGACCAGCAGAAAGAACATCGGCTCCAGCCCGGCGGTCCCGGCTCCGAGCACTCGCAACGCTCCGCCGGCGGCGGCGAGCACCCCGAGGACGGCGACGGTCTTGGCGTCCAGGCCTCCGTCGGACAGCTCGGCGACGACCAGGGCGGCCAGCAGCGCGATGAGCAGGACGAACAGCCACGGGGCGTCCGCGTTGTGCGACAGACCTGATCCGGGCTGTGCCAGGAAGGGCCACAGGAACGCGACCAGTCCGACGAGGGAGGCCGCCGCCAGGGTGGCAGCGGCCCGCCACCGGACCGCAAGGACCGGTCGATTCGAAACGCGCGGCGTGGTCACTAGACCGCCAGCGGCGGGGGCTGGACCAGGGCAGCAGCAACGTCCGCCACGGTCAACCACGGTTGCGGGTGCATCACCTTGGCCACCTGGGGAGCGAAAGCGGGCGACCCGGCCAGCACCGCGTCGGTCGGGCCGTCGGTCACAACCTCACCGTCGGCGATGACCACGACCCGATCGGCCAGCTCAGCAACCAGCTCGACGTCGTGGGTGGCCACCAGCACACCGTGCTGCTCGGACGCGAGCAGACGCAGCGAGGCCACGAGCCGGGACTTTGCGCCGTAGTCCAGCCCGCGGGTGGGCTCGTCGAGCAGCACCAAAGGTGGCTTTCCGGCCAGCACCACAGCCAGTGCCAGGGCAAGCCGCTGCCCCTCCGAGAGGTCGCGCGGGTGGGTGTCGTCCTCCACGTCTGGCGCCAGGTGCGCCAGAATCGCGCGTGTCGTGCCGGGCGCGGCGTGCATGTCCGTATCCGCGGCGCGGCACTCGCCGCCGACCGTCTCGCCATACAGCAGCAGCCCGGGGTCCTGAGGAACCAGCCCCACGTGCCGCACCAGTTGTCGGGGCTTCAAAGAGACGGGGTCGAGGCCGCCGGTGCGCACGCTGCCCAGACGAGCGGGCAGCTGACCGCAGGCCGCGGCCAGCAGGGTTGACTTGCCGGAACCGTTGCGACCCATGAGCGCCACGATCTCGCCCGGGTTCACCTCCAGGTCCATGCCGCGCAACACCGCCCGACGACCGCGGTTGACCACCAGTGCCCGAGCACTCAGGAGCGCTGTGTCCAGCCCGGGCGTGGTGACGGGCTGGATGACCCGAACGGGGGTGCGGCCGGCCAGCTGGAGGCGGATCGGTCCGGCGGCGCGGCGGGCGTCGCGCACCGAGAGTGGCAGCGGCGACCACCCGGCGAGGCGACCCAGGTCGACGACCGGTGGCGAGACGGGCGACGTGGCCATGGCCGCCGCAGGCAGGTCCGCACGGACCCGGCCGTTCTGGACGACGACCACGCGGTCGGCATACTGCACGACCCGTTCGAGTCGGTGCTCGGCCAACAGGACGGTAAGCCCGAGGTCATGGACGAGCCGGGTGAGGGCGGCGAGAACCTCCTCCGCAGCGACCGGGTCGAGGGCCGATGTCGGTTCGTCCAGCACCAGGATCCGAGGGTGGGCGGCGAGGACGCCACCGATCGCCACGCGCTGCTGCTGGCCTCCCGAGAGGGTGCGCAGGGTCCGCTGGCGGACATCAGCGAGGCCGAGCAGGTCAAGCGTCTCCTCGACCCGGCGGCGCATGACGTCACCGGTCACACCGAGCGACTCCATGCCGTAGGCGAGCTCCTCCTCGACAGTGTCGGTGACGAAGGCGGCCGCAGGGTCCTGGCCGACGACGCCGACGATGTCCGCGAGGTCGCGCGGGCGGTGCGTGCGGGTGTCACGCCCGTCGACGGTGATCCGGCCGCTCAGCGTGCCCCCGCTGAAATGTGGGACCAAGCCGTTGACGCAGCGCAGCAGGGTGCTCTTGCCGCTTCCGGTGGACCCCACAACGAGCACCATCTCGCCCTCGTCCACCCGGAGGTCGACACCGAGCAGCACGGGCTCGCGGCGATCGTCGAACCTGACCCCGACGTCCTCGAACCGGATCATGAGGTGGCCCCCACGTCCTGGAGCCCGCCAACGGGACCGGCGGCACGCAGCGGAGGCAGAGGGGAGAGCCAGGCCGGCACCAGCGCGAGCAGCACACCCAGAGCGGGAACCCAAGGCAGTATCGGCCACTCCGCCGGCGATGTCTGTACGACGACGCCGGGCACCCCGCGCTGTGCGGCAATCATGACGAGAACGCCTGCGGCAACACCACATCCGAGCACCAGCCACTCGGGAGTCGCCCACGGGTCGGGCCGATAGCGCGAGCGCGGGTCGCGCCGTGCACCGACCGCGAGGGATGCGGTCGCAGCCACCGAGCCAACAATCAGCAGGGGCAGCCCGAGCAGGGGCGCGGGGCTGCCGTCGAGGAGGCCATAGACCCCGGCGATGACGCCGCTGAGGCCGGCGAGTGTCAGCGCCGTGGCCTGACGGCGTGAGCGAGCGTCGCGGTGCACCGAGCGACCATACCCGCGTGACTCCATGGATGCCGCGAGGTTCAGCGAGCGCTCAAGGGCGCTGTCGAGAACGGGCACAGCCAGCCGGGCCAGCTCGCGTATGCCGCGCCCGCCATGTCCCCTCAGCCGCCGAGCTACGCGAACGCGCCGGGCATCGTCGACCAGCTGGGGGGCGTAGGTGAGCGCGACCACGAGTGCCGTGCCGACCTCATAGAGCGTGGCCGGCACGTACCGCAGCAGCCGGCGGGGGCTGGCAAGCGTGTTTGCCGCACCGATACAGGCGAGCACAGCGGCAAGTCGGGCCCCCTCATATGCCGCCGCGAGCACACCCTCCAGAGTCACCGGCCCGCCGAGTCGCACGCCGCTCGAGCCCGATGGCAGCGGAATCTCGGGCAGCGTGAACAACACCGTGCGCCCGGGAGTCCCGCCCCCGAGCAGCACTTGAAACACCACTCGCAACGTGATGGCGAGCAGGCCGAGCCGCAGGAACGCACCGAACGGCGAAGCCGCCCCGAGCTCGCGCCGGGCAGCGACGACGTACGCGGCGACCACGACGATCAGGGTGAGCAGCAGCGGGTTGGTGGTTCGGTTGGCGGCCATCGCCAGTCCGATGGCCCACGCCCACCACGCCGCCGGGTGCAGCAATCGCGGCAGCCGGTAGTCGTGGATGGCGAGGGTCACGGTGGTCTCCTGGCTCGCTCAGTCTTCCGTGGCGTCGCGGCCACGGCGCCACGCCGCAAACCCGAGAGCGCCGACCAGGACGACGGCAGCCAGGCCGCCGAACACCGGCCAGCTCGAGCCCGTCGAGCCATCGGCGGTGGAGGTGCCGGAGGATGCTCCAGCGGCGTTGGCGGCGGCGCTCGGTGTGGCGGCGGGGATCGTGACGTCGGTGTCCGGGCTTGCTGCCGCGGCCGGTACCGGGTCAACAGCTGGGCCGCAGCCGGCGGCCGGCCAGCCGTCGATGCCGCAGGTCATCCCCTTTTCCAGGCGCAACGTGGCTCCGGCGGCCACCAGGACATCTGAGCCCGTGGCCTTCTCGGGAACGGCGACGCAGGTGGCGCGGACTGCCGGTGGTTGAGTGCCGTCGGCGCTGTCGGCCGGTCGGCCGTAGTCGATGACCAGGCCGACACGTTTGGTGCCGGCCGCGACCTTGGTGGCAGCACACAGGGCGTCGAAGGTCGGCGTCGCACGAGGGTCACGGACGGAGCTCTCGTCGGCAACCGCAAAGCGCCAGCCCTCGACCGCGCCGTCCTTGGGGACGAACTGCGCCGGCCCGGACTGGGCGAACGCCCAGGCCCCCTTCTCAAGGTGGAAGTACCCCCAGTACCGGTATGCGGCGGCCTGCGCCGGCGCGGCGATGGCCACGCCGGCCAGCATGACCAGGAAGAGGGTGATGGCAGCGCGATGAGCGCGGGCAAGGGGGGCGATACGGGTGGGCTTCACGAAATTAGACCTCTCTCGCGGCGGGGCGGGAGGTCGGGGTTCCTGAGCCGCGACGACCGGCTCCGGACCGCAAACCACGGCGGACATCTTGATGGAGCCTTGTGCCCACGATCCGGTGCTCCGGCTCGCCGCGTGGCTCCGGCCGGCCCATGTGAGGGCTGATGACCAGAGGCGGCCTACGGTTGCGGGTCAGCGCCGGTGTCCGACCGGCTTACCCAGACCGCGGGTGTCAGGTCTTCGAATGTTCCCACGCCCCTCGGGGGGGTGTCAAAGCCGACCTCAGGCGGGGGATGAGTCTTCGTCCTCGCGACGCATGGCCGGCATCGCGATGGTCGCCAGCAGCCCGAGCAGGGACCTTGGACCCTTCTCGGGAGAGGGCCTGAGGGTAAACATTGATCTGATTGACGTGTTCACGGCCGTGGGCGCACGGACCGAGGCAGGCGTCACACCACTGCCGCATCGAGGAGGTATCCATTAACAGGGAAGTCATGGCCCAGATGAGCCGGCGTGTAGGTGTCCCGCCGGCGTGGACCTCTGTGCTGGCCGTGATAGCCCACCCGGATGATGCGTCATGCGGTCTCGGCGCCATCCTGGACGCGTTCGTCTTGGCAGGGGCCAAGGTCGATGTGCTCTGTCTGACCCATGGCCAGGCCTGGACGCTTGAAGGAGCCCCCGGCGACCTCGCTGCGCTGCGCGGGGCTGAGCTGGCCTCGGCGGCCGACGTGCTCGGCCCGAAACGCATCCAGATGCCTGACTGCCCGGATGGGGACCTCAGCAAGGTGGCCCAGACCAGCCTGGTCGCCGAGGTGGTCGCCGCCGCCGATAGGTGTTTCCCTGACGGACTCCTGGTTTTCGACACCGCCCCGGAGCCCGGTCGCCTCGACCATGCGACCGCGACCTCGGCAGGGCTGCAGGCCGCGGAGACGCTGGACCTGCCGGTCCTTGGCTGGGCCCTGTCGGAAGACGTGATGGCACGTCTGTTTCACGATTTTGGCCCCGGCTCAACCATTCGCTCGGACGAGGAGATCGACCTTCGTGTGAACGTCGACCGCGCCCGACAGCGCGTGGCTAGCCACTCCCTTCAGGGTCAGGCCCTGCCTGGCAGCGCCCGGTGGCGTCGACTGGAGCTGCTCGCCGATACAGAGAGCCTGCGTTGGTTGCGGCGGCCGCACGGTCCGGCGGGTCGCCCTGCGACCCCGGCGCGAAAAGCCGCCCAGGTCCACGTTCCCGACGAATGACCGAAGTGCCGAGAAGACTGGTTGGCTCCTCGACGAACGTCTAGGGCTTGAGGACTGTTCCTGAGGTGAAACCGGTGGCCAGAACTTTTTGGAGCGCTTCGACCACGTCGGGTTCGAACTTGGTGCCCTTCCCCCTAGTGAGGATCTCCAGGGCCCGGTCTTCTCCGGGGGACTGCCGGTGCGGCCGGTCGTGGCTGACGGCGTCGAACACGTCGGCAACCGCGATGATGCGGGCCTCACGCACGATCTGCTCGCCTCTGAGGCCTTGGGGGTATCCAGAGCCGTCGAACCGTTCGTGGTGCTGGTGGATCATCTCGGCGATCGGCCAGGGCCAGTGGAATCGTTTGGCGATCTCCCAGCCGACCTCTGCGTGGCTGCGCACCTGCTCGAGCTCCTCGGGGGTGAGCCGTCCGGGTTTGCTCAGAATCTCCGGGGGAATAACGATGTTGCCCAGGTCGCGGATGTTGGCACCCAGTTTCAGCCCCAGGAGCCGGTCATCGTCGAGCCCGAGCACCTGCCCCAGTCGCATGGCCAAGGTCGACACGTCTGACTGGTGGCTGGCAGCGTAGGTGTCGCGGGTCTTCACGGTGGCTGCCAGCAGGTCGACGCCGTTGACCAGCGCATCGGCTATCTTGGCCCGATCGCGAAGTCGGGCCAGGCCTTGGCCGATATCGTCGGCAAGATCGGCCAGTATGGTCTGCGCCTCTTGGTCGAACTCGCCCACTTCGGCGCCACACACGTTCAGGGCTCCGTCGATCTGACCGTCGACGAACACTGGCAGCGCAAGCGAGGACCGGAAACCAGCGGCAACGGCAGCCGCGTGCCAGGGCTCCGTCTGCGGATCGTGCTGCAAGTCGCGGCAGCCCTGGATCTCGCCGGTGCGGATCGCGGCGCCGGTCGGTCCCATCGCCGTGGCTGCATCGCCCCAAGTCACCCTCATCTGGTCCAGGTAGCCGCGGTGATCGCCGGCCCGGGCCACCTGGACCACCGACTTCGCTGTGTCGTCGACCGGGCGGCCGTACCAGGCTGCTTGGTAGCGGCCGCGTTCGACGATGATGTCGCACACCCGCTGCAACAGGCCGCCCTCGCCGGTCGCGCGCAGCAGAGCTGAGTCGGCTTGCGCCAGTGCCTGGGCTGCCTTGCCTGCGATCGTCGCCTCGTGGACGTCACGCGCGCCGACGGCCATGGCACTGACCGCACCATTGTCGTCGGTCACCGGCCGGAACCGCACCGACATCCAGCGATACGCACCCTGTTTGGTCCGTAACCGGATCACGTGCTCTTCGACGGTCTCGCCCGCGTAGTGCCTTGCTGCGTCGGCTTGGACACCCGACACATCCTCGGGGTGGACCAAGTCGATGGACGGGCTACCCGTGATCTCCTTCGGGTTCCAACCGAGCACATGGATCACCGAGGGCGACACCCACTCAATGATTCCCGCCGGATTGGTCTGGTAGACCAGATCAGAGGCCAGCTCCGCTGTCAGCCGCAACTGCTCGAACGAAGCCTCGCCCGACGCGTGAGCCGTGGTCGAACTCGGCTCCGCGGAGCCCCCGCTGTCGCCTTGTGGGCACATGACCCTCCCTGTCCACCTGTCCTCTGGGTCAACACCCGGTACTGAGGTCAGTGCACCAAGAATCCAACCGAAGATCATGCGGTGTCAACGCCATGGCCAGTTCAACAGTAGTTTGGCAGCGGTGACGCGTTCTGTGCAAAGACCACCCCTCGGCCCCCGGGGACGTCCTCATTCTTGAGCCAAACGACGTTCGGCACCGACAGATGTGAGAGATCAAGGCTAGGAGTCGTCATGGTCGGGAGGTTCGATCGTGTACGACGGGTTCGCGATGGCGAGGTGTCCCTTGTACTCGCCGACGCGGCCCTCCGCTCGCAGTTTCACGCCGGGTTCGATACCGGCGATCGAGCGTCGTCCGTAGAACAGCAACGTCACCCCCCCGGTGTCATCGACCAGCTCACAGCGCAGGGCTGGATTGCCCGAGATGGGTGAGACCTCAACCGAGCGAATGCGACCCTCGACTGTTGCGGTCTGGCGGTGGGTGGCGTTCTTGATGGCCACGCGGGGCTCTCGGTCCATCACGTCGAGGGCGGGTTCCACGATCGTGTCGGGTACCACACCGACCTCGGGGACCGGCTTCACTTCCCTCCCCTTCGGTCCCGAGCCCCACCCGAATCCTTTGCGCCGCAACGGTCCCATGGGGTTGCTGGCATCGAAGGGGATGATGGTGGCCACGGCGCCGGGCACGGTGGAGACCGCCTCGGCGATGTCATCGGCGGTCCGGTCGTGCAGCATCCGGCCCAGGAACGCTCCGAAGGAGCGCCGGGGCAACAGCATCGTCACCTGGGTTGAGACCGCATCGGCGATCAGCCGCTGGGTGAGTTCGAGGGCGGCCCGCGGCAGCCGGCGGTCAGGACAGTCCACGAGCTCCAGCGACAGGTTCAAGCCCGGCTGGGCGTCCCACGCCCTGAGCAGCTCGGCTGCGTGGTTGGAGTCGATAACGAAGTGCACGACGTGCAGCTCGGTCGGCCGCAGGGTGTGGGCGTATCGGATGGCGCGGATCACGGCCAGGTCGACGGCGTCGACCAGCACGACGACGCAGCTGCGG
>DATCNE010000346.1:0-15554 GCA_036565395.1 Dermatophilaceae bacterium
AACCTCAAGACCTCCCGCTTCTGGGACAGCCACCAGTCACCCGACGGCACCCTGCGCTGGACCACCGCGACCGGGCGCACGGTCACGACCTACCCCTACGTCTACGACCACCCCGACAACCTCCCCGTCAAGGTCTCGAGCCTGGAGGCCCACCACGGCCGCCGCCTGGCCCCGGTCCTCAACCCCGACATCCCGCTCCCCGGACACCTCAACATCTACGACACGATCGCATGGACCCAGGCCCTCGCGCCCGCCACCCCACCACGACCACAACACCATTGGCCCGCCCACCGCGACGAGGGCACACCACGCCCCAACCAGAGCCAACACACCACCGCGACCACTGCCACCACCGACGACTACCCGCCACCACCGTTCTGACGCGACGTCGGCGTATGAGGGCCGACGCCCCGCTACACAGCAGTCGAGGAGTCGACGACAGCGGCGTCGGGCTCGGAGAGTGTGATTCGCACGGCGCGGGCACGGCGCAGGGCTCGTTCCAGAACCACAAGCTTGGGGTCCGGCAGGTCGAAAAGCTCCCTGCGTGGCAGGTCCGCCAGGCTGGACAGCCGTGCGTCGGCCAGGACGTCACGGACGAGGGCCTTGTCCCCACCAACCACCAGTGCGTCGCTGGGCGAGGCCAGAACGATCCTGAGTGCGTGCTCGATGACGGAACCGACCAGCCCGTCGGCCTGGTTCTTGCGGCGTCGGGCGAAGCGTTGCTGGGACCAGCCGCCGGCCGCGGTCCGGGACTGCACGTAACGCGTGCCGACCTTGTGGGAAACCAGCGTCCGACCCTCGCCACGCCCCACGGCATACCCACCGCGCCGGACGAGAACCAGCGCCAGGCGATTCGGGGGCTCCGCCCAGCCGGCCAGCACGTCGAGCCCACCCGACGCGCTCGCGGCAGACGATCCGCTGGAGGATCCGGGTACGAAAGGCTCCAGGATCGCGGTGGCACCGTCAGCCGCAGACAACACCAAAGATGTCCCAGCCGATGCCGTCGAAGTCCCGGTCCATGCCCACGTCAGCTCACCGTGACGTTCGGCAAAGCCGTTGACCCACAGCACAATCCGCTCGGGGTCAACCTCGATACGTCTAGCTGCGGCCTGGCTCACACGTTGAAGCCGAGCGCCCTCAGCTGTTCGCGGCCATCGTCCGTGATCTTGTCCGGACCCCACGGTGGCATCCAGACCCAGTTGATCCGGTGGCTGATCACCATGCCCTCGAGAGCCTGCGCGACCTGGTCCTCAATGACGTCGGTCAGCGGGCACGCGGCACTGGTCAGCGTCATGTCGATGATGACGTGGGAGTGCTGGTCGACCGTGACGCCGTAGATCAGGCCGAGGTCGACGACGTTGATCCCCAGCTCAGGGTCAACGACATCGCGCAGGGCCTCTTCGATGTCGGCCACATTGGGCGGGGTGGGCGCTGACGCCGCCTCGTTGGTGTGATCTGTGGTCGTGTCAGTCATGTCGTCTCCGGGGTGTTTCGCGTGATGGTTTTGCTGCTGAGGGCGTACTTCGTGATATCGACGCCGGCCTGGGCAAGTGCATCCGTGAACGCACTCCAGCCTAACAGCGCGCATTTGATCCGGGCGGGGTACTTCGAGACACCGACGAAGGCGACGCCGTCGCCGATCTCATCTTCGTCGCCGAGGTCGGTGCCCTTGCTCGTCAGCATCCTCCGCATAGCGGAAAACGAAGTGAGCGCCTCCTCGACGGTATGGCCGATGACCTCGTCAGCCAGCACCGAGGTCGAGGCCGTCGAGATGGAACAGCCGAGCGCGTCATAGGACAGGTCGGCGATCACGGCCGACGGACCTTCGCCGTCGAGGTGCACGCGCAGGGTGATCTCGTCGCCGCAGGTGGGGTTGATGTGGTGCACCTGAGCATCGAACGGCTCGCGCAGGCCGGCATGATGCGGCCGTTTCGCGTGCTCAAGGATGATCTCCTGATAGAGGTTCCTCACAGCGCCACCCCGAACACCGCAGGCACATGGTCGAGAGCCGTCAGCAACGCGTCCACCTCAGCGATCGTGTTGTATGCCGCGAAGCTGGCCCGAGTGGTCGACGTCAGCTTCATCCGTCGGTGAAGAGGCCAGGCACAGTGATGGCCCACCCGCACGGCCACCCCCGCATCGTCGAGGATCTGACCCACATCGTGCGGGTGAACCCCCTCGACGACGAACGAGACCACTCCAGAACGGTCCCGACCGTCGACAGGGCCGATCACGCGGACCCAGCGACGTTGCGCAAGACCGGCGAGAAGCGCCTCGGTGAGGGCTTCCTCATGGGCGGTCACCCGAGGCATTCCGAGGTCGCTGAGGTAGTCGCACGCGGCGGCCAGGCCGACGGCCTGGGCAGCCATCGGGACGCCCGCCTCGAAGCGCTGCGGCGGAGCGGCGTAGGTCGAGCTCTCCATGTGGACGAGCTCGATCATCGAGCCACCTGTGAGGAACGGAGGCATGGCCTTGAGCAGGTCGTAGCGACCCCACAGGACACCGATTCCCATCGGACCAAACATCTTGTGGCCGCTGAACGCCAGGAAGTCAATGCCGAGATCGACCACGTCAACTGCCATGTGCGGCACTGACTGGCAGGCATCCAGAACCGTCAGTGCGCCGACCGCATGAGCCCGATCCACAATGGCAGCAACCGGATTGATGGTCCCGAGAACGTTCGACACATGGGTGAAAGCCACCACCTTGGTGCGATCGGTGATGACCGTTTCCAGGTCATTCAGGTCGAGGCGGCCATCATCGGTGACGCCGATCCAGCGCAGGGTGGCGCCGGTGCGGCGAGCCAGCTCCTGCCACGGAACGAGGTTGGCGTGGTGCTCCATCTCGGTGATGACGATCTCGTCGCCCTCGCCGAGGGCGAACCTCGCAGCAACCGTCGGGTCGGCACCGTCCATGGCACCGGAAGCGGCGGCATTGCTGAACGCGTAGGCCACGAGGTTCAAGGCCTCGGTGGCGTTCTTGGTGAACACCACCTCCTGGGTCTGCGCACCGATGAAACGGGCGACGGTCTCGCGCGCGGACTCATAGGCGTCGGTAGCTTCTTCGGCCAGCTGGTGCGCACCGCGGTGAACTGCGGAGTTGTGCTGCTCGTAGAAAGCACGCTCGGCATCGAGCACCTGCCGTGGTTTGTGCGACGTCGCGCCGGAGTCGAGATACACCAGCGGCTTTCCGCCGCGCACCGTGCGCGACAAGATCGCGAAGTCGCCGCGGATCGCGGCCGACTCCTGCTCGGTGAATGCCTTGCTCAAGGCGACGTCGGACATGGTGGTCAATCCCTTGCCGAGGCCTCGACCTTGACGAACCGGTCGTAACCCTCGTCCTCCAGGCGGTCCGCGAGCTCCGACCCGCCTTCCTCGACGATCCTGCCGTCGATGAACACATGGACGAAGTCAGGCTTGATGTAGCGCAGGATCCGCGTGTAGTGGGTAATCAGCAGAACGCCGACGTCGCCGCCCGCCGCGACCCTGTTGACGCCCTCGGAGACAACCTTGAGCGCATCGACATCGAGCCCGGAGTCGGTCTCGTCGAGGATGGCCATCTTCGGGTGCAACAGCTCCATCTGGAGGATCTCGTGGCGCTTCTTCTCGCCGCCGGAAAAACCCTCGTTGACGTTGCGGTCAGCAAAATCGGGGTCCATGCGCAGCTCAGCCATGGCGGCCTTCATCTGCTTGACCCAGAGGCGCAGCTTGGGCGCCTCGCCGTCGATCGCGGTCTTTGCCGTGCGCAAGAAGTTGGAGACCGTGACGCCGGGCACCTCGATCGGGTACTGCATGGCGAGGAAGATGCCGGCGCGGGCACGCTGGTCGACCTTCATCGCGAGGACGTCCTGACCATCAAGGGTCACGGTGCCCTGGGTGACGGTGTATTTCGGGTGGCCGGCGATGCTGTAGGCCAGGGTCGACTTGCCGGAGCCGTTGGGACCCATGATCGCGTGGGTCTCCCCCGCCTTCACGGTCAGGTCCACGCCGCGCAAGATCTCCTTGACGCCGTTCTCCGTGTCGACCGTGACATGCAGGTCGCGAATTTCCAGTGTTGCCATGGGCTTTCAGTTCTCCTTCGTCACGGAGACGAACACGTCGCCACCGTTGATCTTCACGGGATAGACATCAATGGGGGTGATAGCCGGTGGGCTGGTGGGCTCGCCGGTGCGCAGGTCGAAACGAGAGCCATGCAGCCAGCACTCGATGGCGCTGTCCTCCACATCCCCCTCTGACAAAGAGACATTGGCGTGGCTGCAGGTGTCGTCGATCGCGTGAATGTCGCCTGCGCTGTCACGCACGACGGCGACCGCTTTGCCGTCGACCTCAACCTGGACAGCGCCAACCGTCGGCAGGTCGTTGACCGAGCAGACGCGGACGTATCCGTCTGTCACGTCCGCGGTCACAGCAGTGGTCTCGGTCATACCGACGCCGGGCCTATCGACAGGGAGAGCTCGGCGTCGATCGCGGTCATCAGGTGCTCCTGGACCTCGAGTACGCCGATGCGGTTCACGATGTCGGCGAAGAATCCACGAACGACAAGGCGGCGAGCCTCGTCCTGCGGGATGCCACGCGACTCGAGATAGAACAGCTGCTCGTCATCGAAACGTCCGGTGGCCGAAGCGTGGCCGGCGCCGATGATCTCGCCGGTCTCGATCTCGAGGTTCGGGACGGAGTCAGCCCTGGCGCCATCGGTGAGGATGAGGTTGCGGTTGAGCTCGTAGGTGCTTGTGCCTTCGGCAGTCGCCCTGATCAGAACGTCACCGATCCACACCGTGTGCGCGGAGTCCCCCTGGAGCGCGCCCTTGTACTCGACGTTCGAGACGCAGTTGGGTGTCTCGTGGTCGACGAAGAGGCGGTGCTCCTGGTGTTGACCCGCGTCAGCAAAGTAGACGCCGATCGCCTTCGCGTACCCCCCCGGGCCGGAGTAGCGAACATTGGTGCACACCCGCACGATCTCGCCGCCAAGAGTGACGGTGACGTGCTTCAGCTTGGCGTCGCGACCGACGAGGGCATCGTTCTGGGCAAGGTGGATCGCGTCGTCGTCCCACTCCTGCACCGTGACGAACGTCAGGTCCGCGCCGTCGCCGACGCGGAGCTCCACATTGGTGGCGCACTCGGCGGAGCCCTTGTGGGTCAGCACGACGGTCGCCTTCGCGAACCGGCCGACGTCAACGATCAGGTGGCCGTTGACCCGCGGCGGTCGCTGGCCTGATCCCCGATCACCGGTGATCGTGATCCGCACGGACTCGCTGAGCTCGACCTCGTTCGGGATGGTCACCAGGGTGGCCTTCTCGGCGCCGGCCCAGGCGGCGGCCGACGCGCGGTCGGCCGGGCGCAGGACGGAGCCGAACACAGGGTCGCCGACCTTGGCCTCGCCGATCTCGACCCCCTGCGGCGCGAAGACCTCGAACGTCAACCGGGACTCGTCAGTGGGCTCGACCTGGAAGAGGCCGGCGAGGCGATCCACCGGGGCGAAACGCCAGTCCTCCTCGCGGCCGCCGGGGACCGCGAAGTCGGCGACGTCATACGAGGTCAGGCGCTCGGCACGCGACTGGTCAGGGACGAAGGCCGCACCGGAGTCCGTGTGGGCCTTGGCTCCGGGTCGCTGCGTCATAGGTGATTGGGGGGCAGTTTCTTGCGCGACGGTCATTAACCGACCGCTCCTTCCATCTGGAGCTCGATCAGTCGGTTGAGCTCGAGGGCGTACTCCATCGGCAGCTCGCGAGCGATCGGCTCGATGAACCCTCGCACGATCATGGCCATGGCCTCTTCTTCGGTGAGGCCACGGGACATCAGGTAGAACAGCTGGTCGTCACCGATCTTGGAGACCGTGGCCTCGTGACCCATCGTCACGTCATCCTCGCGGACGTCGACGTAGGGATAGGTGTCGGAGCGGCTGATCGTGTCGACGAGCAGCGCGTCGCAGCGCACGTTGGACGACGCTCCGTGCGCACCCGCCATGATCTGCACGAGACCGCGGTATGACGTCCGCCCACCCCCCCGGGCCACCGACTTCGAGATGATGCTGGAGTGGGTGTTCGGAGCCGCGTGGACCATCTTGGCGCCCGCATCCTGGTGCTGGCCCTCGCCGGCGAAGGCGATGGACAGGGTCTCGCCCTTGGAGTGCTCTCCGAGGAGGAACACGGCCGGGTACTTCATCGTCACCTTGGAGCCGATGTTGCCGTC
Organism: Dermatophilaceae bacterium; assembly: GCA_036565395.1. Lineage (GTDB taxonomy): Bacteria > Actinomycetota > Actinomycetes > Actinomycetales > Dermatophilaceae > UBA4719. The sequence continues at coordinate 6,189 of DATCNE010000346.1, forward strand.
GATCCATTCCATCGTGGCGCCCTCGGCGCAGGTCGCACGCTTGGTGACCAGGTTGTAGACGTTGTTGGACCAGTTCTGGATGGTCGTGTAACGGACGCGGGCGTTCTTCTTCACGATGATCTCGACCACGGCGGAGTGCAGCGAGTCCGACTTGTAGATCGGCGCGGTGCAGCCCTCGACGTAGTGAACGTACGAGCCCTCGTCAGCGATGATCAAGGTGCGCTCGAACTGACCCATGTTCTCGGTGTTGATCCGGAAGTAGGCCTGCAAGGGGATGTCGACCTTGACGCCGGGCGGGACGTAGATGAAGGAACCACCGGACCACACCGAGGTGTTGAGGGCCGCGAACTTGTTGTCGCCGACCGGGATCACCGAGGTGAAGTACTCGCGGAACAGGTCTTCGTGCTCACGCAAGCCCGTGTCCGTGTCGACGAAGATGACGCCCTGCTCCGCCAGGTCCTCGCGGATCTGGTGGTAGACGACCTCGGACTCGTACTGCGCGGCCACCCCGCCGACGAGACGCTGCTTCTCGGCCTCAGGGATGCCCAGACGGTCGTAGGTGTTCCTGATGTCCTCGGGCAGCTCTTCCCAGGAGGTGGCCTGCTTCTCGGTGGACTTCACGAAGTACTTGATGTTGTCGAAGTCGATGCCGGTCAGGTCAGAACCCCAGCTGGGCATCGGCTTCTTGCCAAACAGCTTCAGCCCTTTCAGCCGCAGGTCGAGCATCCACTGAGGCTCGCTCTTGCGGCCGGAGATGTCGCGAACAACCTCTTCGTTCAGACCTCGGCGAGCCGAGATGCCGGCAGCATCGCTGTCGGACCAGCCGTACTCATAGGTACCGAGACCCTTCAGTCCGGGGTTGAGCTCTTCGATAATGCTCATCGCGAGGGCCTTTCATCAGATGTGGTCGCGTGGACGACACTCAGGGGGATGAACGTGGTGCAGACGTGCTCGCCGTGGGCGAGCGTCGCCAGGCGTTGGACGTGGACTCCGAGCAGGCGCGAGAACGCGTCGGTCTCGGCGTCACAGAACTGAGGGAACTCGGCCGCGACGTGCTGCACCGGGCAATGTCCTTGGCACAGCTGCACACCGGCCAGGGGCGTGCCCTGTCCAACAGGTCGGGTGGAGGCGGCGAATCCATCCGCGATCAATGCCGCCGCAAGTGCGTCCGCGCGGACAGTGACGTCATCGCCGGCAGCGGTTAGCTGCGCGGAATAGCGTTGTTCGAGCTCGGCGCTGCGTTCACGGGCGAACTCGCCCACCGCGTCGGCGCCGGCGTGGTCTGCGAGAAACCGCAGCGCCGACGTGGCGACGTGGTCGTAGTCACTGCCCATGCCGGCGTGACCGGCTGGCGAAAGGATGTATGCACGGGCGGGCCGGCCGCGACCGCGACCCGCGCCCCCAGCAGTGGCCGGCTCACGCTCCTCGATGGCCCCTTGCTCGGACAGCGCGTCGAGGTGACGGCGAACAGCAGCCGGTGTAAGGCCCAGAAGTGATGCCACGGCGCCCGCGGTAAGAGGGCCATGCTCGGAGATCGTCTGCCGGACCTTGTCCCGGGTGCGCGCATCGAGAACGTGCGGTCCGGGGTTGGGCCCGTCCGTACAGTCGGAAGCATGCTTGTCGGCGATAAACACAACACTAGTGTGACCTAATTCAAGGATGCAACTCAAGTAAGGGTTACCTAACCTGATATTGGCCATACCCGAGGCCGATCACACCGCTCGAGTGTCCTAGACTCCGGCGGTGACCGAGGCCGTGACTGTGCGCGAGCTGACCAAGCGTTTTGGCGCCACCACTGCACTCCAAGGCATGACATGGACTGCTCACCACGGGCAGGTGACCGCAGTCCTTGGGCCCAACGGCGCAGGCAAGACGACGACCATCGAGTGCGCTGAAGGCCTGCAACGGCCGGACTCCGGCGAGGTTCGCGTCCTGGGCGTCGACCCCTGGCGGGCCGGCGCCGACCACCGCGCCTGTGTGGGGGTCATGTTGCAGGACGGCGGGCTGCCCAACGCCACCAGGCCGGTGCGACTGCTACGTCATCTCGCGGCGTTCCACCACTCCCCCGCCGACGTGGATGCCCTGGTGGACCGGCTCGGGATCGGCGCCTTCAGCGGCACGACGGTCCGTCGGTTGTCCGGGGGGCAGAAGCAGCGGGTCGCCCTCGCCGCGGCGCTGGTGGGCAGCCCCGAGGTCGCGTTCCTGGACGAGCCGACCGCAGGTCTGGACCCGCACGGCCGCCTCGAGGTCTGGGACCTGATCCGCGAGATCCGCGACTCCGGCTGCGCCGTCATCGTCACGACACACTCCTTCGAGGAGGCACAGCGGTTGGCCGATCACATCGTCATCGTCAACCGCGGGCGCGTTGTTGGTCAGGGCAGCCTCGCCGAGCTGACCGGCGAACGCTCGCTCGAGGACGTCTACTTCTCCCTCACTCGGGAGTCCGCATGATGAACACCGCAGCTCCGGCAGGCACCGCCGCTCCAACGGTCAACCGGATCCTTGCCCAGACCCGCTTCGAGACCGGCACCCTCCTGCGCAACGGCGAGCAGCTGCTGGTCGCCCTCATCCTTCCGGCCATGGCTCTGGTGGGCCTGGCCATGAGCCAGTCCCCCTGGCTCGGCCCGGGTCGACGCATCGACCTCGCCGTTCCCGGCGTTCTGGCGCTGGCCGTGATCTCCACTGCCTTCACGGGCCAGGCCATCTCCACCGGCTTCGACCGCAGGTACGGCGTGCTGCGCCTGCTCGGGGTGAGTCCGCTCGGTCGAGGCGGACTCCTCATCGCCAAAGCGCTGGCCGTGTTGACGATCGAGCTACTTCAGAGCGTCGTGATCGGCGGCCTTGGTCTGGCTTTGGGATGGCACCCTCGGTGGACGGGGCTGTTCGCCGGGGTTCTCCTAGGTCTGGTGGGCACCTGGGCGTTCGTCGCTCTCGCCCTGCTTCTGGCCGGCACCTTGCGCGCCGAGGGCGTGCTCGCACTGGCCAACCTGATCTGGATCCTGCTCCTCGGCCTCGGCGGGGTCATCGTCCCGCGCACCGAGATGCCGCCCGGGCTGTCCCACGTGGCCGCAATTCTTCCGTCCGGCGCACTCGGGGAGGGACTGCGTGAGGCCTTCGTCCACGGCCGCCCGGCCGGGATACCGCTACTGGTGCTTGTCGTGTGGGGCACGGTGGCCACGGTGCTGGCATCACGCACCTTTCGCTGGAGCGACTAGCCTGCCAGCCTGAGTGACGTCCGGGTTGTCGACGCCGCCCGTCCATGCCGTCAAACGTGCACTACCCCGGCCAAGCCCGGTCGAGCGACTGTGATTCGTGCTCGACCACCCGCGCGGCCACCCCTCGTGCACGTTTGACGGAGGCAGCGGGTCTGCGAAAGCGCGAGCTCGGACGCTGGGATGAGAAGTGCTGCGGCGGCACTAGCCTCATCGGGTGCCCACCGCTGAGTCGACAAACCCCTGGCTGCGCAGAGTCCTCCTGGTCAACCTGGTTCTCGAAGTCGGCATCGTCGTCACCGGCGGGCTCGTCCGACTGACCGGCTCGGGCCTCGGCTGTCCGACGTGGCCACAGTGCGTCCCGGGATCGTTCATCCCGGTCCCCCACCAGGAACAGGGGTTTCACAAGCTCATCGAGTTCGGCAACCGGACCCTGACCGGCGCGGTCGGCCTCGCGGCACTGCTGGTGATCGTCGCCGTATGGCGCTGGGCGCCTGATCGTCGAGCCCTGCTCCGCATCTCCGTGCTGCCGCTCGTCGGCGTGCTGCTGCAAGCGATCCTGGGCGGAATCACCGTGCTCAAGGGCCTCAACCCGGCCCTCGTTGCCGCCCACTTCCTGGCCTCGATGGTCCTGGTTTCCTTGTCGGCCTATCTGCTGTATCGCGTCGGCGAAGGTGACGAGCCCCCAGTTGCGTTGGTGCGCAAGGAGATCCGGTCGCTGGCCTGGGTCACGGCCGGGCTGGGCGCGCTCGTCCTGATGCTCGGCACGGTGGTTACCGGGTCCGGCCCGCACTCGGGCGATGCCACGACGCCACGTTTCGGGTTCGACGCGCGGACGATCTCGTGGTTGCACGCCGACACCGTGATGCTGTTCGTCGGACTCGTCGTCGCCGTCCTGTTGGCGGTGCACCTGACAGCGACCGACCCACGACCTCGACGGTTCTGGCACGCGGTCCTCGGTGTCACGGTGCTGCAGGGCCTCGTCGGCTACACGCAGTACTTCACCGGTCTGCCCGAGGTGCTCGTCATGGTCCACATGCTCGGCGCCAGCCTCCTGGTGGTCTCCCTCACCTACGGCGTCCTGAGCCTGCGCCGCCGCTAAGCCCAGGGAAGCGCGAGGTGTAGCAGCGGGTCGACCGCGACAGCGAGGAACAAGATCGTCAGATAGCTGATCGAGTAGTGGAACAACCGCATCGGCTTCAATGAGGCGACAGTGACATTCTCGACGGCCTCGGCGCGGTTCAGGAGTCTGTGTGCCTCCAGAAGGAACACGCCACCCGAAAGCACGGCCGCGACCAGGTAGACCCAGCCCATCGATGCGATCGGCACCAACGTCAAGGACGTTGCCACGGTTGCCCAGCTGTAGAACACGACCTGACGAGCCACCGCCGCGTCATGAGTCACGACGGGGAGCATCGGCACCCCGGCGGCCTCGTACTCGTCCTTGAAACGCATCGACAACGGCCAGTAGTGCGGAGGCGTCCACAAGAAGATGGTCATGAAGAGCACCAACGCCGGCCACGCAAGCGAGCTGGTGACGGCAGACCAGCCGATGAGGACCGGCATACAGCCTGCAGCGCCTCCCCACACGATGTTCTGGGACGTGCGGCGCTTGAGCAACATCGTGTACAAGCCGACATAGAGCACGATGGCGCCCAGAGAAAGGGCGGCGGAAAGCCAGTTCACCAGGAGCCCGAGCCAGAGCGTCGAGATCACCGTGAGCGCCACGCCAAAACGCACGGCGGCCGGCGGAGAGATCGCACCGGTGACCAGCGGCCGGTTCTTGGTGCGATGCATGACCGAGTCGATATCGCGGTCCAGATAGCAGTTCAGCGTGTTGGCAGCGGCAGCCGACAACGTGCCACCGACCAGGGTCGTTGCGATGAGCCACAACGGTGGCAGCCCGCGTTGGGCCAGGAACATCGTGGGGAAGGTCGTGACCAGGAGCAGCTCGATGATGCGCGGCTTGGTCAACGCGAGATAGTCCGCCGCCGTCTGACCCCAGCGCGGCTGATCGGGCACCGCCGATGGAGGATCGGTGCATGGCTCGAGTGAAGTCACGGCGTCCTAGGAGTGCGGTGTGGAACGGGCGCGAGACCGGTGGAGACGGTGCGCCCATGGCGAAGGGAAGTCTAGCGCCGGCGCACGCCCTCAAGAGGAAGGACTCGGTGGGACGAAGGTCATTCTCAAGGATAGGGTCGATCCGTGACTGATCAGAGCACCACCGAGGCCCACGACATCGCCCCTGGCACGAGCGGGAGTCGCGACCCGTCTCTCGCCGCTCCGGTCGCCACCCGAGCCGGCTGGACCGACCTGGATGTTCGAGCCGTCGACACAGCGCGACTCCTGGCGGCTGACGCAGTCCAGAAGGTCGGCAACGGCCACCCTGGCACCGCCATGAGCCTGGCACCGCTCGCCTACCTGCTGTATCAGAACGTGATGCGTCACGACCCCGCCGACCCACAGTGGCTGGGACGTGACCGGTTCGTGCTTTCGTGCGGCCACTCGAGCCTGACGCAGTACATCCAGCTGTACCTCTCGGGATACGGCCTTGAGCTTGACGACCTGAAGTCGCTGCGCACGTGGGGTTCCCTGACCCCGGGACACCCTGAGGTCCATCACACCAAGGGCGTGGAGATCACGACAGGGCCCCTCGGCTCTGGGCTCGCCTCGGCCGTTGGCATGGCAATGGCCCAGCGCCGGCAGCGGGGTCTGCTGGACCCCGAAGCCGCGCCCGGCGAGAGCCCGTTCGACCACCGTGTCTATGTGATCGCCTCTGACGGCGACATCATGGAGGGCGTGTCCCACGAGGCCAGCGCCCTGGCCGGTCACCAGGAGCTGGGCAACCTGACTGTCGTCTACGACCAGAACCACATCTCCATCGAGGACGACACCAACATCTCGTTCTCCGAGGACGTGGGCAAGCGCTACGAGGCCTACGGCTGGCACGTCGTCACCGTCGACTGGCGCAGCAGCTGGAGCGGCGGGTCCCACAGCTATGTGGAGGACATTGACGCCCTGCTCGCCGCGATCGGGAGCGGCAGGGCGATCAGCGACAAGCCGACGCTCGTGATCCTCAAGACCGTCATCGCCTGGCCCGCCCCCACCAAACGGAACACCGGCGCCTCGCATGGCTCGGCGTTGGGTGATCAGGAGATCGCTGCTACCAAGACCCTGCTCGGCTTCGACGCTGCACAGACCTTTGCCGTCGACGACGATGTGCTTGCCCACGCTCGTGAGGTGAAGTCCCGCGGGAATACCATGCATGCGGAATGGGACAAGGGGTATGCCGACTGGCGGGCTTCGCACGCCGACCGCGCCTCCCTGCTCGACCGGCTGGTCAGACAGGAGCTGCCGCCGGACTTCACCGCCGCCTTCCCGACCTTCCCGGCGGACCCCAAGGGCATCGCAACGCGTTCCGCCTCGGGCAAAGTGCTGACCGCCTTGGCCGACGTCATGCCCGAGCTCTGGGGCGGCTCGGCGGATCTGGCCGGGTCCAACAACACGACCATGGACGGCGCGCCCAGCTTCATCCCCACAGGCAAGCAGACGGATGAGTACCAGGGCAGTCCCTACGGCCGGACCCTGCACTTCGGCATCCGCGAGCTCGGCATGGGCTGCATCCTCAACGGCATCACCCTCGAAGGACTCACACGCACGTATGGCGGAACCTTCCTGGTGTTCTCGGACTACATGCGCCCGGCGGTTCGGCTCGCCGCTCTCCAGAAGCTGCCCGTGACGTTTGTCTGGACCCACGACTCCGTCGGTCTGGGCGAGGATGGCCCGACGCATCAGCCGATCGAGCACCTGGCCGCGCTTCGCGCCATACCGGGCTTGGACGTCGTGCGCCCCGGCGACGCCAACGAGACCTCGGTGGCGTGGCGCACGATCCTGGAGCACACCGACCGACCGGCAGGTCTGGCCCTTTCAAGGCAGGCAGTGCCGACCTTTGACCGTGAGACGTTCGGGTCGGCCGAAGGGACGGCCAAGGGCGCATACGTGCTGGCCGAGGGCTCGGCAAGCACCGGCCCGACGCTGATCCTGATTGCGACCGGATCCGAGGTCAGCCTCGCGATCGAAGCGCGGGAAACCCTTGAGTCCAAAGGGGTTTCGACCCGCGTCGTGTCGATGCCGTGTCGCGAGTGGTTCGACGCCCAGGATCAGGACTACATCGACGAGGTCCTCCCGCCGAACGTCAGGGCCCGGGTGAGTGTCGAGGCTGGAGTGTCCATGGGCTGGCGCGACGTCGTCGGCGATGCCGGACGCATCATCAGCATCGACCACTACGGCGCGTCTGCCGGCGCGTCCACGTTGTTCCGTGAGTTCGGTTTCACCCCTGCTGCCGTCGTGGCCGCAGCCAAGGAATCCATCCAGGCCGCCGGCGGGCGATGACATGAGGACGACGACATGACCGACCACCTCAAGGAACTGTCCACACAGGGCGTGTCCATCTGGCTCGACGACCTGAACCGCCCGCTGATCACCAGCGGCAGACTCCAAGAGCTCGTCGACACCAGCAGCGTTGTCGGCGTGACCACCAACCCGTCGATCTTCGCAGCCGCTCTGTCGCAGGGTGATGCCTACAACGACCAGGTCGCGAGGCTGGCCGCCGAGGGAAAGACCGTCGATGAGGCAGTTTTCGCCCTGACCACCGAGGACGTCCGCAACGCCTGTGACATCCTGCTGCCCGTCTATCGAGCCAGCGAGGGCCAGGACGGTCGCGTCTCCATCGAGGTGGATCCCCGACTCGCTCAGGACACCATCAACACCGTGGAACAGGCCAAGGAGCTCCACTCGGTCGTTGACCGCCCCAACGTGCTCATCAAGATCCCCGCCACCGTCGAGGGCCTGCCTGCCATCTCGCAGACTCTGACCGAAGGCATCAGTGTCAACGCCACGCTGATCTTCTCCCTCGACCGCTATCGCGGGGTGATGAACGCCTTCCTGACAGGGCTCGAACAGGCTCGGCTGGCGGACAGGGACCTCTCGCAGATCCATTCGGTCGCGTCCTTCTTCGTCAGCCGCATCGACACCGAGGTCGACAAGCGACTTGACGCCATCGGCACCGACGAGGCTGCCGCGCTCAAGGGCAAGGCCGGCGTCGCCAACGCGCGACTGGCCTACCAGGCCTTCGAAGAGGTCTTCTCAACGCCGCGGTGGGCGAACCTCGAGGCCGAAGGCGCGCACAGACAGCGCCCGCTGTGGGCATCCACCGGAGTCAAGAACCCGGCATACAAGGACACGATGTATGTCGTGGACCTCGTGGCCCCCAACACCGTCAACACGATGCCCACCAAGACGATGCAGGCCGTTGCCGACCATGGTGAGATCATCGGCGACCAGGTGACCGGCAACTACGACGACGCAAGGAATGTGCTGGACTCGCTCGAGCGCCTGGGTATCTCCTACGCCGACGTCGTCGACGTGCTTGAGCGAGAGGGCGTCGACAAGTTCGAGAAGTCCTGGGAAGAGCTGCTGTCCGACGTGCAGGTCGAGCTCACCAAGGTCGCACGATGACCACGGTGGCGCTGGGCGTCCTCGCCGTCGGACCGGCCGCCGACGCGGTGACCCGGCACGTGCCGCAGCTCGTCGCGGACAGGTTCGCGAGCAGGCTCTTCGCCAAGGATGCGTCGTTGTGGGGACCAGCAGCCGAGCCCGAGTCCGCCGTCAGGCTGTCCTGGGTCACCCTCGGTCGCACCTCACAGCCCCTCGTGGGAGAGGTCGCGGCCCTGCGTGACCATCTTGCCGGGCAGGGGGTCGACCACGTCGTCCTCTGCGGCATGGGCGGGTCGTCGTTGGCGCCAGAGGTCATCTGTGCCACCGCGGGTGTCCCGCTCACGGTGCTGGACTCCTCAAACCCTGACACGGTGCGCGCTGCCCTTGCCGAGAGTCTTGACCACACGGTCGTCGTGGTCTCGAGCAAGTCCGGATCCACGATCGAGACCGACTCCCAGCGTCGTGCCTACGAGGCTGCGTTCACCCGCGCCGGGATCGACCCGACCCAGCGCATCGTGATCGTGACTGACCCGGACAGCCCCCTGGACAAGAACGCGCGCGCCGCCGGATATCGCGTGATCAACGCCGACCCGGATGTCGGCGGGCGTTACTCGGCCCTCACCGCATTCGGCCTCGTCCCCAGCGGTCTGGCGGGCGT
>DATCNE010000347.1:0-1928 GCA_036565395.1 Dermatophilaceae bacterium
TCAGGCGTGAAGTCGATAGCCAGAGCTGTCTCGGCGTCGGGTGCCTCGGTCACCTCCCACCCGTCATCGCGCAAGAGCCGGACGATGTAGCGGCGAAGGTCGGCGTTGTCCTCCACGAGGAGCACGTGGCCACCGCGCGACGACCCCCCGTCATGAGAAACACCCTCGTCGGGCTGACCACCGGGTGAGGCAAGGTCGCTCAGTGCCTGATCCCGGAGGTTGTCGCTCAGCGTTGCCGGGACAACCCCAGCGGCGACCGTTGAGCTCAACGGGACGCTGACCGTGAACACGCTCCCCCGTCCCGGCGTACTCTTCACCGCTACCTCACCGTCGTGGGCCCCCACCAGGTCCGCCACGAGGGACAGCCCGATCCCGGCTCCCTGCCCAGTTCGCGCTTTGGCCCCCGGGACCTGATGGAACCGTTCGAACAGCCGGTCGAGAGCTTCCGCGTCAATACCGATACCTGTGTCCGTGACCTCCAGGACCGCCCGGTTGTCGCTCACCCGAAGGCGTATGTCGATGGCGCCGTGTGGGGTGAACTTGTAGGCGTTGGATATCAGGTTGAGCACCACCCTCGACCACATCTCCGGATCCATGTCAACCACCGTGGCTGTCGGCGCCACCTCGACGGTCAAGGCCAAACCGGCCTGCTCCATCGCGGACCTGAACATGCTGGCGCAGTCCTGGGTCAGCGCCGCGATATCGGTGGGCTGACGGTGGGCCACCAGCGCACCCCCCTCGACCTGGGCGAAGGTGAGGATCGCATCCACCAGGCGGTCAAGGCGCAGAGCAGCCCGTCTGGCCGCCTCGAAAGTTTCGGCGTCCAGCACCTTCGCACCCGGCGAAGAGTCGACTTCGGCCTGTTGGAAGGCTCCCAGCACGAGGGTCAGAGGGGTGCGGAATTCGTGGCTGACGTTCTGGAAGAAGTGAGTCTTGGCCTCGTCCAGCTCGGCGAGCATCTGTATGCGGCCGCGTTCACTCTCAAAGGCACGTGCGTCGCTGACAAGCGTCGAGCACCATCGCGCGACGAGGTCCAAGAAACTCCGATAGGCGTCGTCGACCGCCCGGTAGGGGTTGATCCCCAGGACCAGGACCCCCACGGGATCTCGGTCCCCGGTGATGGTCAACGGAGTGAGCATCGCCAGCGAGGGCACCGCCGGCCCCAAAGGACTGGTCGCGACATCGCCTGGTTGGGCGAATGGTCGAAGGTCGAACATCTGGCTGGAGCCGGATCGCGCGACACGGGCGATCGCCAAGGACGACTTCAGGGAAACGGTGAGCGGGCACGCCCCCGTGTCGCTCACGATCCCGTACGAGGCGGCTAGCTGCAGCTCGCCGCCGTCCCGCAGGTAACAGGCAGCGAACGGTAGCGCCGGCCGGTTGCGAGCCATCACGCCCAGTGCTGCCTGGCCCGCTTCCGTGAGTGAGTGCAGGTCTGCCCGTGACATCGTGCCGAGCTCGTGGACCGTGGCCAACCGACGTTCCCCGACCATCTGTGCGGTGACATCGGTGGTGGCCACGAAGACACCCAGAACTTCGTTGAGATCGTTGAAGATCGGACTGCAGGAGAACGTCCAGTACGTCTCCTCGACGTATCCATGTCGGGACAGGAACAGCAGGAAGTTCCGCGAGAGCGTCGGCCCATCTCCTCCAAGAACGCGGTCGGCCAGCGGTCCGAGCTCCGTCCAGGCCTCCGGCCAACAACGGCTGGCCTGCTGTCCCATTGCGGACGGGTGTTTGTCGCCCAAGAGAGGTTCGAAAGCCTCGTTGTAGATCTGGACCAGATCCTGGCCCCACCAGATCAGCATCGGCAGCCGGGACGCAAGCACCGTCCTCACGGCTGCGCGCAGCTCAGCCGGCCATTCCGACACGGCCCCAACTGGCGTGGCCGACCAGAGCGTCGACCTCAGAAGCGCCCCGTCCTCGCC
>DATCNE010000348.1:0-21652 GCA_036565395.1 Dermatophilaceae bacterium
GTCAAGCGCGAGATCCACCGCCAGGTCGCCCTCCTGCGGGTGGGGAGGCTGCGCACCGAGGCCAAGCTGAAGAATCCGACCATCACGCGGCACCTCGTGTTCACCGGCAACCCGGGCACCGGCAAGACGACGGTGGCGCGGCTGGTCGCCGGGATCTACAAGGCGCTGGAACTGCTGACCAAGGGTCAGCTGATCGAGGTCGACCGCTCCGAGCTCGTGGCCGGCTATCTCGGCCAGACCGCGGTCAAGACTGCCGAGGTCGTCGCGAAGGCCGCAGGGAGCGTGCTGTTCATCGATGAGGCCTACAGCCTGACCGGTGACCAGTACGGCACCGAGGCGGTCGACACCCTGGTCAAGGAGATGGAGAACCGGCGTGACGATCTTGTGGTCATCGTCGCCGGCTACCCCGCTCCGATGGAGGCGTTCGTCGCCGCCAATCCTGGCCTGTCCAGCCGTTTCAGGACCATCATCGAGTTCGACGACTACACCGACGACGAGCTGGTCAAGATCCTGACCCTGCTGGCCGATGGTGCCGACTACGAGCTGACCCCTGAGGCGCTGGCGCACTTCCGGGAGCGGTTGGCCGTGACGGCCCGCGGCAGCACCTTCGGCAACGGCCGCTTCTCGCGCAACATGCTCGAAGCTGCCATTGGCGCTCATGCGTGGCGACTGCGCGAGGTCGAGACACCCACCACCGAGCAGCTGCGTCAGCTGTTGCCGCAGGACCTGGACGACGACGAGCAGGGAGAACCGACGTGACCGCGCCGAGCAACGCACCGACTGTCGCGGGCCGTCTGGGCGAGGCCACCGTCTCCGTGCGTCGTGCGATGTCCGGGACCCCGGGACGGCTGCGGGTTCTGGCTCTGTCGACCGGCGCCGTGTCGCTGATCTTCGCCCTCTCCGCCTTCTCGACCGTCGGGTCCACCAATGACGCGCTGGGACGAGGTGAGGCCAACACGGCCCAGCTGGTCCGGATCCAGGCGATCCACACCAACCTGATCCGGGCCGACGCAGATGCCACCAACGCGTTCCTGGTCGGCGGCCTCGAGCCTGCGGCACAGCGAACCGAGTACACCTCGTCCCTGGCACAGGCCGCCCGGCTGATCGCCGAGGCAGCCAAGGCCCAACCTGCTGACGGACCGGCGCTGGGAGCCCTCAACAACTCGCTGCTCACCTACGCCGGTCTGATAGAGCAGGCCCGGGCCACCAACCGCCAGACCCTGCCGGTCGGCGCGCAGTACCTCCGCATCGCCAGCTCTGGTCTGCGCAGCGACGCCCTGCCCATCCTCGACGCCTTGGTCAAGGCCAACGAAGCCCGCGTGACAGCCGAGTTCGACCGCGCCACAGGGGCATCGACTCCCCTCGTCGCGAGCGGAGTGCTCGCCCTGCTTGTGCTGCTCGGTGGCATGGGCTGGCTCTCGTTGCGCACCCACCGCTATGTCAATCCGCCCCTGGCTGCGGCCACGGCGGCAATCCTGGTGACGCTGGTGGTCGGCTCGATCTCTCTGGCAGCCGTCGGTTCACGGGTGGATGACGTGCGCAAGGGGTCGTATGCCGCAACGCTGGCCACGGCGAAGGCACGTATCGCCGCGTTCGACGCCAAGTCGAACGAGAGCCTGACGTTGATCGCCCGCGGCTCCGGGTCAGCCTTCGAAAAGGCGTGGGTGAGCTCGTCCAACGAGGTGACCACCCGGAGTGCGACGTCGGCTCGGCTGAACGTGGATGCCTCGAAGATGGGTGCCCTGTGGACGACCTATACGAAGGTCCATCAGAAGATCCGCACGGCCGACAATGGGGGGGACTGGGAGGGCGCCGTCAGGCAGGCGATCGGGAGCGATCCCACATCGGCCAACGCCACCTTCGACGCCTTCGACTCCAGCTCTGGCGCTGCGCTGACCTCGAGCAGCCGCGCGGTGTCCGACAGCCTGAACGCGCCACGCACCTGGCTGCCGTTCGCCGCGTGGCTCAGCCTGCTCGTGGGGGTCGCCGCAGCAGTGTCGTCCTGGTGGGGCGTCTCGCTCCGGTTGGAGGAGTACCGATGAACCAGCCAACAACGCTGAAGACGAACACGACTCGGCTCCGTCGGCGAGGGGCTCTCGGTGGCGCCATCGCCACCTTGGCCCTGCTCGTGACGGCGGGCTGTTCGGGCAACGGGGTCTACGAGACCACCCAGATCCCTACCCCGCCTGCTCCATCAGCCGCCGCACCCGCACCCAGCCCGACAACCACCGCGCCGCCACCTGCCTGCGGCAACCGCCTCGCGTCCTTCGCGCCCGACGGGCCGAACCCAGCCCCGAACGCCATGCCTGCGGGCAGCTACATGGCCGAGATCCAGAACCGGGGCCGGCTCATCGCAGGGGTCTCCTCCGACACCTTCCTCCTGGGGTCACGCAACCCGCTCACCGGCCAGATCCAGGGCTTCGACATCGAGATGCTCAAGGCCGTCTCCAAGGCCATCTTCGGAGACCCCAACAAGATCGAGTTCAGAGTCATCACGACGGCGCAACGCATCCCGGTCCTGGTTGACGGCAGTGTCGACATCGTCGCCCGCGCGATGACCATCACCTGTGCAAGGTGGGAGCAGATCGACTTCTCCACCCAGTACTACCTCGCCGGCCAGAAGGTCCTGGTCGCCAAGGGCTCGCCGGTCCGGGCGATGGAGGATCTCAAGGGCAAGAGGGTCTGCGCGCCCAACGGGTCCACCAGCATGGACAAGCTGAAGACGTTCCCGGGGCTGATTCCGGTGGGTTCCGACACCCACACCGGCTGCCTGGTGCTGTTCCAGCAGGGCAAGGTCGACGCGATCACCGGCGACGACACCATCCTGGCCGGTTTGGCCGCCCAGGACCCGTACGCCTTCGTCGTCAAGGCCCCCGCCTTCACGCAGGAGCCCTATGGTCTGGGCATCTCCAAGCACCGCCCGGACTTCGTCAAGTTCGTCAACGGCGTGCTTGCGCAGATGCGCGCCGACGGGCAGTGGACGACGGCATACAACACCTGGCTCAAGGCGGCACTCGGTCCGGCGCCCACGGCACCTGCGGCGATCTACGGGCGGCTGCCGTGATGGTGCACGCCGCGACAGCCATCACCCCTGACCCACCCGGCAGGATCGGCTCCGCGATCTCGGCCGAGGACGCACTGCACTATCTCGAGGCGCTCGGCACCTGGCGCGATCAGCGACGTGCCGAGCTCGACCGGCTCGACGAGGCGGCTCTGACCGCACCCGAGGCCGACACAGCCTCAGGAACAGCCGGGGCCACCGGACTGACCGGCGACATCATGTTGTCGATGGCGCTCTGGAAGGCAGTCGCCGATCGGCAGGACCTGCTCGTGGCCACGTGGGACTCCGGTCGGGTCGGCCCGGCCGAACGCGAGCGCCTGTCCACCCTGATCTGGGGTCGTCTGGACGCCACCCTGGACCCACAGCTGGCCCGCCGACCCGATGTACCGAGCTCGAGCGGCGCGCTGGCCGTGTCCCTGCCGGAGGCGATGCGGCTGTCCGACGCCCTCGCCGCTTCGTTGCGCGCGCGGTTGTCCCTGGACCCCTCCGACGCCGATGTGGCCAATCGTCTGAGACAGCTCCGCGCCCAGCTGGAGCGGGTGCGCGACCTCGTGGCCAACGAGCCGCCGGATGGCCGGGATCGTCTCTCCCACAAGCTGGGCAAGCTCGACGAGCGCCTCAGTGAGATGGTCGAAAAGGCCAAGCGGGGCGCGGATGTCGGCGGTCTGGTCGGACCGCTCGAGGCCGATGCGGCCCGCACCGAACGTGACCTCATCGTCGGTTCGGCCACGCGTGCGGAGACTGCCCGCGACGCGACGCGGGCACACGAGCTGCGGGCCGAGCTCGAAGCCCGCGGGGCGGCGATCCGTGACCTCGCCGTCCGGTGTGTGGCCTCCGTGAACCCCGCCCCCAAGCTCGCCGTTCCGGACGTCGCGGCGCTGGGGCCCGTGCCGCAGGCACCTGCCGATGTGGACGCCTACCTGGCCCGGCTGGCAACGGTCAGCCGGGCCCTCAATCTCGCGCACGCGGCATACGCCACAGCGCTCGACGAACGCGACGAGCTGCGCGGTCGGCTGGAGGCCTATGCCATCAAGGCAACCCGGATCCGGGGCAGCAGCAGCGCACCTGGCGGCAACGCCGGCGCCGACGACACCAACGACGATCTTGACGAGCTGTCCCGCCGGGCCCAGGAGGTCCTGCGCGCCGAGCCGTCCGACATGGCCCGCGCCCGGGCGCTCGTGGCGGCCCATCAGGCCTACCTCGCCTCGCGCTCGACGACCACAGGGATGGCCCGCGAGATGACAAGAGGGATGACATGACCACCATCGCCTGCACCCAACCCGGATGCACAGGGTCGATCCTGGACGGCTACTGCGACATCTGCGGATCCCCCGGCGGTCCGGCCCAGCCCTTGAGCGGCACAACCGCCAGCGGCATCACCTCGAGCGGCACAGGCTCAGGCCGCACAGCGCCACTCGCAGGTCACCCGTCAGGAGTGGATGTCTCTGCCGCAACCCAGCCGGCAGGGGTCGGCAGCAGCGTCTCGACGGTGTCACGGGCGTCCAACCGGCTGTCCTCCACCGCGCTGGGATCCGCGCGCACGCTCTCCGGTTCCAAGGTGACCCGCCGGCTCGGCACCTCCTCGAAGCGACTGCGCGGCACCGGGCTCGGTGCCGGCCTGACGACGATCCCGCCGATCCCCGCGGTCGACGCTTCCGAAGCAATCATGAAGAACCCGTCCGTCCCGGAGGAGAAACGCAACTGCCCCTCCTGCGGCTCACCCGTGGGCCGGTCGCGTGACGGTCAGCCGGGACGCACCGAAGGCTTCTGCCCCAAGTGTCGCAACCCCTTCTCCTTCACTCCGAAGCTCGCGCCGGGTGCGCTGGTCGGCGGGCAGTACGAGGTCGCCGGGTGCCTGGCGCACGGTGGCCTCGGCTGGGTCTATCTCGCACGCGACCGCAATGTCTCCGACCGCTGGGTGGTCCTCAAAGGTCTGCTCAACTCCGGCGACGCCGACGCCCTGGCAGCGGCCATCGCCGAGCGGCAGTTCCTGGCCCAGGTGGAGCACCCGCTGATCGTCGAGATCTACAACTTCGTCACCCACGAGGGCGCCGGCTACATCGTCATGGAGTACATCGGCGGCACCTCGCTGAAGACACTGCTCAAGTCGCGGATGAAGGCCGCAGGGGGCCGCTACGACGCGCTGCCGATCGACCAGGCCATCGCGTTCATCATCGAGATCCTGCCGGCCTTCCAGTACCTGCACGATCTGGGGCTGGTCTACTGCGACTTCAAGCCGGACAACATCATCCAGGTCGGAGACGCGGTCAGGCTGATCGACCTCGGCGGGGTCCGCCGGCTCGATGACCTCACCTCGGCGATCTACGGCACCGTCGGCTACCAGGCGCCTGAGGTACCCACGGTCGGCCCCTCGGTGGCCTCCGACATCTTCACCATCGGGCGCACCGTCCTGGTCCTGGCGATGGAGTTCCGGGGCTACCAGTCGACCTACCTGGCCTCACTCCCACGGGTGAGCGAGACGCCGCTGTTCCAGACGCACGACTCGCTCTACCGGCTGCTGGCCAAGGCGTGCGCGCCGGATCCGGCCGACCGTTTCGCCTCTGCGGACGAGCTGCGCGTCCAGCTCCTCGGTGTGCTTCGCGAGGTCGTCTCCGACAAGCCGGGCGCCGGCGCCGCGATCCACTCGACCTCATCGCTGCTGTTCGAGATCCCCGCTGTCTCGGACGAGACCCTGGACTGGCAGGACCTTCCCGGGCTGAAGGTCGACGAGAGCGACACCATGACCGGTTGGCTCCGCACCGTCAGCATCGAGGATCCGGCGGCCAGGCTCGAGGCGCTCCTCGCCGCCCCGCAGGCGTCTCCCGAGGTGTTGCTGGCCACTGCGAGCGCGGCACTGCACGCCGGCCGCGTCGACGTGGTCGACACCGCCGTCGCGGACATGCTCAACTCCGACCCGTGGGAGTGGCGGGCCGTGTGGATGTCCGGGCTCGCTGCGTTGGCGCGCGACGACGCCCCCGCGGCACAGTCATCATTCAATGCGGTCTATGGCCAGGTGCCCGGTGAGCTGGCCGCCAAGCTGGCGCTGGCTCTCGCCTGTGAGATCAGCGGTGAGCTCGACGTCGCCGAGTCGCTCTACTGGACCTGTGCCCGCACCGACGCCAACTACATCGCCCCTTCGGCGTTCGGTCTGGCCCGCATCTGCTCCGGACGTGGAGACCTGGATGGGGCCATCTCGGCGTTGGACCTCGTCCCGCCGACCAGCCGCGCGTTCACCCAGGCCCGCCGCCAGCGAGCCGGGCAGCTTGCCGCGTCAGGGCGTGGGCTGCCGGCACTGTCTGAGGCCATGAACAGCATCGACTCGCTGACCATCGACGCGAAGGACCGGGCTACGCTGTCCGCCGCCGTGCTCGATGCCGCGCTCCACGAGGTCCGCGCCACCGGCTCGCGTCCGGACATCCTGATCGCCGGGCTGCCGGCGGCCGAGCCGTCACTGCGCAAGGGGCTCGAAGCGGCCTACCGCGAGCTCGCCACCTATGCCAGGGACCGCGAGGAGAAGGTACATCTGGTCGACCTGGCCAACTCGGTGCGTGGATGGACGACCCAGTGACGGGGACGACGCAGTGACGGAGACGACGCAGTGACGGAGTGCCCGAGCTGCCACGTGGCTGTCGCCTCCTCCGAGCAGTTCTGTGAGGCCTGCGGCGCCGAGCTCAGCCCGACGGTTGCCGCCGCAGAAGCGGTTCCGAGCGAGGCCTCGCCCCAGGCGATCCCGGCGCCTGACGACCTGGGCGCCACGGCGGCCACCTGTCAGACCTGCGGCGGCGTGGTGATCAGTGACGGGTATTGCGGCACCTGCGGCGCACGCGCGCCCACCCTTCGGGACCACTTCACCGAGCAACCCGCGGCGTGGGTTGCCGCGGTGTGCGACCGCGGAATACGGCATCCGCGAAATGAGGATGCCGTGGCCCTCGCGGCCGACGACGAGCCAGGGTCGCGGGCAGTGATCGTCGTCTGCGACGGGGTGTCGAACTCCATCGACTCGGACGTGGCCAGCCTGGCGGCAGCGCGAGCGGCGCGGGACGTCCTGGGGTCCTCACGCTCGCGCGGTATGGGCACCGCTCCCTCCTTGGTCGCTGCTGTGATCGCTCGTCTCGAAGCGGCGACCGATGCCGCCAGCGAGGCCGTGCTCGAAGTCACCCACGTGGCAAAAGTCGGTGCAGCTACTGGCAATCCGGCCTCGTGCACGTTCGTGGCGGCAGTGGTGGAAAAGGACTTGCTCGTCGTGGGGTCCGTTGGCGACAGCAGGGTCTACTGGCTGCCGGATGCCGGCACAGCCGTCGCACTCACCGTCGATGACTCGTTCGCCCAGGAGCAGATTGCGTCCGGCGTCCCACGCGCGCAGGCAGAGACGGGCCCGCAGTCGCATGGCATCACTCGGTGGCTAGGGGTTGACGCGCCGAGCCACTCCCCGACCACAGCCACCATGACGCTCGCCGAGCCCGGCTGGATCCTGGCGTGTTCCGATGGACTGTGGAACTACTGCTCGGAGGCTCAGGACCTCGCGACGTTGGTGCAGAAGACCAGCGGCAGCTCACCAGCGGCCGCTGAGCCCTTGACCCTTGCCGGTGCACTGGTTGACTGGGCCAACGCCCAAGGTGGCCAGGACAACATCTCTGTCGCACTGGCCCGCATAGATTCCCCCGCACCCCGGTCCACCCGAGAGGAAGCCTGACGAGATGGCTGATTTCACCGCTGAGGTCTACCAGAACGAGTTCCTGCCCGACGGTGGCACGGATGTGCACGCCATCGTCACCGTGACCTGCACCGGCGCGGGGGCAGCGGGGCAGGCCGGCGAGGGCGATGCCGGCGAGATCGTCATCGTCGACACGTCAGGATCGATGGGCGCAGTCAACATCCGCGCGGCCCGGGAGGCAGCAGCCGCCGCGATCGACCAGATCATCGATGGGACGTGGTTTGCCGTCATCGCCGGCACCCACGAGGCACGGATGGCGTTCCCTGCGGGTCAGGCCGAGCTGGGCATGGTCCGGATGGACAGCTCTGCCCGAGCGGCCGCAAAGCTCGCCGTATCGAGGTTCAGCGCGGACGGTGGCACGGCCATGGGTACCTGGCTGACCATGGCTGCCCGGGTCTTCTCCACGGTCCCGTCCCTGGCGCAGAAGCACGCCATCCTCCTGACCGACGGGGAGAACCAGCACGAGACGCCCGAGAAGCTGACCGAGGCGATCGACAGCGCGAAGGGCCGGTTCCAGTGCGACTGCCGCGGGGTCGGGTCGGAGTGGCAGGTGGCGGAGGTGCGCAGGATCGCCCAGGCACTCATGGGCACGGTCGACATCATCCCGTCGGGTGCGGAGATGGCGGCGACGTTCGAGACGTTGATGCGCCAGTCGATGAGTCGGGGGGTCGCCGCGGCAACGTTGCGGGTATGGGCGCCCCAGGGGGCCCAGGTGTTGTTCGTTCGCCAGGTGTCCCCCTCTGTGGAGGACCTGACCTCTCGTCGGCAGGAGGTCAACGCCTTGACGGGCGCCTTCCCAACCGGGTCCTGGGGCGATGAGTCTCGTGACTTTCACGTGGCAATTCGTCTGGCAGCAAAGGGAATCGGCCAGGAGCAGCTCGCCGCGCGCGTGCAGCTCGCAGTCGGCGACAACGTGGTAGCCCAGGGTCTGGTCAAGGCCATGTGGTCCAGCGACGACACCCTGACCACACAAATCAACGCCGAGGTCGCGCACTACACCGGGCAGACCGAGCTCGCCGACGCCATCCAGGAGGGACTTGCGGCCAAGGCCATCGGCGACGACGCCACCGCGACCGCGAAGCTCGGCCGGGCGGTGCAGCTGGCAGCGGAGACCGGAAACGACGAGGCAACCGCCAAGCTGGCCAAGGTCGTGGATATCGACGACCCCAACGCCGGGACCGTCCGTTTGCGCCGAGGTGTCGACAAGCTGGACGAGATGGCGCTGGACACGGCGTCGACCAAGACCACTCGAGTGAAGAAGTGAGCACACGACGATGAGCGGCACCACCTGCCCGAACGGCCAC
Source organism: Dermatophilaceae bacterium (assembly GCA_036565395.1). Taxonomy (GTDB): domain Bacteria; phylum Actinomycetota; class Actinomycetes; order Actinomycetales; family Dermatophilaceae; genus UBA4719. Next base: position 9,080 of record DATCNE010000348.1, read on the forward strand.
GTATCCGAGTCCGCCGACTACTGCGACACGTGCGGCGCACCCATTGTCGCGTCATCGACTCCAGAGTCAGGCAGCCCTTCAGGTCCCGCCTCGGCTCCGGCGACGCCAGGAGCCGGAGCCAGCGCGGCCACGGCGGCGCCCACCCAGCCCTGCCCGAGCTGCGCGATGACGAACACCGCCGAGGCGTTGTTCTGTGAGGCCTGCGGCTATGACTTCACGACCGGGACCATGCCCCGATCCACCACGCCGGCGACCAGTCCCACGACGTCGACGAACCCGCTGGACCTGGGGGCGACACCTGAAGGAGCACCGGCCCCGGACCCCGTCGCGCCTGCGGTGGAGCTCGAGTGGGTGGCGGAGGTCTGGGTCGACCCGGACTGGTACGCCGGCCAGGAGAGCGACGAGGAGCTTCCGTCCCCAGGGCTGCCGGTTGTGGTCCCGTTGCGGACCCGGAGCCTGCTGATCGGACGCCGCTCGGTGAGCCGAAACATCCACCCCGACATCGAGTGCGCCTCCGACGTCGGGGTCAGCCGACGCCAGGCGCAGCTGACCACCGACGGCCAGCGATGGTGGGTCGAGGATCTGCAGAGCTCCAACGGCACCTACGTCGGGGCTGCCAGCGGGCCGTTGCCCGAGGACGCACTTCCTCCCGGCCAACGTCGAGAGCTGGCGCAGGACGACAGGATCTATCTCGGCGCCTGGACCCGCATCGTGGTCCGCCGGGCGACTCCCGAGGAGCAAGCCGGACAGGCATGAGCACGCGGGACAGGCAGGAGCACTCGGAACTCTTGTCAAGATGGTCTTGACACCTTGTGGTTGTCAAGACACCATTGACGTGTGGACGACAACACCCCCCCAGCACTCGATCCGCTGACCGCGACGCGCATCCGCGCAGGCGTCGCTGAGGCGATCACCGTCGTGCCGGGTCTGCTTGCCCGGCTCGACCAGGACGCTGAGGCGTCCCTCCTGCTGGTGGCCGCGGCCCGCGAGGGATCGGCGGAGTCGGAACGCCTGCTCCGACAAGCCGTACTCGGAGCCCGCAAGGCGGGGCACACCTGGGAGGCCATCGGGAGCGTTCTCGGGGTCAGCCGCCAGGCGGCGCAACAACGGTTCGCGGTCGGCGGCGAAGACGTGGACGCGTTCGTTGGCAACCGCGACCGACAGCGCGTCGTCAAGGGAGCCACCCTGTTCAACGAGATGCAGCTTCTTGAGCGCGAGGGTCGCGCCGGGTGGCGTCTGGTCGGTGTGGGAGTGCTCAAGCTGCGTCTCGAGTCCTCCGATCAGGCCTGGGAGCACATCCGTCGGGTGGACCAGAGTCCGGCGGATCGGCGGGCCATGCTGCAAGCCGGATGGCAGCACGTCGGCAACTACCTGATGTGGCACTACTACACCCGACCCTTGGGGGAGGCCACGCACACGTGAGCGCGACAACCCGGCATACGGCCGGGAGCCGCGCTCACGCTGCTCGGTCCAGACTCCCTCAGTGGACGGTGAACGTCTTGTCGTCAACGGCCGGTCCGGGCCCTTCAGCACCACCGGAGCCGTCACTTCCTGAGGCCTTGACGGAGTACGTGCCGGCAGTGAGCTTGGCGGTGAAGGTGATCTCACCGAACTTCCCGTCGCCGGTGCCGCCCATCGTGTAGCCCTTGGCCACCACGGCCCCGGATGCGCTACGGACCTCCCATACGAAGTTGGCCTCGAATGCGGTGCCGAAGCCCTTGAAGGTCACCGTGCCGGCCGGCAGGTCCTCGCCCTCCTGCGGCGACGTGACCCAGGTGTGGGCCTGAACCGCCGACACCGGCGCGCGCTGCATCGCCTCACCGAGCCGGACCACGCCCCACACGTCGATGGCCGCGCCGTCGACCGTGATCTTCACCGTGGTCGCGGGCGTTCCTGCCTTCAGCGCAGCTGCGGTCGCGGTGTAGATGAGCTGTTGCACGGCACGATCCGCCAGCTCACTGCCGACCTGGGTGTTGGAGAAGGCGTCGCTGGACAGGTCGACGGTGATCGCGTCGCCCTTCTGGGACACCGTCACCCGAGAGGCGGGCCGCCACGGGGTCATGTAGTCGGGGTCAAGCGGCTTGAGGCTCGTCATCGCAGACACCGCGGACGCGATTGGCCCACCGGTGTCCGGAACCTCACGGAACTCCCGGTACAGCGAGAACGAGCGCCTCGAGTCGGCGATCCAATAGACCGGTATGCCGGCCAGCATGGCCGATGGCGCGGTCGCCGCCGCCGTGGTCTCAGCAGGTGAGGTGGACGTTGTGGCCGACGAGGTGGACTGCCCCGCCGAGCCAGGAGCGGTCGACGCTCACCGGGCCTACGACCAGAGCTCGCCACGCCGGTTCGGTTTCGTGTCCCATCAGATCCTCCCGAGCTGCGTCGCTGGCACCCTAGCGAAGTTCCGTCAAGGCTGACGCCCTTTCAGAACTGAAGTCCTTCATGACTGAAGTCCTTTCATGACAAGGACGTCCAGGGTCGAAAGATGGTTGACCGTCGGGGAGGACTTCTGCGACTAGGCCTCGTCGGCAGCTGCGCGCATCGCTGCCAGGTCGAGCTTTTGCATGCCGAGCATGGCCTTCATGGCTCGTTGGGCGCGGCCCTGGTCCGGATCCCCCAAGATCTCCCCCATGCCTGCAGGGATGACCTGCCACGACAGGCCATACCTGTCCTTCAGCCATCCGCACCGGCCCTCTTCGCCATCCTCGGAAAGCTTGGCCCAGTAGTAGTCGACCTCGTCCTGGTCCGCGCAGCTGATCAGCAGCGAGATCGCCTCGCTGAAGGTGAACAGGGGGCCACCGTTGATCGCGGTGTATTCCTGGCCGTCGAGGACGAAGTTGACAGTCAGCACGGTCCCGGCCGAGCCGGGACCAGCGTCGCCGTAGTAGGAGACGTTGGTGATCTTCGAGCTCGGGAACACCGAGACGTAGAACTCGGCGGCTTCCAGGCTTTGGGTGTCGAACCAGAGGTTCGGGGTGATCCGGGGCATGGCACTCTCCTCGTGTCGTCGACGCGTCCGTCGAATACGTGCACAGATCGTTGCATCGGTCGATAGGCAAGTCCACAATGCCGTCCAGCGCCGCCGGACAGTGACGAACGAACATCGGTATGCCCGTCCCGGAAACACACCACACCCGACCGCCGTGCGGCCGGGTGTTGGTGCGGTAATGCAGGGGAATGGTCAGAGGATGAGCGATCCGAACACGAAGCCCAGTCCGACGGCGATCGCGATGTTGACCAGCCCCGGGACGATGAAGGGGTGGTTGAACACCGCCTTGCCGATCTGCGTTGTTCCGGTGTCATCCATCTGCACCGCCGCAAGGAGCGTCGGGTACGTCGGGAGGATGAACAGAGCTGATACCGCCGGGAAGGCGGCCACCGCTGCGAACGGCGCGACGCCGATCGCCAGGGCCGTCGGCATGAGGGCCTTGGTCGTGGCGGCCTGGGAGTACAGCAGAGCTGAGGCGAAGACGAGTACGACGGCGAGCAGCCACGGCTGGTTCTTGAGCAGATCACCGGAGAAGCTCATGATCTCTTTCTCGTGGGCGCTGACGAAGGTTGTGCCCATCCACGCCACACCCAGCACGCAGATGCTCGCACTCATACCTGACTTGAACGTTGACGCCGAGAGGACCTTCTCGGTCGGCGCCTTGCACGCGAGAATGATGAGCGCGGCGGTCGACAGCATGAACGCGATGATCGCCTGGTCACGGGTCATCACCGGATCGGTGATGAGGCCCACGTTCTTGCTGATGGCCGTGGCGTAGCCCATCACGGCAAGCAGGCCGATGAGGAAGATCAGCACGGACATCTTGGCCTTGGGCTCGATCACGCGTTCCTGGCGTCCCTTGACGATCACGGTGCCAGCAGCAAGGCGCTTCTGGTACTCGGGATGCGTGCTCAGCTCGGTGTTGCCCCGGACCTTGTCGACCGCCATCATGATCGCGGCCGTCGCCATACAGGCGAGGAAGGTCGAGGGGATGGCCACGGCCAGCAGTGACAGATAGTCGATCCCCTTCTTCTCCAGCGTGCTCGAGAAGAACACCACGGCGGCCGAGATCGGCGAGGCCGTGATGGCGATCTGCGAGGCTACGACGGCCACCGACAACGGCCGCGACGGCCGAATGTTGTTCTCCTTGGCCACCTCGGTGATGACGGGCATCGTCGAGAACGCGGTGTGACCGGTTCCCGCCATGAGGGTCATGAGATAGGTGATGACCGGCGCGAGGAACGTCAGGTACCTGGGGTTCTTGCGCAGGATGCGATCAGCGAGGTCGACGAGGTAGTCCATGCCGCCAGCCACCTGCATCGCCGCGATAGCCGCGATGACGGACATGATGATCGACACGACGTCGAGCGGCATCTCGCCGGGTTTCAGCCCGAGGAGAGCCAGCACGAGTACGCCGAGCCCGCCGGCGAAGCCGATGGCGATGCCACCCAGCCGGGCTCCGAGGAAGATCGCCAACAGGACGACCGCGAACTGGACGGCAATCATGCGGTCACGCCCTTCAACGGGGCGTCGACAGAGTTCTTGGAGGCAAAGACCTTGCCGCGGAACTCGGGCCGGATGAGGTTCTCCGGGGAGAAGATCTTGTCGAGCTCATCCTGGTTGAGCAGCCCCATCTCGAGGACCACCTCGGGCACGGTCTTGCCGGTACGGGCACACTCCTTGCCGACCAGGTCGCCGGCGTGGTGACCGATGATGGGGTTGAGGAAGGTCACGATCCCGATCGAGTTCATGACGTAGCCCAGGCAGACCTCCGGGTTGGCCGTGATCCCGTCCACGCACCGCACCCGCAGGTTCTGGCACGCGTTCGTCAGAAGGCTCACCGACTCGAACAGGGACTGCGCGATAACCGGCTCCATGACGTTCAGCTGGAGCTGTCCAGCCTCGGCGGCCATCGAGACCGTCACGTCGTTGCCGATCACCTTGAAGCAGACCTGGTTGACGACCTCGGGAAGGACCGGGTTGACCTTGGCCGGCATGATCGACGAACCGGCCTGGAGCTCGGGCAGGTTGATCTCGTTCAGGCCGGTCCGCGGCCCGGACGACAGCAGCCGCAGGTCGTTGCAGACCTTGCCGAGCTTGACAGCGGTGCGCTTGATCGCGCCGTGCATGGACACGTAGGCACCCGCGTCCGACGTCGCTTCGATCAGGTTCTCTGCCAGAACAACAGGCAGACCGGAGACCTCGGCGAGCTTCTCGACCGCAAGCGCGGCGTAGCCCTCGGGCGTGTTCAGCCCCGTGCCGATGGCCGTCGCTCCGAGGTTGACCTCAAGAAGCAGCTCGGCAGCACGAGTGAGCTGACGGACCTCCTCGCGCATGAGGACCCCATAGACCTTGAACTCCTGCCCGAGCGTCATGGGGATGGCGTCCTGGAGCTGGGTCCGTCCCATCTTCAGGACGTCCTTGAACTCGTCGGCCTTCGCATCAAAGGCGACTGCCAGGTTCTCGACCTCCGCCTTGAGCTCTTCCACGACCGTGAAGAGGGCGATGCGGAACCCACTGGGGAACGCATCGTTGGTCGACTGGCTCTCATTGACGTGTTCGTTGGGGTTGACCACGTCATAGCGACCCTTGGCCAGGCCCATGTGCTCCAGGGCGAGGTTCGCGATGACCTCGTTGGTGTTCATGTTGACCGAGGTCCCGGCGCCACCCTGGAAGACATCGATCGGGAACTGGTCCATGCAGCGGGCGTCGTTCAGCACCGCGTCGCAACCGGCAATGACCATCCCGCGCACCATCTCAGGCACGTCGCTGATCTTGGCCGAACTGATCTTGAAGTTCTCCAAAGCACGCACAGTGTGTATGCCGTAGTAGGCGCCGATCGGCACCTCTTTCGAACCCAGCAGATCTTCTTCGATCCGGGTTTCGTTCACAGTGTTGCCGTTCAATTGGCCGGCAGCGGAGGTCGGGGTCTCCGTTACGTCCTCTGCCATGGGTCCCGGACCAACGGGCCGGGTTGGTGATGCGCTGGGCGGGGGGGTAACTCGGCCGGCGCATCAAGTCAGAAGTCCTGGTGCCTGGAAGCTCCCTCAAGCTCTCGGAGCGAGGAGATGGTGAGCTCCGTGGAACTCGACGGCAATCCGGCGATCGGGACGCCAGAAGCATGAATGATGACGGGTGTCAATGGCCAACATGCACTAATTATCGCGGGTGTCAATGGGTGATTTTTGCCATTTTGACGTGATTGCGCACACGCAGGGCCCCCTACCCACTCAGCTCGACTTGACCGCCTGCAGGGTGTAGTTGGCAGCCAGCCGCCATGGGCGCTCGGTCAGTCGCCACTCACCGCGATCGTCGTTGGTCATCTGCCCCAGCAGAGCCTCCCAGGGCACGCTCTCGTGCTCGACCAGCCCGGTGATCTGCAGGCCCTGCGCGATGAGGGCCGTCACGATCTCGCCCAGGCCGTGGTTCCACTCATGGGTCGTGTTGGCCGTGAAGACCACGTCGGTCTCGACGTACGTGCCGCCGTCTTCCCACACACTGGGTTCGTCTCGCTCGAAGTACGGAAGATCAACAACGAGAAGGCCATCCGGGCGGGCGTCGGTGAGCGACCAGAGCATCGGATGGCCCTCACGGATGAACAACCGACCACCCGGCTTGAGCAGCGCCGCAACAGCGGCAGCCCAGCGCGAGATGCTCGGCAGCCAGCAGAGCGCGCCAATTCCGGTGAAGACGAGGTCGAACTGCTCGCCACTCAGGGCGGATGCCGCGTCATAGACGTTGGACTCGACGAAGGTCACGTCATCCCCGGACTTCGCGACCAGGATGCGCGCCTGCTCGATCGCCGCCGGGGAGAAGTCCAGGCCAGTCATTCGGGCGCCCAGGCGCGAAAGACCGATGGTGTCGGTGCCGATGTGGCACTGCAGGTGAACGCCCCTCAGCCCGCGCAGGTCGCCGAGCCGGACCCGGTCGAACCGCACGACCTCGCCGATGAAGGCCGGGTCGTCGATGAACCGCTGCACGTTGTAGCCAGGCGACATCGCGTGCGCTGGCGCCCGCTGATCCCAGTTGGCACGGTTGGCTTTCATGTATTCGTCCACGCGCCGCATCATGGCACGGTGCCCCCACGGCTCACCTCACATGGGGTCCCCCAGCCCAGCATCACGACATACGGAGAGATCACGTAGCCGTTGGGCTGCTGGACGAACCAGACAGCCTGACCGTGCAGCTCAGCTCAGAGCTTGTGCATCTTGCTGGTCGGAGTGGACACCCGTCGCGTCCCCGAACCGAAGTCGGCGTCGACAGCATTTGTCCCGCTGACCGAGAGAACGCGGCCCAGGCCGTGACGGTCGTGAGCGACACGGTCACCCACAGCGAACACCTCGTCCGGCGGGATCGCATCGCGGGCCGCGTTGAAGGGACTTCCGGGCAGTCGGCGCCGGGGCGCAGGTGAGGCCATATGCCCATTATCCTCCTGTAACGTCCTTTCCGCTGACAGCGACCCTCAGACTTGCCTCGGCCGGTGCTGGGCCTTGGCCACGATTTTCTCTGCCGTGTGGGTCAGTGACGTCCGTTTCCGGCTCGCCGTCCTGACCAGCAGGTCGTACGCGGCGGACATGTCGAGGGTCTGTTGGAAGGCGATGACACCCTTGGCCTGCTCGATGACGATCCGACCGACCAGTGCTGACCGGATCCGGTCGCTCACCTGGCTCATGGTGAGCTCAACATCCTGGACGATCACCAGGGTCGCGACGTCCGCGAACGCCTGAGCAAGCAAGACCTGCTCCTTGGTACTCGGCGACGAGTCGACGAACAAGGCGTTCAGCGCGCCCACGTTCCCTCCCCTCCAACGCAGTGGAGATGCGAGGACGGACTGATATCCGCCCTCGATGATGGCTCGCCCCACGACCGGCCAGCGAGCAAGAATGTCCGCCGAACCAGTCACCGAGACCGCGCTGACGCCGGATATGGCATCGATGCACGGTCCCGTCGCCTGCAGGGCCTGGAACAGCTCAAGCTCGGCGATCGCATGAGTGCTGGAGCTGAGCAGCTCGATCTGACCGTCGTCGGATCGGATGAGCACACAGACGGCCCTCGCAGAGAGCGCCTCTCCGCAGCCCCTGACAAGCGTTGCCAACATGCCTGTGACGTCATGGTCCTGGACCATGGCCGACGTCGCTTCAGCCAAGATCTGGGTGGGCGTTCGCTTCATCAGGTCCCGTGCCCCAGATCTTCGTCAGATCTCGGTCGCCCTGCGGTCGTCCTCGAGGCTGAAGTCGAGTCTACGTTCGACGACCGCCCTGGCGATCGTGGCCATGGAGGCGCCGTCAGCGTATGCGTGGGCTCGCAGCAGGGCCAAGGCATCATCAGGACCCACCCCGAGCTGCGCGATGACCATCCCGGCGGCCTGGTGCACCTGGGCTTGTGTTGACCAAGGCCCGTTCCCCATGTCTTCCTGCAAACCACCGTCGCGGAGCAGCGCAGCCCCCAACGTGTCCGCGACGAACTGCGCGACCGTCGGCTCTTTCTCCAGAGGCCTGGCAGGAAGCTGATAGACCGTCAGGACGCCCAGGACGTCAATGCCGGGCTGGATGGGAATCGCCGAGATCGCCACCGGCCCCAGCTCGGCATGTGCAGCCGCGGCGAAAGCCGGCCACCGTCGCGCCGCACGATCACCAAGAGCGGCGCGAACCATCCGTCCAGTGCTGTAGGCGTCCGGGCCCGGCCCCTCACCCAGGACGTCCTGGAGGTCCTCGAGCTTCGCCGCGATCGCGTCGGTGGCGCAGACGGTCAGCCGCGTGGCCTCGGTGTAGCACAAGGTGATGGCCGCTCCGTCAGCGCCGAGGATCGCGGCGGCCGCCCGGGACAACCGCAGTGGCAACGGCTGGTCCGACCCCTCGCTGGCAACGACTCGAACGAGCTGTGCAAGAACGGTCGACTTGGCAGTCATTCGTCCCTTCCCTCCGAAACAAACTCGCTGGCGGCGTCCCGCAGAGTGACGTGGGACTTCGCGGAGTACATCTGCAGCAACGCCAGCGCGCGCCTCTGCGAGAATCCGTAGCGATACCTCATCATGCCTTCGGCCATGCCCACGATGCTTCTGGTCGACATCGCGGCCTCGAATCCCGATGCCCCACCTGCGGTTTGGATCGCTCCGAGCACCCCGACCGCATACGAGCAGGCTTGGTCCAGCGACCGGGGCCCGAACCCGTACGCCCGATCGGAGTACAGGTTGAGCGCGGAGAAGGTCCGCGTCCCCCCTGGCAGCCGAACGCTGATGAGGGAGCGCAGACCCAGCTTGACCACCTCAGGTGCCCACTGCGGCCAGCGTTGGTTGGTGCTGAGGTCGTCCACGATGACTTGGTCCGAGATCCACATCGGCTCCAACGAAGGCCCCTCGTCCAGCGCGATCTGGATGGCGTCGGCCGCCCACACCGCCGGTGACGTCCACGCCGGCGTCTGCACCTCACCCCGGTGGGAACGCAGGGAGATCCCGGCATGGTCACAGCCGTCGACGCCCTCGACCGCTTGTCTGACCGCCCGCTGGAGGATCTGAGCGCTGGAGAACTCGCTCGACAACTCGCGACCGATCCTGTCCTCACGTGCGCGGTCGATCCCGGCTTCGCGTGTGCGGTCGGCCGAAGGGATGACCACGACGCCTCCAGACTGACAACCGGAGTCCTCGCGGATCAAGCGAGGGCAAGACTCCTTACTTCGAATCTAAACCGAAAGGGGCAAGAGGGCATCATCAGAAAAGATGAGCGAGATGAGAAAAGCCTCATCCAAAAAGATGAGCTCAACCGCCCATGAGCTCCCCGATCGCGGCCTCGAAAACGCCGTGGTGGAGGTCGACGTCCGCTGTGGTCGTGACCGGTGACATCAGCGCCATGTTGTGGAACGGGGTCAGCATGATGCCGCGGTTCAACAGGTAGAGGTGAATGAGGTCCTCAAGCTCGGCGTCGGCACTGGCTGCGGACTCGGTGCCGTTGCGAGGTGGGGGATTGGCAAAGCGGTATTCCGCTCGTGCGCCCAGCTGGCTCAACGACCACGGCAGGGAATATCGGTCAATCACGGACTGCACGCCGGCTGCGAAATACGTCGCCGTGTCAATCATCTGGCCGAAGGCACCGTCGGTCAGGACGTGCTCCAGCGTTGCCCGCGTGGCGGCGATCGACAGTGGGTTACCCGCCAGGGTGCCGCCCACGCCGCCCATGTCGATGAGATCCAGATCGGTGCGGGCCAGGGCGCGGTCGGCGAGCTCTGCGCTCAGCCCATAGGCGCCCATCGGGATCCCGCCCGCTATCGACTTGCCGATGATCAGCATGTCGGGCTCCAGCCCCCAGGCCTTCGTCGCGCCACCCGGCCCCGCCGAGAACGTGTGGGTCTCGTCGTTGACCAGCAGCACGGCATACCGGCGGGTGAGCTCGCGAACGCCCTCGAGATATCCGGGCTCGGGCAGGACGATCCCGATGTTGGTCAGCGCCGGTTCCATCAGCACGGCCGCCACGTCACCATGTGCGAGCTGACGTTCGAGACCCTCGAGGTCGTTGAACTCGGCGACCCGCGAGGTCTCGGTGACGTCGACCGGCTCGCCGACGTTGCCGGGCCGGCTCATGCCCTCACCGTCAGGGCCGACCACGATCAACGACTCGTCGACGCTGCCGTGGTAGCAGTAGCTGTTGAACAGGATCTTGGGCCGACCGGTCAGGGCCCTCGCGAGACGGATCGCCCATCGGTTGGCGTCGGTGGCGGTCAGCGAGAAGCTCCAGCGCTCCAGCCCGAAACGCCTGGTGAGCTCGGCACCGACCCACTCGGCGTCCTCCGTGGGCAGCATCGTGGTGATCCCGCCCTGGGTGAAGATCCGGTGCTGTATGGCGGCCACGGTTGCCGGGGGCGAGTGCCCCGCCATGGCGCCGGTGTCGCCGAGCGCAAAGTCGACGTACTCGAGACCGTCGATGTCCCAGACGCGGTTGCCCAGAGCCCGATCGAGGTAGACCGGGAAGCCACCGGCGTTCTTGTTCATCCAGGTCATCGGCACCCGACCGAACAGATGGTCGGCGCGGTCGTACGCCGCCGCCGACCTCGGGTGCCGGGCGACGAAGTCCCCGCGCTCGCGGGCATACATCACCGTCAGCGTGTCACGGTCGATCATGACGGGCACTCCTCCAAGTCCTGGCAGCTCACCCGAACTCTAGTGCCGACATCATCCGTTCCACTCTGGGCGGCGGGCAGGAGACCCGGGCGAAGAAGCGACCGGCTTTCAGGACTTGAGGTCGGTGAAGGTGGCTCCGTCGTCGCGCGACTGCAACACGGCCGTGTCAGTCACCACAAGAACCTCCAAGGCACCGGCCTTGTCGCGGTCCGCCGAGATCGCTTGACCGCTCGTCAGCTGCGCGGGATTCGTCTTCCAGGAAAGGCCGGCGTCTGCGCTGACGGCGAGTCCTCCGTCGGTGGTCAGGCCGACGACGGTCTTCGAGTCGGCCCAAGCGGTCAGGACCATGGGGGGTGCCGAGGCCAGCGGTGCCCATGTGCCCCCACCGTCGGTTGAGCTGAGCAGACCCTGACTGGTCGTGGCCAGCACCTGCGAACCGTCCGGAGAAGAGGAGAGGCAGCGCGGTTCTGCGGTCAACCCACCTTGCGCCCAGGTCTTCCCGTCCGACGTCACCTTCAGGGCGCCGTCGAACCCCATCACCCCGCGGGACGAGGCGGTCAAAGCATGGAAGTCCGACTGACCGCCCAGGGACTGGACCCTCCAGGTGCGCCCGGCATCCGTGGACTTCATCAGTCCCACGGGCGCCGGTAGGTCGACCCCTTCAGCCGGGTGTCCGGACGCATAGAACACGCCTGGCCCGCTGATCGCGAAGCCCATGAGGTCGACCGTTGGACCGACCTGCAGCCAGCCTGCGTCAGGCTGCAACACGAAAAGCCCCTCGTGGGTCGCAAGGTTGACCTTCCCGCTGCCTGGGTCCCGGCTGATGCCGTGAACATGCTCGCCCGGCAGCGTCCCGGCAGCGACACTCTTGGGCTCCGGCGCGGCGCCTTGGCTGCTGCAACCGGACAGCGTGAGCGCGGCAACGAGCCCGGCGCCAACGCCGGTCAGCAGTGTGCGTCTTCTCAGCGGGCGGCGTCCGGTCAGCGGTGCGGTTATGGGGGCCTGGTCGATCACGGTTGGACTCCGAAGGTTGGCTGGCAGAGGAAGAGCATGGGGAGGTTCGCGTGGTGCCAATGCCCGCAACCTTGCGTCGCGCCCGTGCCTCGAACCTACGGTCCGTATGTGTAGGTGGGCCCGAGATTTCGATGAAGGTTCCCTAAAGGTGCCTCGAGGCCATGCCTCCTGGACGAGAGACGACTGGCCGTTCAGACCGGACGTCCTTGGGCTTGGGGATCATCCGGTCGGCGTCGAGCTTGGTGTCGTCAACGGGGAGAACCGGCGCAGACGCAGGCTGTTGCTCACCACGAACACGGAGCTGAACGCCATCGCCCCGCCCGCGATGAGCGGGTTGAGCAGGCCGAGGGCGGCCAGCGGAATGGCGGCCACGTTGTAGGCGAAGGCCCAGAAAAGGTTGCCCTTGATGGTCTTCAGCGTCGAACGCGACAGTCGTATGGCGTCCGCTGCTGCACACAGG
>DATCNE010000349.1:0-3841 GCA_036565395.1 Dermatophilaceae bacterium
TCATGGTGGATGCGGCCATCCAGCCGGGCCAGGCGTCCACCACCGCCGCCCCACCGCACGGCGATGATCTCGGCGGCGATGGAGACCGCCGTCTCCTCGGGAGTCCGCGCGCCGAGGTCGAGCCCGATCGGGCTGGACAGCCGGGCCAGCTCCTCGTCGCTCAGCCCTGCCGCGCGCAGTCGCGTCATCAGGTCGGCATGGGTGCGCCGCGACCCCATCGCTCCGATGTAGGCGACCTCAGGCAGCCGCAGCGCGACCTCGAGCAGTGGCACATCAAACTTGGGATCGTGGGTCAACACGCACATCACGGTGCGGGAGTCGATGGCTCCAGCCGCCACCTGGTTGTCCAGGTAGCGATGCGGCCAGTCCACGACCACCTCGTCGGCGAACGGGAACCGCGAGATCGTTGCGAAGACAGGTCGGGCGTCGCACACCGTCACGTGGTATCCGAGAAACGACCCGAGCCGTGCCACGGCTGCGGCGAAGTCGATCGCCCCGAAGACGAGCATTCGCGGCTTGGGTGCATAGGCAGCGCAGAAGACGCGCATACCTTCGCCCCTGCGCTGACCATCGGGACCATAGGTGAGCAGCTCGCTGCGCCCGTTGGCCAGCAGTCCCCGCACATCGTCGGCAATCGCGGCCTGCGCCCTCTCGGACCCCAGACTGCCCTCAAGCGGTATGCCGTCCCCGTCGGGACGCACGATCAGTCGCCTCCCGAGCCACGCCGGATCCGGGTGCTCGACCACCGTGGCCACGGCCACCGGGCGGCTGGCTTCGATGTCGTCGGCCACCGCGCCGAGCTGGGGGAAGGTCTCCCTCGACACCTTCTCCACGAACACGTCCAGGATGCCGCCACACGTCAGCCCGACGGCGAACGCGTCGTCGTCGCTGACGCCGTAGCGCTGCAGGACCGGCATCCCGTCGGCCACGACCTGCTGGGCCAGGTCGTAGACGGCGCCCTCGACACAACCGCCTGACACGGAGCCGACGACGGTCTGGTCCGGGCCCACCAGCATCGAGGCACCAGCCGGTCGTGGAGCCGACCGCCAGGTCCCCACAACGGTCCCGACGCCGATCGTCTTGTCATCGCGCCACCAGGTCATCAGCTCAGGCAGAACCTCACGCATGCGCCACCACCTTCAACAGGTCCGCGAACGACGCGAGCGAGTGCCCGGCCACAAGCTGGTCAACATACGGCAGCGCCGCGGCGATACCGCCCTGGACGGGTTCGTATCCAGCCTTACCCCGGTGCGGGTTCATCCACACGACGGCATGGGCGAGTCGTTGAAGCCGGGCCACCTGCTCACCGAGCAGCCGCGGGTCGCCGCGCTCCCACCCGTCAGAGGCGATGACGACCACCGAGCCACGCGCCACCCCCCGTTGTCCCCATCGGGCGATGAACGCCCGGATCGACTCCCCCAGCCGGGTGCCGCCAGACCAGTCCGGGACGCTCTGCCCCGCGGCCTTGAGCGCCTCGTCGGGATCGCGAAGCCGCAGTGCCGTTGTCACCCGGGTGAGGCGGGTCCCGATCGTGAAGACCTCGACGCGGCCCGGAACCGCGTGGAAGATGCGGTGGCCCAACCGGAGCAGCGAGTCGGCATACGGTTCCATCGACCCGGAGACGTCCACCAGCATGACGATCCGCCGGGCCTTGGTCCGCGGACGGCGATAACGCAGCGGTCCGGGTTCCCCCGCCCGCTGCAGCTGTTCGCGCAGGGTGCGCCGAGGGTCGATCTCACCTCTGTTGGACGGGCCTCGTCTGGGGCTGCGACGCCGTGGAGGATCGACCCGTAGTCCCTCGAACAACGTTGCCAGTGAACGGAGTTCGACTTCGGAGAGCTGAGCGATATCGCGATGGCGCAACACCTCGTTCGCACTCGCGAGGGCGCGCACTGCCTGCTCCTCACCCTCATCGCCACTCGTGGCCTCCGGCACCAACGACGCCCGCTGGACTGTCCGCGTCGCGGGCTCTCCGAGCCAACGAGGCGCGCCCTCGGCAGAGAACCAGGCGCGGAACGCCGCGTCGTAACGTTCCAGGTCTTCTGGTGACGAGCAAAGGGTTGAGCGGCCGGCCCAGAACACGCCCTGACGGTCGCCCGCATCCGCCAAGGAGGCCGCGCGAAGGAACGCCTGGGTCCGATCGGCTGTGACCAGCACACCGGCGTGACGCACCGTGCGGGTGAATGCCACCAGCATCTCGTCCGGCGCCAACCCTGCGGTGCCCGGACCAACGGTGTCCGAGCCAGCACTGCCCATGCCGGCGTTCACAGGGTCTTTGCCATAGTTCTCATCCGGCCAGGATCAGGTCCAGCGTCTTTCGCACGCGGTCAGAGTCCTCGCGGTACTTCAGCACTGCACCCAGGGTGGCGCTCGCGGTCTCGAGGTCGAGGTCGTCGCGCCCGAGCTGGTGCAGCGCCCTGGCCCAGTCCAGCGTCTCGGACACGCCGGGAGGCTTGAGCAGGTCACCAGATGCGCGCATGCGCTGCACAGCGCGGGCAACCTGTTCGGCCAAGCTCGCGGACACCTCAGGCAGCCGGCTGCGCACAATCTCGACCTCGCGCGCCAGACCCGGGTGATCGATCCAGTGATACAGGCAGCGCCGTTTGAGCGCGTCGTGCAGCTCACGGGTGCGGTTCGAGGTCAGGACAACCACTGGTGGCTTGTCGGCGCGAACCACGCCGTACTCCGGGATGGTCACCTGGTTGGTCGACAGCACCTCGAGCAGAAACGCCTCGAACTCGTCGTCCGCACGGTCGATCTCGTCGATGAGAAGCACAGCGTTCTGCTCTCGAAGCGCCCTCAGGATCGGACGGTCGAGCAGGAACCGGTCGGCGAACAGTGAGGCTTCCAGCGCCTCTGTGTCCACGCCCTCGCTGGTCGCCTCAACCGTCCGCAGATGCAGGATCTGGCGCGGGAAGTCCCAGTCATAGAGGGCCTGGCTGGCGTCGATCCCCTCGTAGCACTGGAGCCGGATCAGGGGGACGTCCAACAGCAGGGCGAGGGCCTCGGCGAGGGCGGTCTTGCCGGTGCCCGGCTCTCCCTCGAGCAACAGCGGTCGTTGCATGGCCAGGGCGAGGTAGGTGATCGTGGACAGACCCTCGTCGGGCAGGTAGCCGGTCGCCCGCAGCCTCGTCGAGACCTCCTGTGCCGACTCGGGTGGTTGCGCCATGAGCCCACATTAGGCGACCGACGTCTCAGTCCGGAGGTTCTTGCCCGGCCCGCCTTTCTGGCTCCGGCTGTTGCCCGGGTCCGGGCCGGGGGGACAGCGTCGGAGCGAAGTCCCCGCCGAGCTGTTCAAGCGCCTGACGGGCGAAGATCTGTTGCTCGGTGAGCGGGAACTCGTCGCGCAGCGTGCGATGCGCGAGCGCGGCAGCTTCGAGATGGCCGAGCAGCTCGAGTGCGTCGTCGATGCTCTTCATCCCCGGCGCGAACTTCGCGAAGTGGTCGTTGCCGGTCGTAGGTGGTCTTGGCGATCAGCGTGATGTCAACGTCGGCGCGTTTGAGAGACTGCGTGGCGAACAACCCACCGAACCCGGAGCCGATCACCACCACCTGGTGTCGGCGGCCAGAGATGGTGCCCTTTGCAGCGCTCTGACTCACGGATCGAGCCTACGCATCGACGTCCTCACAGACGTACTCGTAGACGCGCCAGAACCCATGCCAGGACGGCCATGGCAACAGCGTTGACACCCAGCATCAACCAGACCACCACGGTGATGCTCTGGTCGTACGCGAACCCGAGCGAGGCACCCGCCGCCAGCAGCCCGAAGCCACGAACCAAGGCTAACCAGCCGAACGCGATCGAGCGGGCAGCGGGGACGACGAGCTCGGTGACCACGGC
>DATCNE010000350.1:0-2526 GCA_036565395.1 Dermatophilaceae bacterium
GTGGAGGCCGTGGACCACACTGACATGTTCGAGGCCGAGCGGCCGCGCCTGGTGGGGATCGCGAGCCGCGTGCTCAGCGACCACGCCGAGGCCCAGGACGTCGTGCAGCAGGCATGGCTGCGGCTGAACGCAACGGACGCCGAGATCGACAGCCTGCCGGCCTGGCTGACGACCGTGACCACCCGACTGTGCCTCGACCGGCTGCGATCACGGACCCCCGTACCCGTAGGCGACGTCGAGCTCAAGCCGACCGTCAACGATCCGGCCGACGACGTCGCGCTCGCGGAGACCGTCGGCCTCGCCCTGCACGTGGTGCTCGACCGACTCTCCCCGCGAGAGCGGGTTGCCTTCGTGCTCCACGACAGCTTCGGCTTCGA
The DNA here is from genome assembly GCA_036565395.1 of Dermatophilaceae bacterium. GTDB lineage: Bacteria > Actinomycetota > Actinomycetes > Actinomycetales > Dermatophilaceae > UBA4719. Next base: position 378 of record DATCNE010000350.1, read on the forward strand.
GTTCCCGACAATCGCGGCGGTCCTCGACACCACGCCGGCGGCCGCGCGCAAGCTGGCTTCGCGGGCACGGGCCAAGGTCACCCAGCCCCATCTCGAGGACCGTTTGGCCGACTGGGAAGTGGTCGACGCCTTCATGGCCGCAGCCAAGAACGGTGACTTCGACCGGTTGCTTCGACTGCTCGCACCCGACGCCGCCGTGGCCGCTGACGAGGCCGCGGTGCTGGTCGGCACACCGCGGCAGATCGAGGGCCGCGACGAGGTGGCGACGTTCTTCAACGGCAGCGCCAAGGCCGCGCTCCCGGTCTTCGTCGGTGACCGGCCCGGTGCCGCCTGGTTCCACCTCGGCGCGGCCAAGGTCGTCTTCGACTTCACCATCGACGGCGGCCTCGTGCACGCCATCACCTTCCGCGCCGCGCCCGACGTGCTCTCGCGAGTCGTGCGCCGCGACGGCGGTCGGCCGCGCGGCTGACTCGGTCACACCCTGTCCGTTTCGATCGTCAGCACATCAGAACACCACACCAGAAGGAGACGACCATGAAGACCATGACCTGCCAGGCCCTCGGAGGGCCCTGCGACCTCGAGCACCGCGGGGAGAGCGCCGACGATGTGATCAAGGCCCAGGACCGCCACCTCAAGGAGGCGGAGAAGACCGGCGACGCGACTCACCAAGAATCCCGCGATGCCATGAAGAGCCGCTGGCGCCACCCCAAGAAGTCGATGGATTGGTACCGCGACACCAAAGAGGCCTTCGCCGCTCTCCCCGACGAGTGAGCCCTCGCTCGGTCCTCCGCTGCGCCCCCGGCACAGAGTAGGCGCCAATGGGCGCGCTCATCAGCACGAGCGCGGAGAGCGGCATAGAAAGACAAACACAAACAGCGCCTTCTACCCCTTTCGCGGCGGCAGGACGCACTCTCTGCCGCATGACGGTCCGGGGGGTTTCGCGAGAGGCCGCGATCGCCGATTATGGGGTGGTGCTTACCGGAGAACCGGACGAGGACTTGGTGTCGTACGACGCGGCAGCGACGGATGCCGCACGCGCAACGCGGCCGGCCCTGGCCGAGGTCTTCTTCGACCGGGGACCCGGGTACGCCCGGCTCTCCGGTGGTGTGTCGTACGCCGACGTCAAAGCGGTGGGCTCGTGACAACCAGGCCTTCGACCGATAAGGCAGCCGCCCTCCTTGCCCTGCACGCAGGCCCCGGCTTCGTGCTCCCCAACGCCTGGGACGCCGGGTCCGCCCGGATCCTCGAGCAGGTTGGCTTCCCGGCCATCGCCACGACCAGCGCGGGCATCGCGTGGTCCTGCGGAGTCCCGGACGGAGAAGCGCTGGACCGCGACAGGATGCTCGAGCACGTCGGTCGCATCGTAGCCGCGGTGGGCGTGCCCGTGACCGCGGACCTCGAAGCCGGGTACGGCGACACCGCGGACGACGTCGGCCGCACCGTGGCCCGAGCCGTGGAGCTCGGGGCGGCGGGCGGCAACCTGGAGGACGCCGGGAAGGGCGGGCTGTTCGGCATCGATGAGGCCGTCGACCGCCTCGCGGCCGCCCGGGCCGCGGCGCCCAGCGGCACCTTCGTGCTGAACGCCCGCACTGACACCTACTTCGCCGGCACGAGTGGCGACGCGTTCGCCGAGACCGTCGAGCGGGCGGTTCGGTACGTCGAAGCGGGGGCCGACTGCGTCTTCGTGCCCGGCGTCGTCGAGGAGGACACGATCCGGCGGCTCGCCGCAGCCATCCCGGGCCCGCTCAACGTGGTGGCCGGACTGGCGAACCTCATCGACGCGCCCACGCTCTTCTCCCTCGGCGTCAAGCGGGTTAGCCTGGGCGGCAGCCTGGCCCGAGCCGCGCTCAGCATGTTGGAACGCGCCGGCCGGGAGCTGCTCGACTCCGGAACCCTCGGCTTCCTCGACGGTGCGATTGGGTACGCCGACCTGCAGCGACGCTTCGGCTCGTGACCGCTGTCCCCTGCGGCCCCAGCAAGACCGGCCGGGCCGCTCACCCTGAAGGCGGCATCGGCATAGAAAGACGTTCTGCGTGTCGGTGCGCGACGTAGGAACGTCCTCCTGATGCGCTTGTCGGGCTTGATGTCCCAATCGCAAAAGGAGGACGTTCAATGAGCAACGGTAATGGTGTCTCCCGGGGTGACCGCA
>DATCNE010000351.1:0-25131 GCA_036565395.1 Dermatophilaceae bacterium
TGACTGCCCCTTGGCGGTGGCCAGGTTGTCGATCAGCTTCGCACCGTTGGCCGAGAGCACCCGACCGTCGACGACAGCGTCCTGCGGATCGGACTTCTTGGCGGCCCGGGTGTAGAGCGGCACCGTGATGAGCCGCGCCACGGACTCCTTCGTGTCGCCATCCGATCCCGGTGCCAGGTCGAACAGATCGCCCTCGTCAGTCAGGACATTGGCCTCGAGCAGCGCGATGGCGCCCTCCCAGCCGAGAGCCTCGATGTCGAAGGCACCCCGGGACGCCAGGGCGAACAACCGCTCGCGCAGCTGCGCTGGGCAGTGCTGGGAGTTGGGGCAACGGATGTCCTTGTCGCCCTCCTTCTGCGCCGCAAGCTCGGTGCCGCACTCGGGACAGTGCGTCGGCATCACGAAGGAACGCTCGGACCCGTCACGCAGGTCGACGACCGGACCCACGATCTCGGGAATCACGTCACCAGCCTTGCGCAGAACGATGGTGTCGCCGATAAGCACGCCCTTGCGCACGACCTCGAAAGCGTTGTGCAGCGTAGCCATCTCGACCGTGGAACCAGCAACCTTGACCGGCTTCATCACCCCGAACGGCGTCACCCGCCCGGTTCGTCCGACGTTGACCCGGATGTCGAGGAGCTTGGTCGTGACCTCCTCGGGTGGGTACTTGTAGGCAATAGCCCAGCGTGGAGCCCGCGAGGTCGATCCAAGACGGCGCTGGACCGCGACCTCGTCGATCTTGATGACGATGCCGTCCAGCTCGTGCTCGACCGAGTGCCGGTGCTCCCCGTAGTGGTCGATGTAGGCCTGCACGGCCCCGATGTCGTCGAGCACCTGGTAGTGGGTGGAGACCGGCAGACCCCAGTCGCGCAGGACGGCATACGTCTCACTCTGGCGGTCCATCGCGAAGCCCTCTCGCGCACCGATCCCGTGAACCAGCATCCGCAACGGACGGCTGGCGGTGACGCGAGGATCCTTCTGGCGCAACGATCCTGCGGCCGCGTTGCGCGGGTTGGCGAACGGCGCCTTGCCGGCCTCGACAAGCGCGGCGTTCAGCTCGGCAAACGCCGCGACCGGGAAGAACACCTCGCCGCGGATCTCGATGCTCGCCGGGTGATCGGTGCCTTTGAGCTGGTGAGGGATCCCCTCGATCGTGCGCACGTTGTTCGTGACGTCCTCGCCTGTGCGCCCGTCGCCGCGTGTCGCGGCACGGACCAGGCGACCGCGTTCGTAGAGCAGGTTGATGGCCAGACCATCGATCTTGAGCTCGCACAGAAAGTGGTATGCCGCGCCAGCATCAGGCGCAGCACCGCCGCCCTCCGACGCCGTGTCACGCCCGACACGCGCGGCCCACGCCACGAGCTCCGCAGCGCTGAATGCGTTGTCCAGGCTGAACATACGCTCGAGGTGTTCGACCGCTGCGAAGTCCGTGGAGAACGACGCGCCGACCTGCTGGGTGGGACTGTCGGGAGTGCGCAGCTCGGCGTACTGGTCCTCGAGCGCGTTGAGCCGGCGGACCAGCTGGTCGTACTCACCGTCGCTGATGGTCGGCGCATCCTTGACGTGGTAGCTGAACTGGTGTGCACGCACCTGCTCGGCAAGATCGGTCCACTCGTGGCGGACGTCATCGGGAACGTCAGTCGGGAGGTCGGTCACAGCCCACATCCTGCACCACGCCGACGACGCTCACCCCTGACTGCCCACCCCGACAGCTCACCGTCGACGGGACCGCCCGATCAGCACCGCTGCGGTCAGAACAACAGCGGCGCCGACGAACTGCGGCCACTGGAGCCGTTCGTGCAGCACCAGAACGCCCAGGGCAACCGATACCACCGGGATGAGGTAGGTGACCGACGCGCCGACGGTGGGACCCGCCGCACGGACGACGTCGTACTGGAAGGACATTGCTATGCCGGTGCCGACGACGCCGAGCGCCAGGACCGCGAGAACCGGCCAGAGGACCGAGCCGCCATCGGTGTTCGCATGCAAGGACCACGGCGCCGCCAGCGACAGGTGGGTGCGCTGGGTGAGCCACCAGATCAGCAGGGCGACCAGCATCTGCCCGGCGGAGGTCAGCATCTGCGCCGCAGGCAGCGTGAGCCCGCCGAAGTCCGCCTTGGTCAGAAAGCGCTTGGTATAGGTCCAGCCGACACCGTAGGACGTTCCGGCCACCAGCGTTATCCCGAACCCGAGGAGGTCAGGTCGCCCCTGCGACTCCCACGGCTGCAGGATCACCAGGACCCCGACGAAACCGATGAGCACCCCGACGATCTTGCGCGCTTCGATCTTGTCGTGCTTGAGCAGCAGCAGGCTGAACAGGACGGTGGCGATGGGGGTGACCGAGTTGCCGATGCCGGCGAGCGCCGAGCTGACCCGCTCCTCCCCGAGGGCGAACAGGCTGAACGGCAAGCTTCCCAGGAAGAAGCCGGTGACCATCAGGTGTCCCCAGATGCGCCGATCCCGGGGCAGCCGGCCACGCGCGGCGGTCAGCAGGAGCAGCAGCACGGCCGCACCGCTGAGGATGCGCAGTCCGGAGATCTGCAGCGGCGCAAGGGATCTCAGGCCGACTTTCATCAGCAGGAAGCTCGATCCCCAGATGAACGCGAGCGCTGTGAACTTGATCTGCCACGGGACCCGGGTGACCTTCATGGAGTCGGTCGATCCCGGACCAGCGTCTCTGGTCGCGGCAGTCGGGTGGGCAGTCGGGTGGGCTGTCATGCAGTGGTCAACTCCCTGCGGTCTCGGTCAATGCCCGGGCCGCATCCACGGCCAGCCGTTGAACACTTTGGGCACCCGACGGTGTGAGCCCGGCCAGACCGCAGGCTGGCGTGAGGGTCACGTTGGACAGGTCCGCGAGGGGCAGTCCGACGCGGCGCCACGCCTCGACCAGCGGGTTGATGACATCGGTAACCTTCGTGCGGGTCTCGTCAGTGGGAACCACTCCCGCCCAGAGCTCGACGCCGGACTCGACGGTGGCGGCGACGGACTCCCACCCCTTGGGGGTCAGCAAGGCGATATCGAGCGACACCGCCTTGACACCGGTATTCCTGAGCAGCACCAGCGGCACGTTCGGTGCGCAGCAATGCACGACGGTATGCCGGTCGCCGGCGGCTTCGACGACGTCGCGCAGTCCTTCGGCAGCGACCGTTGGGTCGATCGCGCGGATCCGGCCGAAGCCAGATGCCGTGGGCAGCTCTCCGGACAGGACCGACGGCAGGCCGGGTTCATCGATCTGGACCACGAGGGTCGCCTTGGGGACGAGGCGGGCGAGCTCGCCGAGATGGACGCGCAGTCCCTCCGCGAGTGAGCCGATCAGGTCGCGGGTGGCGCCGGCATCGACCACCGAACGCTCGCCGCGATGCAGCCAGATCGAGGAGGCAAGGGTCCAGGGTCCGGCGATCTGCACCTTGAGGTCGCCGTCGTAGCCGTCGAAGGCCTCAGCCAGCTCGTCGAGGTCCTCGCGCAGCAGCGCCGCCGTGCGGTGAGAGTCCCGCCCTGCGCGGTCGACGAACCGCCACCCCATGGGTTGCAGGTCGACCTTCAGATCGGCGAGCAGCCCGGCGCCACGACCGATCATGTCGGCTCCCGGCCCACGCGCGGGAAGCTCTGGCAGATATGGCAGTCCGTCCTCGGAGAGCAGCTCTCGAACGACTGACAGCGCGTGGCGTACATCCGTGTCGGGCCACGACCCGACCCCCGTGGCTCTGCTCACGCCGGCGAGCCTATCTGGGCTGAAACCGGTCCGACTGCGGGCGGCCTGCGTGTCCCTGTTCCGGCGATGGTGGCGGACCCGACCACGCGCGTGCCGTCATACAGGACGACGGACTGACCGGGCGCCACGCCACGGATACGACGCTCGAGGCGGACCTCGACTGTCTTGCCGTCAGCCCAAGCCGTCGCAGGGATCTCCTCACCATGGGCCCGAACCTGCGCGCCCACCGACACCACGCCGTCCGGCGCCGGACCGCACCAGCGAGCGTGCTCCCCTGTGATGGTGTCGACGCCCAGAAGCTCGCCGGCCGCGACCACGACGGTGTTGGTGCTGGGCCGCACCTCCACGACGTAGCGGGGCTCGCCACCGGCGGCTGGCTGGCCGAGGTGGAGTCCGCGACGCTGTCCGACCGTGAATGCGTAGGCGCCGGAGTGCTCCCCGACCTTGGTCCCGTCGGTCTCCACGATGTCGCCGGTCTGCTCGCCGAGGTGGCCGGTCAGCCACTTGCGGGTGTCGCCATCGGGGATGAAGCAGATGTCGTGGCTGTCGGGCTTGGCCGCGACATAGAACCCGCGCGCCCTGGCCTCCTCGCGGATCTGAGGCTTGGCCGTGTCGCCCAGGGGGAAGAACGACCGGGCCAGCTGTTCCTCGTCGAGCACACCCAGAACGTAGGACTGGTCCTTTGCCATGTCGACCGCGCGATGCAGCTCCCTTGTGCCAGAAGGGTTTTCAACGATCTGGGCGTAGTGGCCAGTCGCCACCGCGTCGAACCCCAACGCCAGCGCCTTGTCCAACAACGCCGCGAACTTGATCTTCTCGTTGCAGCGCAGGCAGGGGTTGGGGGTGCGACCTGCGGCGTACTCGGCGATGAAGTCCTCGACCACGTCATGCGTGAATCGCGCGGCCATGTCCCAGACGTAGAACGGGATCCCGAGCATGTCGGCCACGCGTCGGGCGTCACCAGCGTCCTCGATGGTGCAGCAGCCGCGTGCGCTCTCGCGAAGGGTGGCGGCGTTCTGGCTCAGCGCCAGATGCACCCCGACGACCTCGTGCCCCGCCTCGAGCATGCGCGACGCAGCCACCGCCGAGTCGACGCCGCCACTCATGGCGGCCACAACACGCATCAGTTCCTCGGCTTCGCGCTCATGCTCGTCGCCATCTGCGCCCGTTGCGCCCGCTCGACCGCAGCCGGCAGCGCCGCCAGGAACGCGTCGACATCCGCGGCGGTGGACGTGTGTCCGAGCGTGAGCCGCAGCGCGCCACGGGCCTTTTGTTCCGGCATACCCATGGCCAGCAGAACGTGGCTGGGCTGGGGAACGCCGGCCTGGCAGGCGGAGCCGGTGGAGCATTCGACGCCTACTGCGTCCAGCAGATAGAGGAGGGAGTCACCGTCACAACCGGGAACGAGCAGGTGCGCGTTGCCCGGAAGACGCCGCATGCCGTCGCCCGGCTCCCAGTCGCCAGTCACCTGGACTCCGAAGCCGGCATCCTGGGCGCCGCGAATCAGCTTGTCGCGCAGGGCAATCAGCCGCTCAGAGGCCGCCTCCCTATTGGCTGTGGCCTGCTGCATGGCGACGGCGAAGCCACGGATCGCCGGGGTGTCCAAGGTGCCGCTGCGGAGCTGTCGCTCCTGGCCTCCGCCGTGTGACAAAGGCACGAGCGTGGCATCGCGTCGCACCAACAGTGCGCCCACGCCCTGTGGACCACCAACCTTGTGGCCGCTCACACTCATCAGGTCGAGCCGGCTCTTGGCAAAGTCCACCTCGACCTGGCCGACGGCCTGGACGGCGTCGCTGTGCACCGGGATGCCGAACGCGTGCGCCACCGCGGCGATCTCGGCAATCGGCTGCACGGTGCCGACCTCGTTGTTGGCCCACATCACGCTGACGAGCGCTACGGAGTGGGGGTCGGTCTCGATGGCGGTGCGCACCGTCTCCGGGTGCACGCGACCGACATGGTCGACCTCGAGCCAGGTGACCTTGGCACCCTCGTGTGCTTCCAGGAAGTCGACGCAGTCGAGGACCGCGTGGTGCTCAACCACGCTGACCAACAGCCGCACCCGGCGCGGATCGGCATCCCGTCGGGCCCAGAACAAACCCTTGATGGCCAGGTTGTCGGATTCGGTGCCGCCAGAAGTGAACAGCACCTCCGAGGGACGGGCGCCCAAAGCCTGGGCAATGGTCTCGCGGGACTCCTCGACCACGCGCCGCCCAGCCCTGCCAGAGGTGTGCAGGGAGGAGGCGTTGCCGACCGTGGCCATCTGCGCCGTCATTGCCTCGATCGCTTCGGGCAGCATCGGCGTGGTCGCCGCATGGTCGAGGTAGACAAAGGAGTCGCGCACCCATCGAGTCTAAGTGCGAGCGCAGCGACCCCGGACAACGTGATGTGGCCCCCGAGGTGTCGTCGTTACAGCCGTCAAACGTGCACGAGACGCACTAACCCGCAGGCTTCGTGCTCAGCAACCGAGCCAACGGGTCGTCGTGCACGTTTGACGGCACGCGGGCAGGCCGCGGTGGCAGGCAACGGACGGGGCCCCCAGCGTGGTCAACGGACAGCAGCGCCCGTCCCCAGCGTGGGGGACGGGCGCCGCTGCGTATGCCGTGATGGGTGGGTTGGCCGTACCGGTCGCGTCAGCCTTTGGCTTTGTTGACGGCTTCGGTGGCCTGCGGCAGGACCTTGAACAGGTCTCCGACGACACCGAAGTCGACCAGCTCGAAGATGGGCGCTTCTTCGTCCTTGTTGATCGCGATGATCGTCTTGGACGTCTGCATGCCGGCGCGGTGCTGGATGGCGCCGGAGATTCCCGCCGCGACGTAGAGCTGAGGGGAAACCTCCTTGCCGGTCTGCCCGATCTGGCTGGTGTGCGGGTACCACCCTGCGTCAACGGCAGCGCGCGACGCGCCGACAGCGGCACCGAGTGAGTCAGCGAACTCCTCGACCTTGGAGAAGTCACCGGCGGTGCCGCGGCCGCCGGAGACCACGATCGCGGCCTCGGTCAGCTCGGGTCGCCCGGTGGCGGCCCTCGGCTTGCGGTCGGTGATCCGGGCACCTTTGGCGCCCTCTGAGATCGAGACCTCGACGACCTGTTCGACGGCGGCACCCGAAACCGCCTCCGGCGCAACCGAGTTCGGCTTGACCGTGATGATCGGTGTGCCCTTGGTGACTGTCGCCTGCACGGTGTAGCCACCCGCGAATACGGACTGGGTCGTGCGCACTGCGCCACCCTCACCGGCCTGCACGTCGACCGCGTCGGTGATCAGACCCGACTCGGTTTTGATCGAGAGCCGACCAGCGATCTCCTTGCCCTCAGGGGACGAGGTCATCAGGACCGCCGCAGGTGATGCGGCGCCGACGAGCTGCGCCAGCACCTCGGCCTTGGGCGCCACCACGTAGTCGTCGAAGTCGGCGGACTCGAACCGATAGATCTTCTCGGCGCCGTACTGCGCCAAGATCTCCTTGGCAGCATCGAGCCCTGCGCCGATGAAGACTGCCGACGGCTCACCGAGGCGGCGGGCAATCGTCAGCATCTCGAGGGTGGTCTTTCGGACCGTGCCGTCGACGTGGTCGACCAGAACGAGCACTTCAGCCATGCGTTACTCCTACTTTCTGTTCGGGTGATCAGCCTGTTCGGGTGATCAATCTGGTCGGTTCAGACGAACTTGTGGGTGGTCAGGAACTCTGCAAGCTGGGTGCCGCCGTCACCCTCATCGGTGACGATCTGGCCCTTCGCGCGCGGAGGACGCTGGGTGAAGGACTCGACCTTGGTCCAGGCCGCGGCCAGGCCCACCGAGGCGGCGTCAAGGCCCAGGTCGGCCAACGACCACGTCTCGACCGGCTTCTTCTTGGCGGCCATGATGCCCTTGAAGGACGGATAGCGCGGCTCGTTGATCTGATCGGTGACCGAAACCAGAGCCGGCATCGAGGCCGTGATCGTCACGGAGGCCGTGTCACCGTCGCGTCGAATGGTCACGGTGCCACCGTCGACGGTCAGCTCGGCGGCAAGCGTCACCTGGGGCAGACCCAGACGCTCGGCGAGCATGGCCGGAACGACGCCCATCGAGCCGTCCGTGGACGCCATACCGGTCAGGATCAGATCCGGGCTGCCGATCTTCTTCACAGCCTCGGCCAGGATGAGCGAGGTCGCCGCGGCGTCGGACCCGTGGATCGCCTCGTCGCTGACGTGCACACCCGCGTGGGCGCCCATCTGCAGCGCCTTCTTGATGGCATCGGCGGCCTTGTCCGGGCCGACGGTCAGCACAGTGACAGTGTTCTCGGCGACTCCCCCAGCGGCAGCCTCGGCGAGCTTCAGACCCGCCTCGATCGCGTACTCGTCGAGCTCCGAGAGCAGACCCTCAACGCCCAGCCGGTCGGTGGTGTTGTCCGATGCGTTGAAGGTGAGCTCGGACTGGGCGTCGGGCACGTACTTGATACAGACGACGATGTTCATCGTTGGCGCGTCCTCTTCCGTAGGGGGTGTGCTGCGGGTCCTGTGGCTGCGGGTCCTGTGGCTGCGGGTTTCGCCACATCCTGACAGGCGTCACCGCAGCATATGACTTTCGCGGGCCGTGATTCACGACACCACAAGGGATGAAGCGCGCGCGGCCCTGGGTGGACTTCAGCAGCCTTCGAACTGCGCCTTGCCCGGCGCATGCTCGACGAAGTGCTGCATGCCGATATCACGGTCGCGGGTCGCGAAAATACCGACGAACTGCATCCGCTCGATCTCGAGGCCGGTATCGAGGTCGACGTCGAGGCCACGGTCGATGGCCTCCTTGGCCGCACGGATGGCGTATGCCGGGCCGCCCACGTAGCGCTCCACGCGCCGACGCGCCGCGGCATAGACCTCATCCGCAGGGACAACCTCGTCCACCAGACCGATCGCCAGGGCTTCCGCAGCAGACACGAAGCGCCCGGTGAAGATCATGTCCTTGGCCCTGGCGGGGCCGATCAACCGCGACAGTCGCTGGGTTCCGCCGGCTCCGGGGATGAGGCCGAGCGACACCTCGGGCTGAGCGAGCTTTGCGCTGTCTGCGGCGACCCGGAAGTCGCAGGCCAGGGCGAGCTCGCAGCCGGCGCCGAGCGCATAGCCGGTGATGGCGGCCACGGTGGGCTTGGGGATCCGGGCGATCGCGACGAAGGCGGCCTGCAACGCCGCTGAGCGGTCGACCATGTCCGTGTACGACATGGGTTGCATCTCTTTGACGTCAGCGCCGGCGGCGAAGACCTTCTCGCCGCCGTAGATGATGACCGCGGAGACGTCCTTGCGCATGGTGGCTTCGTTGGCGGCGGCGGCGAGGCCATCCTGAACATCGAAGTTGAGCGCGTTCATGGGAGGGCGCTCCAGACGAATGGTGCCGATGCCACCCTCGACCTCGAACCGAACGACCTCGCTCATGACTGCTCCGTCTCGGTGGTCTCGCCCTGCGCTCGGCCCATGATCGTCTCGTGCCACAAGTGGACCGCTGACAGCACCAGCTGCGTCGTCACGACCAGCAGCCCCTTGATGTCGGTGTCCGGTCCGACGACGTGTTCGCCGGTCACGACCAGGGTCTCGTTCGCGATCCCGGCCTTGACCACGTTGAGACGCAGGGTCAGCTCGTTGCAGGCCATGAGCCTCGTGAGAGCGTCCTGCGGCACGTCGTCGCCGATCTGCCACTGCCCGAACACTCGCATGACGGTGAAGTCGCCTTCCATGCAGCGCACGAACAGCTGCTGGTCCTGCACGGTAAAGGCCACATCACCGTCGTCGTCGATGTTGGGCCCGAAGCCCTCGTCGATCAGGGCGTCAAGCACGCGTCCGCGAAGCGGATGCTCGCTGGGTGGGGGCGGAAAGCTCGGCAGCGAAGTCGGATCGGTCATGTGTCTAACGTAACCACTGCTTACCCTTGTTGCCATGCGCCCCTCCCGTGATCTCCCGCCCCAGCACGGAGCCACCGTGACGCCCGATGGTGTGGACTTCGCCGTCTTTGCCGGACACGCGGACAAGGTCGAGATCTGTCTCTTCGAGGCCGGTGACCCGACCGGAGCGAGCGAGCTCAGGATCAACTTGCCGGGGCACACCCATGGGACCTGGTTCGGCTCCGTTCCCGGGCTCCGCGCGGGACAGAGATACGGCGTGCGTGCGCTCGGACCGTGGCTGCCTTCTGAGGGTCTGCGCTACAACGCCGACAAGCTGCTGCTGGATCCCTGCGCCCGTGCGATCGAAGGCCAGGTGACCTGGCGCCCAGAGGTGTTCGGCCATGTCGTGGACGCCCAGCTGCGCGGCGACCCCGACATCAGGGACCTACGCAACAGTGCGGCATACGTGCCACGGGCCGTGGTCGTCGACAACCGCTTCGACTGGGGCGACGACACGCCGCCACAGATCCCGTGGGCCGAGACCGTGATCTACGAGACGCACGTCCGCAACCTCACCAAGTGCCATCCCGAGATCCCGGAGCGGCTGCGCGGGACCTATGCCGCGATGGCACACCCCGCCACCATCGCTCACCTACGGGCACTTGGCGTGACATCGGTGGAGCTCTTGCCGGTCCATGCGTTCAGCCACGAGCCCGCGCTGGTGCAGCGAGGACTCCTGAACCATTGGGGCTACAACACTTTGGGATTCTCGGCACCTCAAGCCGCCTATGCGGCCTCGAGAGATCCCCAAGGTGGTCTGGACGAGTTCAAGGGCATGGTCAAGCTGCTCCATGCTGCGGGACTTGAGGTCATTCTCGACGTCGTCTACAACCACACCTGCGAGCAGGGCCGCGCCGGAGCGACCCTGTCGTGGCGGGGGCTGGACAACCGCGCCTACTACCGCCTGGATGGGCGCGGACGTGACATCGACGTGACGGGATGCGGCAACACCCTCGACCTACGCCACCCCATGGTTGCGCTCCTGGTTCTGGACTCCCTGCGGTACTGGGTTGAGCAGTGCCACGTCGACGGCTTCCGGTTCGACCTTGCGGTGGCGCTCGGACGTGGCCGCGACGACTCCTACGACCCGGACCACCCGTTCCTGGTCGCGCTTCGCACCGACCCGGTTCTCTCGCGGGTCAAGCTCATCGCCGAACCGTGGGACCTGGGCGTACACGGGTGGCGCACGGGCCAGTTCCCACCGCCGTTCGCCGAGTGGAACGACCATTTTCGGGACGCCGTGCGCACCTTCTGGCTGCCGGATGTCGAGCGGTCGGCTCAGTTCGCCCCGGGCAACGGGGTACGCGAGCTCGCGACGCGGCTTGCCGGCTCCCAGGACCTGTTCGGCACACACGATCGTGGGCCTACGGCCTCGATCAACTACGTCGCCGCGCACGACGGGTTCACCCTGGCCGACACGACCATCTATGCCTACAACGACATCGGCGCCGGTGTCGGGGGCGACCACGGCACCATCGACCCCCGTGATCCACATGAAGCCCAGGAGACCCTTGACGCCCAGGGAGATAGCCAGTCCTCGGACCACGGCGAGCAAGGGCTAGTGGCGGTCACCTCGTTGCCTCTGGCCTCGCGGCAACGCGCGATCCGGAACATGCTTGCCACCGAGCTGCTGGCCACCGGCGTGCCGATGATCAACGCCGGAGACGAGTTCGGCCGTTCTCAGCAGGGCAACAGCAACGCTTACTACCAGGACAATCCCGTGTCATGGTTCGACTGGGATCTCCAGCCGTGGCAGCGTGATCTGTTGGACACGACGCGCTTCCTGACCAAGCTCAGGGCGACCAATCCCGTTCTGCGACAATGGTCCTTCTTCACCGGGCACGTCTCCTACCGTGACGGCCTGGCCGACCTGCAGTGGTTTGCAGCGGACGGTCACTCAATGCACGACGGCACATGGGACGACCCACACACCCGAACACTCACGATGTTGCTCGACGGCTCGAAGGTTGGCGGAGACTCATTCCTGATCGTCTTCCATGGAGGCGCCCTGGACGCCGAGGTCACCCTGCCTGCGCGAGGCCCCGGGGTGGCATACCGCACAGTCTGGGACAGTGCGTGGGATCTGCCCTTGGAGTCTTGGGACCTGGTGGAAGCGGGGCCCGTCATCCTCACCGCGGCCTCGATTCGAGTCTATAGCCTGGTTCTCGAAGACTGATGGCGCGGAACCCGTTGTCAGGCAAGGGGTTCCGCGCCATCAGAACTTGTGGTCAGGCGTTGGCGACGAGGCCCATCTCTGCCGCGTTCGCCATACCGTCGTGCTTTGGCAAGACCCTCACGGTGTAGCCGAAGATGCCGGTGCGGCTCAGCACGAGGTCGCCCTCGAAGCGGTGCCGGCCATCCTCGTAGGTCTCGGCGAAGCCCAACGGCGCCGTCTCGATGTCCCGCAGGGTGTCGGATTCAGAGGCGCGACCGTGCACCAACTGAACGTCGACATCGTCAGGAGCCAGATCGCCCAAGGACACGAACGCGCTCACATGAAGAGTGTCTCCGACTTGCGGAGAGTCCGAAACACCTGAGGGCTCAACGTGATCCACTCGAACACCGGGCCAATTGGTCCTGGCCCTGGCCTTGTAGGCGGCCAGGTCCCGCGCACCCGCCCAAGCCCTCCCGTCCATGGCCAGGCCCGCACGGGCGGCGGGGCCGTAAAGCTCCGTTACATATTCCCGAACCTGGCGGGACGCCAGTACCTTGGGGCCCAGGGTGGACAACGTGTGTTTCATCATCGACAGCCAGCGTTGGGGCAGGCCGTCGTTGTCGACTTGGTAGAACCGCGGTACGACGGAGCCCTCGATGATGTCATAGAGCGCAGCCGCCTCGAGGTCGTCACGGCGGTCCGGGTCCTCCACACCGTCGGCGGTCGGGATGGCCCAGCCGTTCTCTCCGTCGTACCACTCGTCCCACCAGCCGTCGAGGATCGAGAGGTTGAGCCCACCGTTGAGCGCAGCCTTCATGCCCGACGTTCCGCACGCTTCAAATGGGCGCAGCGGGTTGTTCAGCCAGACGTCGCACCCCGGGTAGAGGTACTGCGCCATCGCGATGTCGTAGTTCGGCAGGAACACGATGCGGTGACGAACCTCTGGATCGTCCGCGAACTTCACCATCTGCTGGATGAGCCTCTTGCCGTTCTCATCGGCCGGGTGGCTCTTGCCCGCGATGACGAGCTGAACCGGACGCTCGGGATCCAGCAGGATCTTCTTCAGTCGCGCGGGATCGCTCAGTATGAGAGTGAGCCGCTTGTAGGTCGGGACCCTCCGCGCGAAGCCGATGGTGAGCACGTCCGGATCCAGGATGTCCTCGGTCCAGCCGAGCTCCGCCGGGCTTGCGCCACGCTTGAGCCAGCTCGCCTTCACCCGGCGACGAGCCTCGACGACGAGCTGTTCGCGCATGTCCCGTTTGGTGGCCCAGATCTCGTCGCCCGGGATGTCACCGACGATCGCCCACGCATTGTCCTCGGCGACTGCAGCGGTCCTCAAGTGCTTGGCTGCGAGCTCGTAGACCCTGCGGTCAACCCACGTCGGGGCGTGAACACCATTGGTGATGCTTGTGATAGGGATCTCGGTGTCGTCAAACCCGGGCCAGAGACCATCGAACATCTGACGGCTGACGACGCCGTGAAGCTTGGAGACCCCGTTGGCCCGCTGCGCCAGACGCAGCCCCATGACCGCCATGTTGAACAAGCCGGCCTCGCCGCCGGGGTAGTCCTCGGCACCGAGCTCGAGCATGCGCTCGATGGGCACTCCGGCGACCGCGTTGTCCCCACCGAAGTACAGCCGGATCTGTTCAACGCTGAAACGGTCGATGCCCGCCGGGACGGGCGTGTGCGTGGTGAAGACCGTGCCCGCGCGGACCGCCTCGAGGACCTCGTCGAAGCTCATGTCGTGCTCGCTGCACAGCTCGCGCATCCGCTCGATGCCCAGGAAACCGGCGTGCCCCTCGTTGGTGTGGAAGACGTCTGGAGCTGGTGCGCCGGTCAGCCGCGACCACAGACGCAGGGCGCGGACGCCACCGATACCGAGCAACATCTCCTGCTGCAGCCGCAGCTCGCCGGTGCCGCCGTAGAGGCGGTCCGTGATCCCACGGATCGCGTCGTCGTTGTCCTGAACGTCGGAGTCGAGCAGGAGCAGAGGAACGCGACCGACCTGGGCCTTCCATACATGGGCGCGAAGCACCCGGCCGCCGGGAAGGTCGAGGGTGATGACGCAGGGTGTTCCGTCGGCCTCGCGCAGCAACGCCAGCGGAAGCCCATCGGGGTCCAGTACCGGGTAGGTCTCCTGCTGCCAGCCGTCGAGCTTCAGCGACTGCTGGAAGTAACCGGTCTTGTAGAACAGGCCAACGCCGACGATGGGCAGACCGAGATCCGAAGCCGCTTTGAGGTGGTCCCCGGCGAGGATGCCCAGACCTCCGGAGTACTGCGGCAGCGCCTCGGTGATGCCGAACTCGGGACTGAAGTAGGCGATCGCAGCCGGGGCGCCCCCTTCCACCTCGGCAGCCCAGCTCTGGTACCACCGGGGCTCACTCAGATAGACCGCGAGACTCTGGATCGCGGCGTGGACCTTGGCCACGAAGAGCTCGTTGGAGGCAAGCGCCTCGAGCTCGTTGGCCGAGAGCGCGGAGAGCATGGCGGTCGGGTCCTTGCCAACCGTGGACCAGCGCACCGGGTCGATCTCGGAGAACAGGTCTCGCGTGGCGGGGTGCCAGCACCAGCGCAGATTGCTGGCGAGCTCTCCCAGGGCGCTGATCGACTCGGGCAGGACGGTGCGGACGCTGAAGCGACGGATAGCCTTCACGATCACAAAGCATAGGCGAAGTTCTACCGATCCCTTGCAAGTTCTTGCAGTCTCTTTCATGTTCTTGCAGAGCGGACACGGAGGCAAGCACGACACGTGACCGGTAGAGGGAAACAAGGCGGGCGCGGGTAACGCGGCGCGAAGGAACGGGTAGCGTCGTGTGCGTGACAGCGAGCCCCCTGCCCCCTGCTACCCCCCAATCCGCGGCCACCGGCCGGGCAGTCCCCCACCCGGCGGTCCCACGCGCTCTCGGCCGTATTCCGGTCTTTCAGGTCGCCCCCTGCGTCGAGCACGGGGAGTTCCCTGCCAAGTCAGTGGTGGACGAGCCATTCGACGTGACCGCGACGGTCTTCCGCGAGGGGCACGACGCGGTCAACGCGACGGTGGTCCTGACCGACCCCGACGGCGGCGAACGACACGTGCCGATGATGTTGGTCAACCCGGGACTCGACCACTGGTCAGCCACCATCAGTGCGGACCGGACCGGTCGGTGGTCCTACCGCGTCGAGGGCTGGGCGGATCCGTACAACACCTGGGCGCACGACGCGGCCATCAAGGTTGCCGCCGACGTGGACACCGATCTGATGCTCGTCGAGGGCGCCCTCGTGCTGGAGCGTGCGCTCAAGGAGGATGACCGCACGCCCGCCCAGGCAAAGCAACTCGCCGACGCGATCATCGCCCTGCGGGACACGACCCGCCCCGCCCAAGTACGTCTGCAAGCAGGGCTCGCCCCCAAGGTCCGTGTAGAGCTGGCGCACCGTCCGTTGCGTGACCACGTGAGCCCCAGCGCGGAATACGCCTGGCAGGTGGAACGCGACCTCGCCCTCTATGGCGCGTGGTACGAGATCTTCCCCCGCTCCGAAGGCGCGACCCAGGACCCGTTGACCGGTGTGTGGACCTCAGGAACGTTGGTGACTGCGGCCCGGCGCCTCACGGCCATCGCGGACATGGGCTTCGACGTCGTCTATCTGACCCCTGTCCACCCGATCGGCGAGGTCAACCGCAAGGCTCCGAACAACACGCTGAACCCTGGGCTCCTGGACCCTGGCTCTCCCTATGCGATCGGGTCGGTCGATGGTGGCCACGATGCCATTGCGCCCGAGCTGGGGACCTTCGCCGATTTCGACTCCTTCGTGGCGGAGGCGTGGGGACTCAACCTCGAAGTGGCCCTCGACCTGGCGCTGCAGTGTGCACCGGACCACCCGTGGGTCAGCAGCCATCCGGAATGGTTCACCACGCGGGCCGACGGGACGATCGCCTATGCCGAGAATCCGCCGAAGAAGTACCAGGACATCTATCCGGTCAACTTCGACAACGACCCAGCCGGCATCTATGCCGAGGTCCGGCGGGTGGTCCAGGTCTGGATCGACCACGGCGTGACCATCTTCCGGGTCGACAACCCGCACACCAAGCCCCTTGAGTTCTGGCAGTGGCTGATAGCCGACGTCGCCAAGGATCATCCAGACATCCTGTGGTTGGCCGAGGCGTTCACGAAGCCGGCGATGATGCATGCGCTGGGCAAGGTCGGTTTCCAGCAGTCGTACACCTACTACACGTGGCGCAACCAGAAGTGGGAGCTCGAGGAGTACATCACCGAGCTGACCGGCGAGGCTGCGACATATATGCGTCCGTCGTTCTGGCCGACCACGCACGACATCCTCACGCCCTACATGCAGTATGGCGGGCCGACGGCGTGGAAGCTTCGCGCGGCGCTTGCGGCAACCATGGTGCCGACGTATGGGATCTACGCCGGGTACGAGCTCGTCGAGCATGTCGCACGACCCGGCGTCGAGGAACAGATCGACAACGAGAAGTACCAGCTCAAGGACCGTCACTGGTCCGACTACGAAGAGGGCGGTCCCAAGGCGGGACGGTCTTTGGCGCCGTATCTCAAGACGCTCAACGAGATTCGCCGCGCGCACCCCTCGCTGCGCTGGTTGCGCAACCTGCACCTGCACCACGCGGACGACGAGAACGTCATGGCGTTCTCCAAGCGCCGAAGCGTCGACGGCAGGGACGACGTCATCCTCGTGGTCGCCAACGTCGACCCCCACGCGACGCGTGAGACCAACGTGCACCTCGACATGGAGGCCCTGGGCCTGCGCAACGGCGACACCTTCATCGCGCACGACCTCATCACTGGCGCCCAGTGGCGATGGGGCCAAGACAACTTCGTCCGGCTCGGCCCCGATGTGGAGCCCGTTCACATCGTTCACATCAGAAGGTTCTGATGCAGGAACTCGAGGAGCTCCTGCCGTCGTGGATGGTGCGACAACGCTGGTATGCCGGAAAGGGCCGGGTTCCGCTGCTCCGGCGGATCGGGGGTCTACGGTTCCAGGACCCTGCCGGCGAGGTTGACGTCGACGTCCATCTGATGCTGGACGAGTCCGGTCAGAGCCCGACGATCTACCAGGTTCCCCTGACCTATCGCAGCGCCCGGCTCGCAGGTGCCGACCACGCGTTGGTGGCGACCGTGGAACCGAACAGCCATGGCCGCCATGCGGTCCGCTACGTCTATGACGCGCCACATGACCCTGTCTTCGCCACTGCACTGCTGCAGCTGATGCTGGGCGAGGGGACCACAACCCCTGGCGAGGGCGCAGCATCGGATGAGCCTTCGTCGGGCATGGCGTCGGGCATGGCGCCGGGTTCGGCCATCGGCCGCGGCCATCGGGTCTCGACAGCCATCCCGGGCCAGGTCATCGCCTCTCACGTCCTGAAGGGTGAGCAGTCCAACACGTCGATCATCCTCGAACTGGTTGATACCCGAGGGGCTCCGGCAAACCCCTTGATCTGCAAGCTGTTTCGCGTATTGCACCATGGCGACAACCCTGACGTCGCGGTGCAGTCGGCGCTTGCCGCTGCAGGGTCAACCCACGTACCCCGCTCGGTCGGCTACGTCGTCGGGGAGTGGCCGGACACCAGTGCTCCGGACGGCATGGCCCGAGGTCACCTTGCATGCGCCCAGGAGTTCTTCCCCGATGTCGAGGACGCCTGGCGGGTGGCTCTCGCTGCGGTGGCCGCAGATGAGGACTTCAGTGAGCAGGCGCGCAGCCTGGGCCAGACCACTGCGAAGGTTCACGCGACCCTGGCGCATGCCATGACCACCGTGACCGCATCTGACGAAGACATCGCCGCCTTGTCGCGGAGCATGCGCGCACGACACGCCTCGGCAGTGTCCGAGGTTCCCGCCCTCGCCGCCTACGACTCGATGGTGCACGCCTCGATCGAGCGGGTATCGTCTGTCAAATGGCCTACGCTGCAACGGATCCATGGCGACTACCATCTCGGACAGGTACTCGAGGTACCTCACCGCGGATGGGTCCTGGTCGACTTCGAGGGCGAGCCTCTGCGTCCCCTCACTGAGCGCACGCATCCTGACCTGGCCCTCCGCGACGTGGCGGGGATGCTGCGGTCATTCGACTATGCCGCAGGCTCCTGGGAGCAGATGCACCCGGGCCGCTCCGCGAGGGGGTGGGCCGATCGAGCGCGGATAGCCTTCCTGGAGGGCTACGCCAAGGAATCGGGTCGCGACCCTCGCGAGGATGCCGTGTTGCTCGATGCGCTCGAGCTGGACAAGGCTCTGTACGAGGTGGTCTACGAGGCCAGGAACCGCCCGACGTGGCTCACCATCCCCACCACCGCCATAGACCGACTGTTCGCCGGACGAAGGAGCGATCTGCGACTGTGACAAGCGCACGCGATTCCCAGGCCCCATCCACCGCACCATCTGCGAAGCCCACCAGCCGCAGCGAGCTCGAGCGGGTGATCGTCGGAACACACCACAACCCGCACGCCGTCCTGGGGCCTCACCCCTACCAGGGCGGTGTGACGGTGCGCATCCTCAAACCGTTGGCGGACAACGTTGTCGTCGAGAGCTCCGATGGCACGCGTACCCAGCTCCACCATGAGTTTGAGGGAGTCTGGGTCGGCGTCCTGCCCACCGCAGATGTCCCTGACTACCGGATCCGGGTTGCATACGACGACGGGATCATTCACGTTCATGACGACCCCTACCGCTTCTTGCCGACGTTGGGAGAGGTCGACCTGCACCTCATCGACGAGGGCCGCCACGAAGAGCTCTGGAACGTCCTGGGCGCCCATGTGCGCGACTACGACGGACCCATGGGCCCCGTGCGGGGCACCTCGTTCGCGGTCTGGGCGCCGAACGCTCGTGCGGTCCGGGTCGTCGGTGACTTCAACAGGTGGGATGGCTCTGTCCACCCCATGCGCTCGCTGGGGTCCACCGGCGTCTGGGAGCTCTTCCTCCCGGACGTGACCGAGGGAAACCGCTACAAGTACGAGGTTCTCGGCTCGGACGGCTCACGACGGACCAAGGCGGACCCGATGGCCCGCGCCACCGAGAGGCCTCCGGCCACCGCTTCGATGGTGACGTCCTCGGCATACGAGTGGCAAGACAGCGACTGGATGAAGGCACGTTCGGCGACCAACCCGCACAACGGGCCCATGAGCGTCTATGAGGTCCATCTGGGGTCCTGGCGTCAGGGCGCGAGCTATCGCGACCTGGCCGAGCACCTCGTCAACTACGTCAAGGACCTCGGGTTCACCCACATCGAGCTGATGCCGGTGATGGAGCACCCCTACGGTCCTTCCTGGGGCTATCAGGTCACCAGCTACTACGCACCGACCTCTCGCTTCGGCTCGCCCGACGACTTCCGGTACCTCGTGGACACCCTGCACCGCAACGGGATCGGTGTCCTGCTCGACTGGGTGCCGGCGCACTTTCCCAAGGACGCCTTTGCCCTCGCCCGCTTTGACGGCCAGGCGTTGTACGAGCACCCCGACACCCGGCGCGGCAACCATCCGGACTGGGGCACGCTCGTCTTCGACTTCGGACGTCCGCAGGTGCGCAACTTCTTGGTGGCCAATGCCGTCTACTGGCTCGAGGAGTTCCACATCGACGGACTGAGGGTTGATGCCGTCGCCTCGATGCTCTACCTCGACTACTCCCGCGACCCGGGCGAGTGGGTTCCCAACATCTACGGCGGCCGCGAGAACCTCGAGGCCGTGCAGCTGCTGCAGGAGGCCAACGCGACGGTCTACAAGCGCGTCCCGGGAGCTATCACGATCGCCGAAGAGTCGACCTCGTGGCCTGGCGTCACTCGCCCAACTCACCTGGGCGGCTTGGGGTTTGGGCTCAAGTGGAACATGGGCTGGATGCACGACTCACTGGGCTACATGGCCCACGAACCGGTGCATCGACAGTTCCACCACCATCAGGTCACGTTCTCGATGATGTACGCCTGGAGTGAGAACTTCGTGCTGCCGGTCAGCCATGACGAAGTGGTTCACGGCAAGGGATCTCTGCTGCGCAAGATGCCCGGCGACCGCTGGCAACAGCTGGCCAACGTGCGTGCCTATCTGGCCTACATGTGGTCCCATCCCGGCAAACAGCTGGTGTTCATGGGTGCCGAGTTCGCCCAGGAGTCGGAGTGGGCCGACGGCCGCAGCCTCGACTGGTGGCTGTTGGACCAGCCAGCGCACCATGGAGTCCACGGCCTGGTCAAGGACCTCAACAGCGTCTACCGATCGCGTCCTGCGATGTGGGAGCTCGACCATGATTCCCACGGCTTTCAGTGGATCGACGCCAATGATGCGGCCGGTAATACGTTCTCGTTCCTACGGTTCGGGTCGGCAGGCGCTGACGGCATTCGGCCCGCGATGGCGAGCATCGTCAACTTCAGTGGCGAACCGCACTACGCCTATCGCCTCGGCCTGCCGCATCCCGGGCAATGGAACGAGATCCTGAACACCGACGCCGAAGGCTATGGCGGATCAGGTGTCGGCAACCTCGGGTCAGTCCAAGCCGAGGCAATGCCATGGCACGGTCAGCCGTATTCCGCCCTGCTCACCCTGCCGCCGTTGGGCGCGGTGTGGCTCGAACCGGCAAGCCTCACGGATACTCCGGTCCCAACGGAAACCATTGGAACCAAGGACGCCTCTCGGACCACTGAAACCATTGGAACCACGGAAACCATTGGAACCACTAAGGCTTCGCAGCCGGTCACCCCAACACCGGTCACTCCGAAGCCCGGCAGGGGAATGGCATGAACGACGCTCGCGCAGGACAGCTGGCGTCACCGGCGGACCTTGTCGATGTCGCCCACCTCGTGACGGCCTACTACACGAGCCCTCCGGACCCCTCGGATCTCGACCAGCGCGTGTCCTTCGGCACCTCCGGACACCGAGGCAGCAGCCTGCGGAACGCGTTCAACGAAGCGCACATCCTGGCGACCACCCAGGCGATCTGCGACTACCGCAGGGCACAGGGCTACAACGGCCCACTGTTCCTGGGGCGTGACACCCATGGGCTGTCCGAACCAGCCTGGGTGTCCGCGCTCGAGGTCCTCGTAGCCAATGACGTGACCGTGCTCGTCGACGATCGGGATGGCTACACACCCACGCCGGCGGTCTCGCATGCCATCCTTCGCGCCAACAGAGGCAAGTCTCTGAGCGGCCCCGGATTGGCAGACGGCATCGTGGTCACGCCGTCACACAACCCGCCGAGCGATGGCGGCTTCAAGTACAACCCACCCAACGGGGGGCCGGCGGACACCGATGCAACGAAGGTGATCGCGGACGCCGCCAACGCGTACATCGAGTCCGGGTTGGAGGGGGTGCTGCGCATCCCGTTCGCACGCGCTCGCGCCGCAGCAACGCCATACGACTTTCTGGGGATCTACGTCGACGATCTGCCCAATATCGTTGACATTGCTCGCATCCGAGAGGCTGGCATTCGCATCGGCGCGGATCCCCTCGGCGGAGCAAGCGTCGACTACTGGGCGGAGATCGCCGACCGTCACACGCTGGACCTCACGGTCGTCAACCCGCTGGTCGACCCCACGTGGCGCTTCATGACGCTGGACTGGGACGGCAAGATCAGGATGGACTGCTCGTCTCCGTTCGCCATGGCCTCCCTGATCTCGCGCCGCACCGAGTACGACATCGCCACGGGCAACGACGCCGACTCCGATCGCCACGGCATCGTCACCCCGGACGCGGGGCTGATGAACCCCAACCACTACCTCGCGGTGGCGATCCGGTACCTCTTTGGCGGGGGTCGACCAGGGTGGCCGGCGGCGTGCGCGATCGGCAAGACGCTCGTCTCCTCGTCGATGATCGACAGGGTGGCCGCCGCGGCAGGTCGAACGCTGAACGAGGTGCCGGTGGGCTTCAAGTGGTTCGTGCCGGGCTTGCTCGACGGGTCGATCGCCTTCGGCGGTGAGGAGTCAGCAGGGGCGTCGTTCCTGCGCTTTGACGGCTCGGTGTGGACCACGGACAAAGACGGGATCATCCTCGCGCTGCTGGCATCGGAGATCCTGGCCACCACAGGCAAGTCCCCTTCCCAGCACTATGACGAGCTCACCGGGCGCTATGGCGACCCGGCCTATGCACGCATGGACGCTCCAGCGACCCGAGAGCAGAAGTCCAGGCTTGGAGCGCTCTCGCCTTCAGACGTCACGGCTGATTCCCTTGCAGGAGAGCCGATTACGGCACGCCTGACGGCTGCGCCGGGCAACGGCGCACCGATCGGCGGGCTCAAGGTCACGACGGAGAGCGCCTGGTTCGCCGCACGACCCTCCGGTACTGAAGACGTCTACAAGATCTACGCCGAGTCCTTCAAGGGCCCAGAGCACCTCACGCAGGTTCAGGCCGAAGCACAAGAGCTCGTCTCCGCCGCACTCGGCTCCTGACCACCCCAACCGCATCCACGCTGCGGCCGCGTAACGGCGACACAACCAGCGTGTCAGGCGGAGCGCCAGGCCGCAGCGTCAGGCGGCGAGCTCGTGGTGGTTGACCGGGTGGGTGGCGTATTGGCGGTGGTGGGGGTCGGTCCAGGCGCAGTGGCCGTCTGGGGTCATGGTCAGGGTCCAGCCGGCGTGGTGTTTGACCCGGTGGTGGTGTTTGCAGAGGCTGACCAGGTTCCAGATGGCGGTGGGTCCGCCGCGGGAGTAGGGAATGACGTGGTCGGGTTCGCAGCGTTTGGCGTTGAGGGCGCAGCCGGGGAAGCGGCAGTGGCCGTCGCGTTGTTGGATGAAGCGGCGCATGGCCCGGTTGGGCAGGTATGCGGTGGTGCTGGTCTCGATCACGACGCCGGTGTGTTCGTCGAGCAGGACCCGGGCGATGCGGGTGTCGAACCGGTCCAGGATGCCGGCCACGACGTCGCCGCCGATGACGCCGATGCCGGGGATCTCGTATCCCATGGCGCAGATCTGCGCCCAGGTTGGTTCGATCAGCGGGTTGGGGTCCGGGGTGGGTTGGCCGAAGTCGTCGGTGTTGGCCAGCGGGTTGCGGTAGCCCAGCGCGGCGCCAGACCCTGCGGAGCGATTGCGTCCATCGCTGGTGGGTTGGTCGCCGGCGACCAGGTCGCGTTCGAGGGTGCCTGCGGGTTCGTCGACGGTGGCGGTCTGGACCGGGATCATCAAGGTGACCGTGGTGGCCACCTGCACGTTGGTGAGCATCAGGTCGACCAGGGCGTCGGCCCGGCACTGTTCCAGGGTGCGGGTCGGGTCGTCGCCGTGCATCCGGTGGGCCAGGTCGTCGATCGCGGCCCAGCACGCCGCGGAGTCGGCCGCGGGCAGCGAGGCCACCCAGGTGGTCAGGCCGGGCACCCGGGAGGGGTAGGCGTGCACGAACCGGTCGAGGCGTTCCTTGGCGGCCTTGACCCGGACCGCGTCGGCGTCGATGCGGGCCAGCACCCGCCGGACCCGTTTGGTGACCGCCCCGGGTGCCTCGGCAAGTACGGCTGGGTGGATCAGGGCCTCCACGGCCGCGCACGACGCTGGGCTGGCCTCGGACAGCTCGGTGGCGATGATGGTGGCCCGCCAGGGGTCCAGGGCGCCGGTGCTCATCGCGGCGAGGGTCACCGGTAGCTTGGCGGCCAAGGCGGCGGCAACCTCGACCTTGCGGCTGGCCGCGACCGGTCCCATCGCCAGCATCGGCCCGAAGGCGTCGGCCGCGAACTCGCTGACATGTCCAACCCCGTGGTCGACCTCGACCCAATGACCTGAGGCGTCTTGTTCCTGATCGCAGGCGGCGTACTGTGCCACCCGCAGTGCCTGGACCGCGGAGGCCGCGTTGATCACCTGCTGGGCGCCGTCAACCTCGGCGGCCAGGTCCACGCACGGCAGGTACGCGGACCCAACCTGGGCGTCCTCGAAGGCCTCACGCATCAACGCGAGAGCCTGCGAGAACTTGTCGATCATGTGTTCTAGTATACGTCAACCGACCGACAAGCGGAAGTCTTATCCACAACGAATGTCTTTACAGCACAGCGTATTTCACTTCAGCACGGCCCGCAGGTCAGTGCGCGGCGCGCGGACGTTCAGTGTCTCTTCGGCAGGAGCGAGCTCAGCGGATCGAACAGCGACAGTTCGTCTTCAGTGGGCGCTTGAAAGAACCCATTCCACTCGACGAGCTGCTCCCAGGTGACCATCACCGTGTTCGGCGGCAGAGCATCGTTCCTCTGACGAAGGCGGGCCGATAGCTCGTCGAGACCGATCGGATAGTAGTCCAGGTGGACCGCCACGCCGAGCTCCCGAGCTCTCAATCGCGCCTCGTCTCGCTGTGACCTGCCCCAGAAGCCGTTCTCGATGATCACGTTGGTGCCAAGCGTCAGGAGCTGCTGCGCCTGGTCCCACTGCATCAGATAGAGCCGATCCCTCGCCTGCTCGTCGTCAAGGTGGAAACCCAATGCCTCCATCCAGTCATCAGGGCAGAGCCGCAAGGCCGGCAATTTTGCCGCCAACCCGAGTGCACGGGTCGTCTTTCCCGATCCCGGCAGGCCGCACATCAGGATCAGGTGTGTCACGGCGCCCATCCTCGGTCGAGTTCGATCGGCAGTCAACGCATTTGTGCCCCATGAATGATGTCGTTGAGGCTCACCGTTGATGTCGTATTTTCGCTAGTGCAACACGGCGACACGAGGCATGCTGGTGCACATGCACGATGACACAGAGGCCTGCGAGCGCGCCATACGTTCGAGGGACGCACGTTTCGACGGATGGTTCATCTGCGCCGTGGTGACGACCCGCATCTACTGTCGCCCGAGCTGCCCGGCTCGACCCCACCTGAAGAACCTGCGCTTCTACCCCAGCGCCGCCGCGGCGCAGCAAGCGGGATTCCGAGCCTGTAAGCGTTGCCGGCCCGACGCCAGCCCTGGATCGCCGGAGTGGAACCACCGATCGGACCTGATCGCCCGGGCCATGCGACTCATCGGCGACGGTGTCGTCGATCGTGAGGGCGTGACCGGCTTGGCCAGCCGCCTCGGCTACAGCGTCCGTCAGATCCAGCGTGAGCTCACTGCCGAGGTCGGCGCAGGTCCGCTTGCCCTCGCGCGAGCCCAAAGGGCCCAAACCGCAAGGGTTCTCATCGAAACGAGCCCTCTCCCCATGAGCGACGTCGCCTTCGCGGCGGGCTTCGCCAGCATTCGTGCGTTCAACGACACCGTTCAGGAGGTGTTCGCCCTTTCACCAACGACTCTGCGCGCGGGAGCCATAAGCGGTGCAAGCAAGCACCCCGCGAGAGGCATTCCGGATCACGCCTCCGCAGCCGCGGGCACTTTGTCACTGCGCTTGCCCTTCCGGAAGCCATTCTGTCCGGACAACCTGTTCGGCCACTTGGCGGCGACCGCCGTTCCGGGCGTGGAGGAATGGCGCGCGGGCGCCTACCGCAGGACGATTCGGCTGGCTC
>DATCNE010000352.1:0-7827 GCA_036565395.1 Dermatophilaceae bacterium
GGGTGTGACAGAGCCACACCGCCACCGACCAGCAGAACGACAAGGACGCCGGCGATGGCCAGAGTCCTTCGCGACGGCGGCCACGTCGTGAGCCGGGACGGCGGCCACGTCATCAACCGGGACGGCAACCACGTGATCAGCCGGGACGGCGCCCGCATCGCGGGGCGCGGCGTCACGTCGTCCAGTGGGGAGATCGGAGGAGCGTCCGGCGCTGTGATCGGGGCGACGTCCGGTCGAGGGATCTGGCGGGTGGGCGTCGGAGGCGCCTGTGCCATCGTGACGTCCGGACGGGCAACGTACGAAGGAGCAGGTTTGCCTTTGCGCTCGGTGGTTCGGCGTACCAGCTCGGCAATGTGGGCCGCGGACTCGTCGGCCTCCGAGATCGGCGCGACGGGGGCCGGCGCCTCGCGTGCGGGGTCGACAGGGGAGTCGTTGGGCTGGTTTTGATCTCGCTCGAATCGGGACATTACTGTCCAGCATGACTGCTATGACGGCTTTGCTCCAACTTCACCGGCGCTCAGACAGGCCATTTCGGCATGAGCTCAGCTGGCGCCGACCCAGCGATACTCGACCTCGGGCCGCCCGGCACCGCCGTAGCGCGAACGCCGTACGACGAGCGTGGAGTCGGCGAGATGCTCAAGGTAACGACGCGCGGTGACTCGTGAGGCCCCGACCTTTGCGGCGACCTCGGCGGCCGAAAGACCCTCGTCGGACGGGCGCAGCACGGCGACGACGGCGTCCATGGACTCGAGGCTCATGCCCTTGGGCAGGCTGCTGGGGTCGGTGCCTCGCAACGTGGCGAGCGCCCGGTCCACCTCATGCTGCCCGCTCGCGACATCTCCCTCGAGCTGGCGACGATAGGCGGCATACCGTTCGAGCTTGTCCCGCAGGGCGGCGAACGTGAACGGCTTCAAGAGGTACTGCACAACGCCCTGTGAGACGGCGGCGCGCACCACCTCGAGGTCACGGGCCGAGGTGACCGCGATGACGTCGGCGCGGTGCCCCGCCGTCCTCATGGCGCGTACCACATCAAGGCCGTGCAGGTCAGGCAGATGCATGTCGAGCAGCACCAGGTCGACCGCCGACGTGGGGTCGCCCAACACCCGGATCGCCCCCGCACCGTCATGCACCACAGCGCGTACGACGAACCCTGGGACCCGCTCGAGGTAGGCACGGTGCGCATCGGCCGCGACCGGCTCGTCCTCGACGATCAGGACGCCGATGTCCTGACCGGTCTCGACGTCGTTCTCGCTCATGGGGTGACGGTCTCGATGGCCAAGGGCAGCCGAATGGTGAAGACCGCGCCGACGAATCCCGAGGTACCGGTCGTAGCACCAGCTGACGCTGAGGCGCGATCTGCAACGTTCTCGTACGCCGCGTTCCCGACGTGGCTGACCTCGACCGTGCCGTGATGGCGATGGGCCGCCTGGCCGACCAACGCCAGGCCCAGGCCGTGCCCGATCAGCCTCCCGTCGGTCTTGGTCGACCAGCCTCGGGTGAAGGCGAGCGCTGCGGTCGCGGTGTCCAGGCCGGGGCCGGAGTCGCTGACCTGCAGCACCAGGGCGCTCGAGATGCCGTATCCGGATCGACTGTCCTCGACCCAGCTGCTGAAGCCGACCCGCCGCGGACCCGGCGCCGCCGCGGCAGCGTCGATCGCGTTGTCAAGCAGGTTGCCGACCATCGTGACCAGGTCGCGGGCGGGGATCACGCCCTCGGGGACAGCGCTCTCCGGGTCGACCTCAAGCTCGACCCCACGCTCGTTGGCCTCGGCCGCCTTGCCCAGCAGCAGCGCTGCCAGAACCGGCTCGTCGACGGCGCCGACGACCAGGTCGGTGAGCTGCTGGGCCAGAGCGAGCTCGGCCGTCGCGAAGGTCAGCGCCTGGTCGGTTCGCCCCAGCTCGATCAGGCTGATCACACTGTGTAGTCGGTTGGCCGCCTCATGGGCCTGCGAGCGCAGCGTCTCAGCCAGCCCGCGCGCCGAGTCCAGCTCGCCGGTCAGTGCCTGCAGATCGGTGTGGTCGCGCAAGGTCAGCACGGTGCCGAGCTCACGCCCCTCCCAACGGGCCGCTGCCTGGTTGACGACGAGAACCCGGTTCGAGGTGAGGTGGATGGCGTCGTCCACCTCGCGGCCGCCCTCAAGTGCTTCGGTCATCGGCGTGGGCAGCCCGAGCTCGTCGAGCCGGCGCCCGGTCCAGTCCGCTGGAAGGTCGAGCAGCCGGCGTGCTTCGTCGTTGGCCAGCAACAGGCGTCCGTCAAGGTCGAGGAGCACCAGTCCTTCGCGGACAGCGTGCAGCACCGCGTCGTAGAACTCGTACATGCTGGCCAGCTCGTCGGGCGCCAGGCCATGGGTCTGGCGGCGCAGCCTGCGCGCGATCAGGGCGGAACCAGCAGCGGCCAGCAACAGTGCTGCGATCGCGGCAACCAGCAACGTGGGCACCTGCTGGGCCAGCTCGCGCGCGAGCGCGTCGCGGGTGACGCCGACGGATACCAGCCCGAACACCAGTCCCGTGCCACCTTTGACGGGCACGACCGCGCGCTCGGACGGACCGAGCGTGCCGGCATACGTCTCGAGGACAACTCCGCCGGCGAGCGCGGCATCGATGTGGCCGATGAACTTCTTGCCGATCAGGCCCGGTGTGGGGTGGGAGTAGCGGATGCCGTCCGTGCTCATCACAACGACGAAGTCGGTGCCGGTGTCTAGGCGCACCTGTTCGGCGTACGGCTGCAGGATGGCGGACGGGTCCGCGTCGGGTGCGCTCAGCGCGGACCGTACCAGCGGGGATGCCGCGACGCTCCGGGCCACGGCGAGCACCCGGACGGCGGTGGAGTCCTGGCTGCGTTCGCGAGCCTGGAGGTACGCCGCGGCGCCTCCGGCCAGCACCACGACCGCGACGACGACCACCTGCAGCGCGAAGAGCTGGCGCGCCAAGCTCCATGCTCGCGGGTGCAGGCGGGGACTCACTGCACCATTGTGCGGTCTGATGACAATCTGTGCGGTCTGATGACATTCCGTGCGGTCTGATGACATTCCGTGCCCTCTGGCCGCATGCTCTCACGTATCTGTCCCGGGCGAACGTAATGAACACAACGTTGACGGTGGTTGGCAACGTGGCGAGCCTCATAGGCAATCCATTGCCAGCCATCAGGAGGTACATCGTGTCCAGCTCCGGAGCAGCGTTGCTGCCGGGTTCCACGCCGCCCGGCCCCCCGTCGTCCGCGCAACGAGCCCCGCGGGACAAGACGCACTGGCTCTACATCGCGGTGATCGTGGCGGTGGCCCTCGGCATCGCGGTCGGCTTCGCATTTCCGGGCAAGGACGGGCTTGCCGTCCAGTTCAAGCCGCTCGGCACCGGCTTCGTGAACCTGATCAAGATGATCATCACGCCCATCATCTTCTGCACGATCGTGGTGGGCATCGGATCGGTCCGCAAAGCGGCCAGTGTCGGCAAGGTCGGCGGACTGGCCCTGGGCTACTTCACGTTGATGTCAACGACCGCGCTCGCGATCGGCCTCGTGGTCGGCAACATCGTCAAGCCCGGCTCAGGTCTGCACCTGACCGCCGCCGTAGCCAAAGCAGGACAGGCCCAGTCGAAGGGTGCGGCCGAGTCGCCGACCGAGTTCCTGCTCGGGCTGATCCCGGACACGCTGGTCTCGTCGCTGACCTCGGGCAAGGTCATCCAGGCGCTGGTCGTAGGGCTGCTCGTCGGTTTTGCCCTGCAGTCGATGGGCGAGAAAGGCGTGCCGGTGCTCCGCGGCATCGGGCACATCCAGAAGCTCGTCTTCAAGATTCTCGCGATGATCATGTGGGTGGCGCCGATCGGTGCCTTCGGCGCGATGGCGGCGGTGGTCGGCTCGACCGGTATGGACGCCCTGATCAGCCTCGGCAAGGTCATGTTCGGGTTCTACGCGACCTGTTTCCTGTTCGTCGTCCTGGTGCTCGGCACGATCCTGCGGCTGGTGACCGGCATCTCGATCTTCAAGCTGCTGAAGTACCTCGGCAAGGAGTACCTGCTCATCGTCTCGACGTCGTCGTCCGAGACGGCGCTGCCCCGGTTGATCGGCAAGATGGTCCACCTCGGCGTTGCGCGCCCTGTCGTCAGCATCGTCGTGCCCACCGGCTACTCGTTCAACCTCGACGGCACGGCGATCTACCTGACCATGGCGTCGTTGTTTGTTGCCGAGGCCATGGGCAAGCCGTTGCAGATCGGTGAGCAGATCGCCTTGCTGGTGTTCATGATCATTGCTTCCAAGGGAGCCGCCGGTGTCAGTGGCGCCGGCCTCGCCACGCTGGCTGCCGGCCTGCAGTCGGCACGACCCGACCTGTTGGACGGCGTGGGCCTGATCGTGGGCATCGACCGGATGATGAGCGAGGCGCGCGCGGTGACGAACTTCACCGGCAACGCGGTCGCGACCGTGCTGGTCGGCAAGTGGACCGGCGAGTTCGACAAGGACCGCGCCGATCTGGTGCTGAGCGGCAAGGACCCGTTCGACGAGGTTGCGTTCGCAGCCGGTGACGACCACGGCGGTGGCGCTTGGGATGAGGAGCTGGCCGACATGGACGTCGACCTCACCGAAACCCGGGCACTGCCGGTAGGAGTCGGCCGCTGACCAGCCCATCAGCCGTCTAGGGTTTGACGAATGCTGCAGCCATCAGAGGAATCCTGGCCCCAGGGCTTTCGCATCCACACGGGTCACGCCGGGTTGCAGGACGACGACCGTGACGACGCGGCGATCCTGGTCTCGACCGTGCCGGCGATCAGCGCGGCGGTGTTCACCCGGTCCCGGTTCGCCGGTGCCAGCGTCGAGCTCAGTCGCGAGGCCGCTCGATCAAGGAATGCCCGCGGGGTGGTGGTCCTGGCTCGCAACGCCAACGTTGCGACCGGGGCCGCCGGGTTCGCGGACGCGGTGGAGGTCCGTGACCGGGTGGCCTCGATCATCGGCATACCGGTGGAGGAGCTGTTGATCGCCTCCACCGGAGTGATCGGCCGCCGCTACCCGATGGCCGCCGTGCGCAAGCATCTGGACAGCCTGCAGTGGCCCTTTGAAGAGTCGGACTTCGCGGCGGCTGCCCGCGCGATCATGACCACTGACACGCGCCTCAAGCTGCACACCGCCCGCGTCGGCGAGGCCCGGATCGTGGGTATCGCCAAAGGCGTCGGCATGATCGAGCCGGACATGGCCACCATGCTGGCGTTCGTGTGCACCGATGCTGCGATGGATCCGGAGCAGCTGGACATGACGTTCCGCGCAGTGGTCGACCGGACGTTCAACTCGGTGAGCATCGACTCGGACACCTCGACCAGTGACACGGCGGCGATCTTCGCCAACGGGCTGGCCGGCACAGTCGATCCGGTGGCGTTCGAGGATGCGTTGTCCCAGGTATGTCTCGCGTTGGTCCGGGACATCGCGTCCGATGGCGAGGGTGCTGGGCGGTTGATCGTCGTCGACGTGCACGGTGCCCGGGACGGCGCACAGGCCAAACGGGTGGGCAAGTCGATCGTCAACTCGCCGCTGGTCAAGACGATGGTGCACGGAAGTGACCCGAATTGGGGGCGGGTCACGATGGCCATCGGCAAGTGCCAGGACGACCTTGACATCGAGCCCGAGCGGGTGCGCATCTCCTTTGGCGGGATCGAGGTCTACCCCGACGAGCCGGACAGCGCCGCGTTGGCGGCGGTGGAGTCCCACCTGCGCCTGGATGAGGTCCGGATCGGTGTCGACCTTGGCATCGCGGACGGCACCTGGACCGTGTACGGGTGTGACCTCACTGAGGACTATGTGCGCCTGAACTCGAGCTATACGACCTGACGGCCACAAGCTTCAGCAGCGAGCTTGAGGTTGGCCAGGGTCTTTTCCATGCCGCGACGGTTGGTCCTGGCGCGAGGGCCGAACGCCTTGTCGGCGGGTCCGGCGTACCAACCCGGTCGCCGGTCGGTCCACTCCTCGACGACCGTGCAGGACGAGGGATCGGCATCATCGGGAACGATGAAATACTCCCAGCGGGCGATCTTCAGCGGCCCGAAGTGGATCTCGAAAGCCAGGTGGCGACCGCGCTCGGCGGTGACGACCTCGCCCTGGGTCATCCACTGGACCGACCCCGCCCTGTTGTAGCCCAGGAACTGGGCACCCTTCGCGGCATGGGTGGCGCCACCTCGCCACGCGACCCGCTCGCACTCGGGCGACCACTCGCCCATACGGGGTAGGTCGGCGACAAGGTCATAAACACTGTCCGCGGTTGCGGCAACGGCAAGGGACTCGCGGACGTGGGCCATGTCCGAATCCTCGCATGGGAAAACGACTCCCGGTCGACCCTTAGGATTCAGGCCATGAGCAAGGTCCTGTCTGCTGTCGCCTGGCCGTACGCAAACGGTCCGCGCCATATCGGCCACGTGGCCGGATTTGGCGTGCCGTCTGACGTTTTCAGCCGCTACATGCGGATGGCCGGCCACGACGTCTTGATGGTGAGCGGCACCGACGAGCACGGCACCCCGATCCTGGTGGCGGCCGACGAGCAGGGGGTGACCCCCAAGGAGCTGGCGGACAAGAACAACCGCATCATCGTGGAGGACCTCGCCGGCCTGGGTCTGTCCTACGACCTGTTCACCCGTACGACGACCCCGAACCACTACGCCGTGGCGCAAGAGATGTTCACGACGGTGTACGCCAACGGCTACATGGTCGAGCAGACCACCAGCGGTGCGATCAGCCCGTCGACCGGCCGCACGCTGCCGGACCGCTACATCGAAGGAACCTGTCCGATCTGTGGTTACGCCGAGGCCCGCGGCGACCAGTGCGACAACTGCGGCAACCAGCTGGACGCGACCGAGCTGTTGAACCCACACAGCAAGATCAACGGCGAGACGCCGGAGTTCGTCGAGACCCAGCACTTCTTCCTCGACCTGCCGGCGTTGGCCGAGGCGCTCGGCGAGTGGCTCGACGGTCGCGAGGCGTCGGGCACCTGGCGCCCCAACGTCATCAAGTTCAGCCAGAACATCCTCAAGGACATCCGGCCGCGGGCCATGACGCGCGACATCGACTGGGGCATCCCGATCCCGCTCGACGGCTGGCGTGACCAGCCCAAGCGGCTCTATGTCTGGTTCGACGCCGTCATCGGCTACCTGTCGGCATCGATCGAGTGGGCCCGCCGGACGGGCAACCCCGAGGCCTGGCGCGAATGGTGGAACGACCCCGAGACCCTGTCCTACTACTTCATGGGCAAGGACAACATCACCTTCCACTCCCAGATCTGGCCGGCCGAGCTGCTGGCCTACGACGGCCTGGGTGACAAGGGTGGCAAGCCCGGACCGTATGGCGTCCTGCAGCTCCCGACCGAGGTGGTGAGCTCCGAGTTCCTCACCATGGAGGGCAAGCAGTTCTCGTCCAGCCGTGGCGTCGTGATCTACGTCCGCGACGTCCTCGAGCGCTACCAGCCGGACGCCTTGCGCTACTTCATCTCAGCGGCCGGTCCCGAGAACCAGGACAGCGACTTCACCTGGGCCGAGTTCGTCAAGCGCACCAACGGCGAGCTTGTTGCGGGCTGGGGCAACCTGGTCAACCGCACAGCCACAATGATTCACAAGAGCTTCGGCGAGATCCCAGTCGCGGCCGAGCTGAACGCCGACGACCTGGCGTTGCTGGCAACGGTCAACGAGGGCTTCGCCACCATCGGCGCCCTGATCGAGCGCCACCGGCAGAAGAACGCGCTGGCCGAGGCCATGAGGGTCGTCGCGGAGGTCAACAAGTACGTCACCGACCAAGCGCCGTTCAAGCTCAAGGCCGACGACGAACGTGAGCGGCTCGGGACGATCCTGCATGTTCTCGCCCAGG
>DATCNE010000353.1:0-17006 GCA_036565395.1 Dermatophilaceae bacterium
CGGCAGCTGGCCGACCTGGATCTGTCAGCCGGCGAGTGGGCGGTGCTGTCCCGGCTGGCCCGTCGCGGCGAGAACGAGGCCGTGACGCCCAGTCAGCTGGCCGAGGCGACCAGCGTCGCGCCATCCTCGATGACGCACCGCCTTGACCGGATGGCTCAGCGAGATCTGATCGCCCGTGCGGCAGACCCTGACAACCGCACACGGGTCCTGATCACGCTGACCGATGAGGGCTGGGCGACGTTCAAGGCCGCCGTGCGCGAGTCAGACATGGT
Organism: Dermatophilaceae bacterium; assembly: GCA_036565395.1. GTDB lineage: Bacteria > Actinomycetota > Actinomycetes > Actinomycetales > Dermatophilaceae > UBA4719. The sequence goes on from DATCNE010000353.1 coordinate 273, forward strand.
GGAGTCCGACGTGCTGGGACCGCTGTCCCAGCGTCAGCGCCAGAACCTTGCCTCGCTGCTCGAGGTGCTGATCGCCGGCCTGGACGAGGCACCTCAGGTCTGAGCTGCGACCCACAACCCGCCACCCGCGACCCGCCATACCGCGAAGCGGCCACCCGCCATACCGGGACGTCTTGCGACACATGTCGGCACACGTCCCATCTCACGGGACCAGTCAGCCGAGCTCGGGGAACCAGATACCGATCTCGCGCTTGGACGACTCGAGCGAGTCCGAGCCGTGAACGATGTTCGCCTGGACCTTCGCGCCCCAGTCGCGACCGAGGTCACCGCGGATCGTGCCGGGCAACGCGACGGTCGGATCGGTGGCGCCGGCGAGAGCGCGAAAGCCCTCGATACAGCGCTGGCCCTCGATGACCGCGGCAGTCACCTGGCCGCCGGACATGAACTCCATCAGCGGCTCGTAGAACGGCTTGCCCTCGTGCTCGGCGTAGTGCTTGGCCAGCCGTTCGCGGTCGGGGGTGAAGATCGACAGGGCCACCAGCGTGTAGCCCTTGACCTCGATCCGGCGCAGGACCTCACCGGAGAGCCCACGCGTGAAGCCGTCGGGCTTAATCAGAACCAGCGAACGTTCCGTCTGTGTCGTCACAGTTCGCAACCCTATCCGTTCTGCGTTGCTGGCTCGGACGGCTCGGACTGCGTTGCTGGCTCGGACTCGGACTGGTCGGACTGCTCGTGCGACTCATGCCACTGGGCGTCCACGCGCCTGGTGTGCGCGTCCATGGCGCCTCCCTGGACCAGTGCCATCAGCCAGAGCGCGCCGAACAACACCCCGACGGCCAGCATCGCAGGGACGATGAACGCGCAGGCCAGGGTCGCCAGCTGCAGCGCCCAGCCCAGCGTGATGCCCCACGGGCGACGCAACAGTCCGGCATCAAGGATGCACAACACGGCCAGCAACGACCCGATGAGCAGGAACGTGCTGGAGGTGGGCAGCCCCTTGGCCGCGGCGAGGGCGCGGGCGACGAGCGCGCCGAAGAACACGGCCAGGCCCTGCGTTCCGATGACGACGCCGGCCAGGCGCCGGGTCATCTTGCCCGGTACGCCGTAAAGGGTCAGCGATCTCATCCGTCCGTCAGACCCAGCAGCATCCGGACCTCGGCCGCGGTGGTGATCGAGCCGGTGGCCAACACCGCACCCCCGACACCACCCTCGTCGGCGAGACCGGCCGCGCGGTCGAGGGCGTCGGGCAGGTTCTCCACCACAGTCACTCGGTCCTCGCCATAGATCTCGACGGCCATGCGGCCCAAGCGGTCCGGGCTCATGGCACGCGGTGATGTGGTGCGGGATATGACGATCTCGTTGAGTGCGGGCTCGAGGATCTCAAGAATCGCCCTCGCGTCCTTGTCCTCCAGAATCGCAACGAGCCCAACCACTTTGGCGAAGTTGAAGGAGTCCTCCATGGCCGCCGTGAGGGCCAGGGCACCGGCCGGGTTGTGAGCCGCATCCACCAGGACGGTGGGCGAACGCCGCACGATCTCCAGACGGCCCGGCGATGTCGCGCCGGCCAGCCCAGCGCGGATCACGTCGATGTCGAGACGATGCTCACCTCCACCGACAAACGCCTCGACTGCCGCCAGTGCCACCACGGCGTTGTGGCCTTGGTGCGGGCCGTGCAGCGGGACGAAGAGGTCGTCATAGTCACCACCCAGACCGCGTATGGCGAGCTGCTGGCCGCCGACCGCGAGCTCACGGCGCAGGATGCCGAACTCGTTGCCCTCGAACGCTGACGTCGCCCCGACCTCCTGGGCTCGCGCAAGAAGGATCTGTGCGACCTCGGGCTCCTGCAGCCCGCTGACCATTACAGATCCGGGCTTGATGATGCCAGCCTTCTCTGTCGCGATGCCCTCCAGCGACGACCCCAGGAACCGCTCGTGGTCAACCGCGATCGGCGTCACCACGGCGACCTTGGCGTCCACGACGTTGGTGGCGTCCCATGACCCACCCATGCCCACCTCGACGATGGCCACGTCGACCGGGGCATCGGCGAACGTGGCATAGGCCACGGCGACCAGGACCTCGAAGTAGGTCATCCTCGGAGCACCATCGGCGGCAGACTTGGCGTCAACCATCTCGATGAAAGGGAGCACGTCCTCGTAGGAAGCGGTGAACCTCTCGGCGTCAATCGCCTCGCCGTTCAAGGCGATCCGTTCGCGGATGTTGTGCAGGTGCGGCGAGGTGAACCTTCCGGTCGACAGGCCCATCTCGCGAAGCATGCGCTCGATCATCCGCGTCGTCGAGGTCTTGCCGTTGGTGCCTGTGACATGGATGACGGGGAAGGCATGCTGTGGGTCGCCGAGCAGATTCACCACGGCGGCAATGCGATCCAGCGAGGGCTCGAGGTCGTGCTCCGGCGCTCGCCCCAGGATGGACCTCTCGATCTCGCGCATCAGATCTTCTTCACGAGGATGCGGATGGGCTGGTTGTCGCCGACGACGGCATCCACACCCTGGCCTTCGGGCAGTGGGTGCGCCGAACCGGCCGAACCGAACTGCACCGACAACGTCTCGAGCATGATCAGCTCCTGATGGGCCACAGTGGCTGCCCATACGTCGTCATCGCCGCTGACCGTGAGGCTGATCCGGTCGCTGACGTCCAGGTCAGCGTCACGACGTGCCTGCTGGACGGCACGGATGACGTCTCGGGCAAGCCCCTCGGCAGCCAGCTCCGGTGTCACGGTCGTGTCCAGGACGACAAAACCGTTGTGCGGCAGCATCGCGGTGACCCGCGACGACACGTGGGATTCGCTCGCGCTGCGATCGGCAACGGCGCGATCGGCAACAACACCATCGATCGAACCTGCTTCGGCTACAACGGCTTCGAGGGAGTACTCCCCCTCGACCAGGGCCAGGCCGCCTGCGGTGACTGCGCCGTCCTCGGACACCGACCAGTCGCCACTCTTGCTGCCCTTGATGGCGAGCTGAACGTTCTTGCCAAGACGCGGACCGGCCGCCCTGGCGTTCACGGTCAGCTTCCGCGAGACACCGTAGTCGGACTCACTGGCCGAGTCGAGGTCCACCAACGTGACGGTCCGGACGTTGATCTCGTCCGCCACGATCGCGGCGAAGGCGTCGAGCGCCTCGACATCAGCGGTGACGACCGTGAGGTCCTGAAGGGGCAGGCGGTTCCTGAGCCCGCCCGCCTTGCGCAGACCGGAGGCCACCGAGCAGATCTCGCGAGCGCGGTCCATCGCTTCGACCAGCTCGTCATCCGCGGGCAGGTCGGTGGAGTCCGGCCAGTCGGTCAGGTGCACCGAACGGGCTCCCGTCAGGCCGCGCCAGATCTCCTCGGTCGTGAACGGCAGCAGCGGGGCGGTCACCCGGGTGATGACCTCGAGCGTCGTGTACAACGTGTCGAAAGCCTCGGTGGACGAGGCGCTCTCGCCATCCCAGAACCGGTCGCGCGAGCGACGGATGTACCAGTTGGAGAGAACGTCGAGGAAGTCGCGTACGGACTCGCACGCTGATGCCACGTCATACGTGTCGAGCTGCTTCTGGACCTCTTCGACGAAGCGACGCAGCTTGGCCAGGAGGTAGCGATCGAGGACGTCCTGCGACGCCGTGGACCACTTCGCCTCATAGCCGGCACCACCTTGAGCGGCGTTGGCGTACAACGAGAAGAAGTACCACGAGCTCCAGAGCGGGAGCAGCACCTGACGCACGCCGTCGCGGATGCCCGGCTCGGTGACGATGAGGTTGCCACCGCGCAGGATCGAGCTCGACATCAGGAACCAGCGCATGGCATCTGCGCCATCGCGGTCGAAGACTTCGGAGACGCTCGGGTAGTTGCCCAGCGACTTGCTCATCTTCAGGCCGTCGTTGCCCAGGACGATGCCGTGGCTGACACACGATGAGAACGCGGGCCGGTCGAACAGGGCGGTCGCCAGCACGTGCATCGTGTAGAACCAGCCACGGGTCTGGCCGATGTACTCGACGATGAAGTCGCCCGGGAAGTGATTCTCGAACCACTCGGCGTTCTCGAACGGGTAGTGCACCTGGGCGAACGACATCGAGCCGGAGTCGAACCACACGTCGAGCACGTCCGGGACACGGCGCATCGTCGACCGACCGGTGGGGTCGTCCGGGTTGGGCCGGGTCAGCCGGTCGATGAACGGCCGGTGCAGGTCGGTGACCGTGACGCCGAAGTCGCGCCGGAGCTCCTCGAACGAGCCGTAGACATCGGTCCGCGGATAGGTCGGGTCGTCGGACTGCCAGACGGGGATCGGACTGCCCCAGAAGCGGTTTCGGCTGATCGACCAGTCGCGCGCGTTGGAGAGCCACTTGCCGAACTGTCCGTGCTTGACGTGTTCGGGCACCCAGGTGATCTGCTCGTTGAGCTCGACCATGCGGTCCCGGACCTTTGTCACCTCGACGAACCAGCTGGATACGGCCATGTAGATCAGCGGTTGGCGGCAGCGCCAGCAGTGTGGGTAGGAGTGGTCGTAGGTCTCTCGGCGCAGCAGCACAGTGCCAGGGGTCGTCGAACCCACCTCGCCCGCGTCCGTCTTGCCCTCGGTGCGCGCCTTGAGGTGGTCGATGATTTGCAGGTTGGCGTCGAATACCAGCATGCCTTCGTAGTCCACGACGGGGGCGGTGAACCGGCCGTCCGGGCCGACGGGCACGACCGGGACGATGTCAGCGGCGTCGGTGACGACCTTGTCCTCCTCACCGAAAGCCGGCGCGATGTGGACGATGCCGGTGCCGTCCTCGATCGTGACGTAGTCGGCAGACAGGATCTGGTGGGCGTTCGGGTGCCCGACGTAGTAGCTGAACGGGGGGGTGTAGGTGCGCCCGAGCAGCTCGGATCCCTTTAGCCGCTGCACGATCCGCTCACTGGCGTCCTCACCGAGCTCGCGACTGTAGGCAGCAACCCTCGCCTCCGCCAGCAGGTAGCGGACGCTGCCGCCGGTGCTGTCACCCTCGACCACCACATAGTCGACCTCGGGGTGCACCGCCATCGCCAGGTTGCTCACCAGGGTCCATGGGGTCGTCGTCCAGATCAGCGCCAGCTCACCGCTGTCGAGCCGGTAGCCGACGGTGACCGCCGGGTCCTGACGCATCTGGTAGACGTCGTCATCCATCCGCAGCTCATGGTTGGACAGCGGCGTCTCGTCGTTCCAGCAGTAGGGCAGAACGCGGTAGCCCTCATAGACCAGACCCTTGTCGTACAACGTCTTGAACGCCCAGATGACCGACTCCATGTAGTCCGGGTTGAGCGTCTTGTAGTCGTGCTCGAAGTCGACCCAGCGACCCTGGCGGTGCACATATGCCTGCCAGTCGTCGGTGTACTTCAGGACGGACTCGCGGCACACGGCGTTGAACTCCTCGATGCCCAGCTCAAGGATCTCGCCCTTGGTCTTCAGTCCCAGCACACGTTGTGCCTCCAGCTCGGCCGGCAGCCCGTGGGTGTCCCAGCCGAACCGGCGCTCGACCCGGCGACCCCGCATGGTCTGGTAGCGCGGGATGAGGTCCTTGACGTATCCGGTGAGCAGGTGGCCGTAGTGCGGCAGACCGTTGGCGAACGGTGGGCCGTCATAGAAGACGAACTCGTTCTCGCCGTTCTCGCCCGGGTCGCGCCCCTCGACCGAGGCCATGAAGGTGCCGTCCTCGTCCCAGTACTTGAGGATTCGCTCCTCGATCTCGGGGAACTTCGGGCTCGCCACCACACCCACGCGCGCAGCGTGGTCAGCAGTGGTCTGATCGGGCAGGAAGTCGACCTTGGGGTAGGTCATCGGCATTCTCCGTCATTTGTCATCGTGGGTAAGACTGTCACCACGAGGACGATGTCACCCAGTCACAGCGCGGGCTCCGGGAAGCCCGCCTGCGGTCTGAACGGCACCGCGGTACCACCTCGCTTGCCGCACGTACACCCTCTGGTAGGAGGGCGGCAATACGACCGCTCTGGTCTGAGGCGCTCACGGGCCCACCCGTCCGGTTCTAGTGAGGCTCGCGAGCCACGTCGTATGCCGTGTGCTCCCGCGCCCGTTCTTCCGGAGGCTCGCCGGTGATAGCCGGGTCAATGCCTATGCCGCGAAGTCTAGCCGCCTCCGCTGCTCGAACCGATTCGTGCGGCGCTGGCGCCATCTGGGAGGATCGGGCCATGACTGACCCCGCTCGCCAGCACCGCACCGTGACCATGCCCGACAAGCCGTCCGTCGACGGTCTCGAGGACAAGTGGGCGCGGGTATGGGCCGAGCAGGGCACCTACACTTTTGACCGGACTGCAGCGCTCGCACTGCCGCGAGACCGTGTCTTCTCGATCGACACTCCCCCGCCCACGGCAAGCGGGTCGCTGCACGTGGGTCACGTGTTCTCCTACACCCACACGGACTGCCTGGCCCGGTACAAGCGGATGGCCGGGTTCGAGGTCTTCTACCCGATCGGCTGGGACGACAACGGCCTGCCGACCGAGCGTCGGGTCCAGAACTACTACGGGGTGCGCGGTGACGCGACCCAGCCGTACATCAAGGGTTTCGTCCCACCGCAGCAGGGCGACACCGGCAAGGGCAAGAGCTCCAAGATGTCGGACCAGCTGCCGATCAGCCGCCGCAACTTCATCGAGCTCTGCGATGTGCTGACGGTGGAGGACGAGAAGACCTTTGAGTCACTGTTCCGGCGCCTCGGCTTCTCCTGGGACTGGGACATCAGCTACCGCACCATCGACACCCACTCACGAGCCGTGGCACAGGAGGCGTTCCTGGGCAACCTGGCGCGCGGCGAGGCCTACCAGGCCGACGCGCCAGGGCTGTGGGACGTGACGTTCCAGACCGCGGTGGCGCAGGCCGAGCTCGAGGCACGCGACTACCCGGGTCACTTCCACCGCATCGCGTTCCATGCCCCCGGCGGAGCCACGATCCACATCGAGACCACGCGCCCCGAGCTGCTGCCGTCGGTGGTGGCGTTGGTCGCCCACCCCGATGACAAGCGGTATGCCGGTCTGTTCGGGACCACCGTCACCTCACCGCTGTTCGGGGTCGAGATCCCGGTGGTCGCTCACTACCTCGCGGAGCCGGACAAGGGCGCCGGTATCGCGATGTGCTGCACTTTCGGTGACCTCACCGATGTGCAGTGGTGGCGCGAGCTGCAGCTGCCGACCCGTTCGATCATCCAGCGCAACGGCCGGATCCAGGCCGAGACGCCGGAGTGGCTCCCGACCGAAGCGGGACGGTCCATCTTCGCCGAGTTCGCCGGTAAGACGACGTTTGCCGCCAGGGTCGCGGTCGTCGAAGCCCTGCGTATCTCGGGCGATCTGGACGGCGAGCCGGTCCCGACCCAGCGCAAGGCCAACTACTACGAGAGGGGCGACAAACCGCTCGAGATCGTGGCCTCGCGGCAGTGGTACATCCGCAACGGCGGTCGGGATGCTGAGCTGCGTGAAGCCCTGATCGCGCGCGGCAAGGAGATCGACTTCCACCCCGAGTTCATGCGCACGCGCTACGAGAACTGGGTCGGCGGCCTCAATGGTGACTGGTTGATCAGCCGTCAGCGGTTCTTCGGATGCGCGATCCCGCTGTGGTACCCCCTGGACGTCGACGGCGAGCCCGACCACGACCACCCGATCGTGCCCAGCGCCGAGCAGCTTCCGGTGGACCCGTTTGCCGATGTCCCGCCCGGATACACCGCATCCCAGCGGGGCGAACCCGGTGGCTTCGTCGGCGACCCGGATGTCATGGACACGTGGGCGACGTCCTCGCTCAGCCCGCAGATCGCAGCCGGCTGGCGTGGTGACACCGAGCTCTTCGACACCATCTTTCCGATGGACGTCCGCCCCCAGGGTCAGGACATCATCCGTACCTGGCTCTTCTCGACCGTCGTGCGCGCCCACCTCGAGCACGACACGATCCCGTGGAAGCACGCGGCCATCAGCGGCTGGATCCTCGACCCCGACCGCAAGAAGATGTCCAAGTCCAAGGGAAACGCCGAGACGCCCGAGGACGTGGTCGTGCAATACGGCGCCGACGCGATGCGTTACTGGGCCGCCTCTGCGCGGCTGGGCACCGACGCCGCCTACGACACCGGTCAGATGAAGGTCGGGCGCCGGCTGGCCATCAAGGTGCTCAACGCCAGCAAGTTCGCGCTCTCCTTCGGTGAGGTCGACGGCGATCTCAATGCAGCCGTCACCAAGCCCATCGACCGGGCGATGCTGGCCGGCCTCGCCGACGTGATCGTCAAGGCCACCAAGGGTTTCGACGCCTACGACCACACCCGCGCCCTCGAGGTCACCGAGGCGTTCTTCTGGACCTTCTGCGACGACTACCTCGAGCTGGTCAAGGAACGGGCGTATGGCGGCCAGGGTGACGAGGCCGCTGCCTCCGCCCGCGCGTCGCTACGGATCGCCCTCGACGTCCTGCTTCGACTGCTCGCGCCGTTCGTGCCCTACGCCACCGAAGAGGTGTGGTCCTGGTGGCACGACGGATCAATCCACCGCGCCGCCTGGCCCATCCCGGATGACCTGAATACCGTTGCGGCACATGCTGATCCGGCCATCCTTGGGGCCGTTGGCGCTGCGCTTGCCGGGGTCCGCAAGGCCAAGTCCGAGGCCAAGGTCGGAATGAAGGCCGACGTGGAAAGGGCCGTGTTGACCGGGCCGTCGGTGACCCTGGAGCGGATCCGGCTCGCCGCCGAAGATCTGACCGCTGCCGGTCGTATCGCCATCCTCGACTACCAGCAGGCCGACACGTTCGAGGTCCGCGACATCGTGCTGGCGCCCATCGAGCCCAAACCCTAAGCCAAGTCCCCTTCGCCGCTTGTTGCGCCGAGACCACCGTTTGACGCCGGTTCAGACGTGCAGACGGTGGTTTCGCAGCAAGGAGGCCAGTTCGGGCGCTGTTCGGTGCAGCAAGGGAAGGTCAGGTCAGCGTGGCTGGACGGTGATCCAGGGGACGTTCCAGCCCGCGATACCAAGCGTGCGACTGGCGAACCGCTCCGGAGCGAGCTCGGTCACCGAGCCGGTCGCGGGGTCGTAGACGTCGAGTCCCCCGCCCCCGCTACCGCCGTCGCCGACTCCGCCACCGCTGCCGTCGCCACCGCCACCGGCAAGCACGAGCGTGACGTGCCGGGGCGCCCACGCGTTTCCGATGTACAGCAATGCCGGCAGCCCCTCGCGAACGAGCCGCACCAGGTCGCGATGCACGTCGCGCAGCGCGTCACTCGAGCCCAGCCGCACCAACCGCATCGCGTATGCCGCACCCGGACGGGCCGCGCCGAACTCCAGCTCCTTCTCCGCTCCCCATGGCGGTGTGCCCAGCGCGCGTGGCCATGGGACGTTGAGCTTCCCCCCGGCGGCGCGAATCCCGTTGGTACGGTTCATCACCTCGCGCTCATGCTCGGCGAATCTCTCAGGCTCAGAGCGAGAGTCGGTCGGGCCACCCTGGGGGTCGATGCCGTTGACGATCCACTGCCCGAACTCTGGGCTGGCCAGCATCCTGGCAACGGTCAGAGACGCTGACCCGCAGGTGACGGAGCTCTGCTGGACAGGACCTGTGTCACCTCGACCGAGTTGGAACGGGACGCCGGCGGTCACGTCATGCCCTCAATCGTCATGGTCTCACGCGTCAGGGCCTCAGGCGGATTCCTTGCGCGGCGGACGCTTGGCCCGCGGCGCCCGGACCTCGCGGCGCACGATCGTCGGGTTGACGTTGTCGAGGACGACCTCGCGGGTGATGACCACCCGGGTGATGTCATCGTCGCTGGGAACGTCGAACATGACCGGCAGGAGCACTTCTTCCATGATCGCCCGGAGCCCACGAGCACCGGTGCCGCGCAACATCGCCTGATCGGCGACGGCCTCGATCGCTTCGGGGGTGAACTCGAGCTCGACGCTGTCGATCTCGAACATGCGCACGTACTGCTTGACCAGGGCGTTGCGCGGCTCGGTCAGGATGCGGACCAGCGCGTCACGGTCCAGCGGCGTCACCGTCGTGATGACCGGCAGCCGACCGACGAACTCAGGGATGAGGCCGAACTTCATCAGGTCTTCGGGCATCACGTCGCCGTAGGTCTGGCCAACGTCCTTGACGGTGTGCAGCTGCGAGCCGAAGCCGAGGCCCTTCTTGCCCGAACGCGACTCGATCAGCTTCTCGAGGCCGGCGAACGCGCCACCGACGATGAAGAGCACGTTGGTCGTGTCGATCTGGATGAACTCCTGGTGCGGGTGCTTGCGCCCACCCTGGGGCGGCACCGACGCGGTCGTGCCCTCAAGGATCTTCAAGAGCGCCTGCTGCACGCCCTCGCCGGACACGTCGCGGGTGATCGACGGGTTCTCGCTCTTGCGGGCGATCTTGTCGATCTCGTCTATGTAGATGATGCCGGTCTCGGCCTTCTTGACGTCATAGTCAGCGGCCTGGATCAGCTTGAGCAGAATGTTCTCGACGTCCTCACCGACATAGCCGGCCTCCGTCAGCGCGGTGGCGTCAGCGATGGCGAACGGGACGTTGAGCATGCGGGCCAGGGTCTGGGCGAGATAGGTCTTGCCGCATCCGGTCGGCCCGATCAGCAGGATGTTGGACTTGGAGATGTCGACGGCCTCGTTGTCCTTCTTGCTGGCCGTCTCACCGGCCTGGATCCGCTTGTAGTGGTTGTAGACCGCCACCGAGAGCGCCCGCTTGGCCGGGTCCTGACCGATCACGAACTGCTCGAGGAACTCGAAGATCTCGCGCGGCTTGGGCAGCTCGTCGAGGCCCAGCTCGGACGTCTCGGCGAGCTCTTCCTCGATGATCTCGTTGCACAGGTCGATGCACTCGTCGCAGATGTAGACGCCGGGCCCGGCGATGAGCTTCTTGACCTGTTTCTGGCTCTTGCCACAGAACGAGCACTTGAGCAGGTCGCCGCCATCTCCGATGCGTGCCACGAGGCGATCCTTCCGGTCGGTCTTGCTCAATACCTCACCGGCGAGAACTCCACCGGCTCAGCTGTCGCTGCCTTGTTGCTGCTCCGCTCTATCCCGCGTCGACGCTACCTGCTCGCGCGGGCCAACGCTCCTATTGAACGCCGGTGTCGCGTCATCGTCACCGTCGTTCCGCCGAGGGCGGACAAGGTGTCGCCACGCGCGAACACGCCTGCGCCAAATGCGAACACGTCTGCGCCAAGTGCGAACACGCCTGCGCCACGAGAGAACGCGCCGCCATCAGGAGTCGCTCGAGGCCTTGCGACTGATCAGTACCTCGTCGATGAGGCCGTACTCCTTGGCCTGGTCAGCGGACAGGATCTTGTCCCGCTCGATGTCCTTCTCGATCTGCTCCACGGTGCGGCCGGTGTGATGGGCCAGGGTCTCCTCGAGCCAGGTGCGCATGCGCAGCACCTCGTTGGCCTGGATCTCGAGGTCGCTGGCCATGCCGCCCAGACCCTCCATCGCCGGCTGGTGGATCAGGATCCGGGAGTTGGGAAGGGCGAAACGCTTGCCGGGCGCCCCTGCTCCGAGCAGCACCGCCGCCGCCGAGGCGGCCTGGCCGATGACGAACGTCTGGATGTCGGGGCGGAGGTACTGCATGGTGTCGTAGATCGCGGTCATCGCGGTGAAGGAGCCACCCGGTGAGTTGATGTACATCAGGATGTCGCGGTCGGGGTCCTGGCTCTCGAGCACCAGCAGCTGGGCGATGACGTCGTCAGCGGACGCGTCGTCGACCTGCACGCCGAGGAAGATGATGCGGTCCTCGAAGAGCTTGGTGTAGGGGTCGGTGCGCTTCATCCCATAGGACGTGCGCTCTTCGAACTGCGGGAGGATGTAACGGCTGGAAGGCACGGGAACCTGCAGGCCGCCATACGGGCTGTTGATCTGGTTGATCACGGTTGCTCCAAACTCTTTGTATGGCGGGTGGTCAGGTGCGGGTGCCGGCGCCACCGGGGGCCTGGCCGGCGTGGGTGTAGACGTGGTCGACGAAGCCGTAGGCCATAGCCTCTTCGGCGGTGAACCAGCGGTCGCGGTCTGAGTCGACCTCGATCTGGTCGATGGTCTGGCCGGTGTGCTCGGCGATGAGCTCAGACATCTGCTTCTTGATGTGCAGCATCTGCTGGGCCTGGATCTTGATGTCCGACGCGGTGCCACCGATGCCACCGGAGGGCTGGTGCATCATGACCCGGGCGTGCGGCGTGGCGTAGCGCTTGCCGGGAGCACCTGCGCTCAGCAGGAACTGGCCCATGCTGGCGGCCAGGCCCATGGCGACCGTCGCGACGTCGTTGGGAACCCACTGCATGGTGTCGAAGATGGCCATGCCGGCCGTCACCGAGCCGCCGGGCGAGTTGATGTAGAGCCAGATGTCCTTCTCCGGGTCCTCTGCCGTCAGAAGCAGCAGCTGGGCGCAGATGACGTTGGCGTTGTCATCGCGCACCTCGGAGCCAAGGAAGATGATCCGCTCCTTGAGCAAGCGGTTGTAGATGTGGTCGTCCAAGCCGGCCATCTGCCCGTTGGCCGCTGCGACGATCTCGTTGCTGTGGCTCACCATGTCTCCATCTGTCTCGATCGCTCCGACTGGATCCCGGACCTTTCGGCCCCGTCGTTGACCCTAACGCCCGACCCCGCTGGGGAAGTCCCCGGAACCGCGCGTGTTCGCCCTGAGCGCACAGACGTCGGCGCACAGATTCAACCGACAGCTACAACCGACAGCCACAACCGACACGTTGCGAACAGCCGCGGACGGTCCTAAGTGACGGCAACTCCGACGGTTCGGTGCGTCACACCCGCCCAGTCGTCGGGCGAGGTGACCCGTCGACCATCGACCAGCACCTTGATGCCGGGCAGGTCGGCAGCGCGCAACAGCTTGTAGTCGGCGTGATCGGTCTGCACGACGGCCGCGTCGACGGCGTCGCCCTGGTGGTATGCCGTCAGCTTCAGCGCGGCGAGCTCGTCGTCGGAGTACAGCGGGTCGTGGACCGAGACCAGCGCTCCACGCGACTCGAGAGCGGCCACCGTGGGGAAGACGCCCGAGAAGGCCGTCTCCTTGACCCCACCGCGGTATGCCGCGCCGAGAACCACCACGTGCGCGCCCTTCAGGTCCCCGTAGGCACCCTCGAGCAGACCCACCGTGTATTCAGGCATGGCCGCGTTGGCCGCGCGGGCCGAACGGACGACCGTCGCGCTGGGGTCGTTGTGCAGATAGAGCCGGGGGTAGATCGGGATGCAGTGGCCACCCACGGCGATACCGGGCAGGTGAATGTGGCTGTATGGCTGGGAGTTGCTGGCCGCGATGACCTGGAAGATATCGATACTGTGGCCCGCCGCGAACATGGCGAACTGGTTGGCCAGACCGATGTTGACGTCGCGGTAGGTCGTCTCGGCCAGCTTGGCCAGCTCGGACGCCTCTGCGCTCCCGAGGTCCCAGACGCCGTTGGCGCGGTCGAGATCGGGCCGCTCGTCGAAGTCGAGCACGGCCTCGTAGAAGTCGGTGGCGGCTTTGGCGCCGGCGGCAGTGAGGCCACCGATCAGCTTCGGGTACTTGCGCAGATCGGCGAAGACGCGCCCGGTGAGCACCCGCTCGGGGCTGAAGACGACGTGGAAGTCGCTGCCCTGCTTGAGTCCTGAGCCAGCCTCGAGCATCGGGGTCCAGCGTTCGCGGGTCGTGCCGACAGGGAGGGTCGTCTCATACGAGATGAGCGTTCCCGCGGTGAGATTGGCGCCGATGTCGCGGGTGGCGGAGTCCATCCAGCCGTAGTCGGGCTTGCCCTCGCCGTCGACGAACAACGGCACGACGACGACAACCACGTCGGCACCGGGCACCGCCTTGGTGTAGTCCGTAGTGGCCGTCATCAGCCCCGCGGACACCGCCGCCGCGAGCTTGGTCTGCAGGTCGGTCTCGCCAGGGAACGGCTCACGGCCGGCGTTGACGGCCGCGACGGTGTCGGCGTTGACGTCAACCCCGATGACCTCGTGACCCTTGCTGGCGAACTGGACGGCCAGTGGAAGGCCGATCTTTCCCATGGCAACGACGCAGATCTTCACTTAGCACCAATCCTCGGGATGTCGACCGTCATGCCGGTGCGCGCCGACTCGATGACGGCCTCGGCGACGATGACGGTGGTCATGCCCTGCTCGAGGGTGACGATGTCCGCCTCCTTGCCCAGCACTGCGTCGCGGAACTGCTCGTGCTCGACCCGCAACGGCTCCGGCTTGGAGATCGCGTAGCGCACCACGTCGCCCTCGGAGACACCACGGAACTGACGGATGTCGTCCCAGGTCGTCTGCACCAGACCGTTGGCGTAGAAGGTCAGGTCGGCGGTCAGCGTGTCGGCCACGAACGTCCCGCGCTCGCCGGTGATGATCGTCACCCGCTCCTTCAGCGGCGACAGCCAGTTGACGAGGTGGTTGGTCACGGTGCCGTCGGCCAGCAGGCCGGTGACGGCGACGAGGTCCTCGAACTCGCGACCGCTCTTGGTCGCGGTGCGGGCGGCGACGGAGACGAACGGCTGCTGTGTCACCCAGGCGGTCAGGTCGATGTCGTGGGTGCCGAGGTCCTTGACCACGCCGACGTCAGCGATGCGCGCGGGGAACGGGCCCTGGCGCCGGGTGGTGACCTGGTAGACAGCGCCCAGCTCGCCGGCCTCGAGGCGTGCACGGGCCGACTGCAACGCCGGGTTGTAGCGCTCGATGTGACCGACCGCCCCGATCAGGCCGCTCGCGGCGAAGGCGTCGGCGAGCTTGCGTGCCGCCAGGGTGTTCTGCGCCAGCGGCTTCTCGATCATCGCGTGGACGCCGGCCTGGGCCAGCGCCATACCGACCGGCTCGTGGTAGATCGTCGGAACGGCAACCATGCAGTAGTCGATGCCGGCAGCGATGAGCTCTTCGATGCTGTTCAGCAGCGGGATACCGCCGGCGACGCCGTGCTGGTCACCGCCGGGGTCAGCGACGGCCACGAGGTCAACGCCCTCGAGCCCACCCAGGACCCGAGCGTGGTGGCGGCCCATCATGCCCAGCCCGATCAGGCCGGCGCGCAGGTTCGCCACGGTCACGCACCTGCCTTGGCAAGGAGGTTGACCGCCGTCACGATGCGCTCGAGATCAGCCTGAGACAGCGACGGGTGCACCGGCAGCGACAGGCACTCCTGGGCCGCGCGCTCGGTCTCGGGGAGGTCGACGTCGACCTGGAACGGGGCCAGGCGGTGGTTGGGGATCGGGTAGAACATGCCCGAGCCGATGTTGTGCTCGGCCTTCAGCGCTGCCGCCATACCGTCGCGATCCTGCGGGACCCGGACTGTGTATTGGTGGTAGACGTGGACGGCGCCTGCGGCGACCGGAGGCGTGGTGACGCCCTCGATGTTGGCCGACAGGAACGCGGCGTTCTCTTGACGCGTCTTGGTCCAGGCGTCGACCTTGGTCAGCTGGACCCGGCCGATCGCGGCGTGGATGTCGGTCATCCGGGCGTTGAAGCCGACGACCTCGTTCTCGTACTGGCGCATCATGCCCTGGTTGCGATAGAGCCGCACCAGCCGCTCGACCTCGTCGTCGGCCACGGACACCATGCCGCCCTCGCCGGAGGTCATGTTCTTGGTCGGATAGAGCGAGAACATGCCGAACGTGCCGAATGCGCCCACCGGTATGCCGTTCAGCGACGCGCCGTGCGCCTGAGCTGCGTCCTCGAAGATCAACAGGTCGTGCTTGTCGGCAACCGCCTGAAGCCCGGTCATGTCGGCTGGATGGCCGTAGAGGTGCACCGGCATGATGCCGACCGTCTTGTCGGTGATGGCGGCCTCGACCGCGGCGGCGCTCAGGCAGAAGCTGCCGGCGTCAATGTCGGCGAAAACGGGGGTGGCGCCAGTCAGGGCGACGGAGTTGGCCGTGGCGGCGAAGGTGAAGGAGGGGACGATGACCTCGTCACCGGCCTTGACACCGCTGGAGAGCAGACCCAGGTGCAGGCCCGAGGTGCCGGAGTTGACGGCGACGCAGGCGCGGCCGATCCGGAAGTGCTCGGAGAACTCCTTCTCGAAAGCCGCAACCTCGGGGCCCTGGGCGAGCATGCCACTGCGCAGCACGCGGTCGACAGCCTCACGCTCCTCGGCACCGATGAGCGGCTTGGCCGGAGAGATGAATTCGTTCATGACTGGGGTGCCTCCATCAGGCGTTCATTGGTTTCGACATACATTTCACCGGTCTGGGGACACCTGAAGGTGCCCTGGCCCGCCGGTTCCAGGGGGACTCCAGCGCGCCCGACCCAGCGTATCCGCCGTGCGGGAACGCCCGCGACGAGGGCGAAGTCGGGCACATCCTTTGTCACTACCGACCCGGCGGCAACAAGTGCCCACCGTCCGATCGTGACCGGAGCCACGCATACTGCCCGCGCACCGATCGAGGCCCCCATGCGCACCGTGACTCCGACAGCCTCCCAGTCGTCGCCCCGCTTGAGCGTGCCGTCCGGGGCGATCGATCGGGGGAAGTGGTCGTTGGTAAAGACGACTGCCGGACCCACGAACACGCCGTCCTCGAGCACTGCCGGCTCGTAGACCAGTGCGTAGTTCTGCAGCTTGCAGTTGTCGCCCATCGTCACGCCGGTCCCGACATAGGCGCCGCGGCCGATGATGCAGTTCTCCCCCAGCACCGCGCCCTCGCGCACCTGCGCGAGGTGCCACACCGAGGAGCCGTCGCCGATGGTTGCCTCCGCGGAGACGTCCGCGCTGTCCTGAATCCTTGTGCCCATTGTCGCCTTCACTGTTGGCGCGCGCGTGGCGCGGCTGGACCCGTCACGGGCCGACGC
>DATCNE010000354.1:0-7539 GCA_036565395.1 Dermatophilaceae bacterium
CCGCTCGCGCCGCAAGCGAGGCTGACGTGGCCGAGGTCGAGGTCGGCGCGAAGAAGCACCACCTCGGCCTGCGTCGCGACGGCGAGGTCGTCGAAGATCGGAGTCAGGACGTCTGCTCCGAGGGCGACGACGAGCACCGAGGCCTCGCGCCAGAGGCGCAGCCCTATCCCGTCCGCAACGTCGATCCGCCATGGAGTCGCGAGATCGCCGGTCCCCGGCACGGCCGACGAGGGAGTGCCGGTAAGCAGGGCCCGCAGGCTCCCCAGAACCTGCGCCATGGCCGAGGCGTTGCCGAGCAGGGCCAACCAGTAGCCCTTGATCGCACCCAGTGGGTCGGCCAGCAGCGCAGTGGCCTGCAACGACGGGACACCAGTCGGAGGTTGGACTCCGAGGATCTCCTTCAGCAGCGCGCCAACATCGCCGAAGCCGTCCAGTGCGGCGCCGAGGGCATCGCTCACCACCGAGCCGGCAGCGTCCAGCGCGGCATCCGGCGAGGACAGGTCGAGCAGGTCGTGGTGCCGTCCGCCGGGCATGTCGACGTCGTGCATGGTGAGGACGAAGGACGGGCGCTGGTCCTCGTCGAGGGCCAGACCGGTGCGGAGGGTTCCCACGCCCGGCGTGCCGGTCAGCAGCGCCGACCCGTTGTGGGCCTCGGCCCCGAACACAGCCTGCGCCCGCAGACCCGGGACGGCTTGGACGTGACCCGTCGCGGTGTCGGCCCGCAGGATGTCGACGGTAGCTGCGAGCTCCGCCCCGTCGGTGGGCGACCAGCTCAGCTCGACCCACGGAACGAGCACCGGGTGCCCACCGGCCCCCGGGGTCACCCGCAGACCGAGGAAGAGGTGTGCCGCGCCGATGTCGAGCTCGACGGCGTTGCGGTCGGGAACGGTGGTCCCGCCCACCAGCCTCCCCAGCTCGCCGAGCCACACGTCGAGTGCGGTGTCGTCGTTCAGGATCGCCTCGATCCAGTCGACGAGTGCGCGCAGGCCCTGCGCGGGCAGGTCGGCGATCGGAAGCGGTGGCAGGGACGTGATGTCCCGCAGGCCGAGGATCCCGGCCAGGCCCTTGATGTGTCGCAAAGCGGTGTCGTTCAGGTCGAGCGAGTCGATCTGCTGCCGGACGATCCCGACGATGAACTCGAAGACGTCAGTGCCGATCTCATCGAGCGAGTCAACGTCCAGCGTGCGCGACTGCGGTGTCGCGGCCCCCGGCAGCTGCAGGTCCTTGAGCGTGAGCGAGAAGTCGACCGTGTCGACGTCGCTCGTCGGGATACCCAGGCTGACCGAAGCCCCACCGAGGAACGCCTGACCCGGCGTCGGGGGACCGGGGTCGAACAGCGCGTCGACGGACACGACGATCCGCCCGCCTGGCTTGCCCAGCAGAGACCATGTGGGCAGCGGACCGCCTGAGGGCCGCGAGTCCGCGCCGTCCCGGGGGACGTGGAAGATCGGGACATGCACGGTGGTCTTGACGTTGGTGGTCGTCGTGCCCGTGACGTGCTCGACTCCCACCCCGATCCGCACCGCACCGACGACCGGCTCAAGGACGGCATACACGGTGATGTTCGGATCCGACTCGGCGAACAGGGGGATCCAGCGCTGCTCACCCTGGCGGTGCAGGGCAGGTGGCCCGAGGACCTCGTCGACGAAGGTGACAAGGGCGTCGCGTTGCTCCTGGTTCGCCAGCACGGTCTTGAGCCCGTTGGCGTTGTCCGGGCTGCCGCCCACCGGATCCTTGAACCACGCCCCGTTGGTGCCAGAGCTGTTGGTCAGCCCGATTGCTCGCACTAGTGACCCGAAGGAGTCCATGCTGCTTTCGTTGAATGGCATCAGGGTCACTTCCCCAGCGCGGACAGGTCGTGCCGGGACATCGGCTGGATCAGCAGCGCGTCCCTGGCCGAGCCGATCGCCCCCGGGATCAGCGGGAGACCAGCCGCATCCCGGCCCAGGTTGTTGCACAGCCGGCGGGCCAGCTCCAGCAGGGCTTCCCAGGCGAAGGCCGTGATGGCGTCGGACCAGCGTTCGCTGATGATCTGCGGGCCGTCGACATGGGTGAGGGTCGACATCACCAGCCCGGAAGGGGCGTCCTTGGTGCCGACCGCGATCGGGACGGCGATGGTGACCGGCTCTGCGATCTGGTCACACGACACCGTGACCGAGATGGTGACCAGTCCCTCGCGGCAGGCCAACGCGACGGTGCCGGTGTCGACCCACAGCTCCGAGCCGTCCTGTTGCCACACCACGATCGAGCTGGTGCCAGTCGGCAGGTCAGCAACCAGGCGGACGATCTCGCGGAGCGCGAGCTGCGCGTCCCGCCTGGGGATGGTGAGCATCCGGTTCGGGAGCTCGCCCGGCTCGAGTCGTCCCGCGTTGCGCAGCACGGTGAACCAGTCGGCCCGGGAGAGCAGAGCCTTGAGGTCGGTGAGGTCAGCGTTGTCGACGAGGAAACTGCCTGCGCTCGCCCTAACCTGGCGGTCTTCCGAACCCGTCATGTGCACACCCGTGGTCAAGCAGGAGGGGCAGCACCGGGCGGCGCTGCAGAAGTCAGCCGTAGCCAGAGCAGCTGGTGTGCGCGCCGGGCGGATGCCGGGCTCAGATGCGGACCCTGCGGGTGGGTCTTCCTCCGACGCAATCGCGGTGGTGTTAAGGCCAAGACGGTAGCCGCCCCCGATGTGATCTGCACAGACGCGCGAGAGAACCTTGAACATTTCTTTACCATGTGTGGCAACGGTTTTCGGCCTTTGTCGGGCAGTGTCAGCATTCGTCTCTACTGTCCGATTGGGTAGGATCTGTCCCGTAGATTCCCGGTCGGCCTCGTGCTCCACCACGATGGGGTGCTGCCGTGGTCACATCTCAATGGGCTCGTGCCTGGTGTTCGTTCACAGCTGGAGGCGTGGCTCGAGGCCAAAGTGTCGTGGCCATGTGCAGGGGACTCAACTATCGGGTGCGGCGGAAGCGTTGTGACGGCCGGCCGATGGTGCCAGTGGACATGGTTCCGGTCCCCTGCAGGTGGGGGTCCATGGCTCGCCGGAAGGTGTCCTTCTGGAGAGTCCCTGAGATGGCTTCGTGTTGCAGAGTCGTCCCGGCGATGGCTTCGTGGACGTCTCGTAGCTCTCGGAAGGTGAACCGTGCGCCGAGGAGGTGCTCGGGATCGGGGCGGTCGGCATACCGTCGCCTCAGCTCTTTGACCGCGGCCGCCACGATGGCTTTGTGGTCGTAGGGCAGTGGTTCCAGCCGGGAGACGGGGGACAGCCGAACCCGGTCAGGGTGGGCGAGCAGCGCGTCGGCCAGTGCGGCATACGGGATGACGGCCAGGTGGGCCACGGACAGCATCCATCCGCGTTCGTCGCGGTCAGGTTTGTCGAAGACGGCGAGCTGGGCTGGGTTCCCGCCGGTGATGCCGGCCTTCTCGTCAGCGAGCGGGTGGGCGGTCGGCATACCGACCCGCAGTTACTCGGAGCGCGGTCAGGGGCAGTTCGCGTAGGGCGCCGGGCCGACCTGGTTCGACCTGTTCAGCAGTGCCAGGCGGTACTGGACGAGGATCTGGTTCGAGGCGGAGTACGTCGGGTCTGTGCCACCGCCGTGCCAGAACTGGTCCGCCACCGTATCCGTCAACGTCGCGGCCGGGTCACCCTGCACGCCCTTCCAGGTCGCGAAGGAGACCGGCGTGAGGAACAGCGAGGGGTCGATCACCATCCGCTGGGTCTGCCAGAAGCTCGGTCCGCGCACGCAGAGCGTCGGCGCGACGTGCCATCCCCACTCGACGTAACAGTTCGGGTTGTTCTTCGTGCTCACCTGCAGCAAGACCCCGTAGCTGTGGTCGATCCACACCCTCCTCGGCGAATGCCCCATGTTGGGCGGATCGAACGAGCCCGACCGTTGTCGTCGCGCAAGACATGCGCTCCGAGAGTGGATTCGAAGGTCTCTTGCATGTCTGTCTCCTACGCAACGAATTGGTGTGTGGACGTTCCTTCGGCATCAGTGGGTTTCGCCGGCGCAAAAGGCTGTGTTCGCAGTTTCGACGCTAGCGACCTCGGTCTGACATGCCCAGACGGCGAGTCGAACCTTGAACAGTTCTTTACCTTGTGCGGCAACGGTATTCGGCCTTTGTCAGTGAGTGTCCGCATTCGTCTCAGCGAGCCGTTTCGCCGAACAGGAACCCCCCATTGCCATGCCCATTGCCATGCCCACATTCGGGGAGGAAGGTTGTGAGCTATCTATGGCGCGTCCGGGCGCTGAGCTCCATCGATAGGTGACCTGTCATGGCAGATCTGAGCCTGCACGCAACCGCCGCCCAGCGCGGCATGCTCCTGAGTGATGTGCTGCGCCGCCGTCGGCTGCTCATGCCCGCACTGGGTCCGGGGGAGCGGCTGAAGGTGATCGACACACTCGTCCCCCTGCTCGAGGGTGTGTACTGCCACCTGCCCCAGAAACGCGCGGCCTACGCGGTGGACCCCGTGCAGGCGCTGCGGCTGCTGCGCCAGCAGTGCGTCGAGCTGACCGACGGCGAGTTCCACCTTGCGGTCACCGGGATCATCACGGGCTTGCGAGACGCGCACACGCGGTATGTCGGGCCTTCCGGCATGCGCGGCAGGGTCGCTACCCTGCCGTTCCTGGTGGAGTCCTACGGGCCTTATGCCGCACCGAGATTCATCGTCTCGAAGCTGGCGCAGACGGCGGACATCGAGGACCCTGACTTTGCCGAAGGGGTGGAGCTGGTCTCGTGGAACTTCGTCCCGATGAGCAGGGCCGTGGACGTGTATTCGTCCCAGGAGACCGGCGGGCGCCCCGACGCCCGGCGCGCAAGAGCGTTGGAAACACTCACGTTCCGCTCACTCGACTACGGACCGCCCCCCGACGAGCACTCGGTCATCGTCGGGTTCACAGTTGGGCAAACGCTGCACGAAGTGCGCATCCCGTGGCGCGTGGTCGGCATACCGCCCGCAACGATGGCCAAGGACCCACAGGTTGCGCTCAAGGCCGGCTGGAACCCCGCCGCCGAGTCGGTCCGCAAGGCCAAGAAGCTGATGTTTGCCCCTGCCGCCTGGGACGCCCAACGGCTCAAAGGCGCGAAACGCAAGGCGCCGCAACGTAAAGCGCCTGCTCCCGCACCGGACTCGGCTCCGGCTGCTCCACCGGTCGTGGTTTCGGTCGCGGCTGTGGGGGACTGGATCGCGACGTCCCTGCCCGACGTCCTGTCGGCCCGGACGGTGCCGACGAAGCGCGGTGACGTCGGCTATCTGCGGATCTGGAGCTTCGACGTCGACGACCACGAGGCGTTCGTCACCGAGGTGAGCCGGCTCCTGCAGGAGCTCCCTGCGGACCGGCTCATCGTCGACCTGCGGGCAAACCCGGGCGGGCTGATCTGGGCGGCCGAACGGTCACTGCAGCTGTTCACCGACGAGACGATCCTGCCGACCCGCTTCTCTCTGCTTGCGACTCCGGTCACCCGGGCCATGGCCGAGAACGCCTTCAACCGACTCGAGCTGGGCGCGTGGGTCGAGAGCCTCAACGACGCGGTGTCGACCGGCGAGGTGTACTCCCAGCCCAAGGCGCTGACCGACCCGGCGTGGTGCCGGGACATCGGCCGGACGTACCCGGGCGCCTCTGTCCTCGTGGTCGACCCGAACACGTACTCCTCGGGCGATCTGTTCGCCGCCGGATGGGCCGACCACGGGATCGGACCGCTGGTCTGCGTCGGCGAGGCCACCGGCGCCGGCGGCGCGAACGTCTGGGGCGACCTGCAGCTGAGCGAAGCGCTGACGGGCACGCCATACGAGTTCGACCCGCTGCCTGACGGCATCCACTTCACGATGGCGATCCGCCGGGCGATCCGGTCCGGCCCCTCGGATGGCGTCCCCATCGAGGACCTGGGGATCCGCGGCATCCCGTACGCGCTGACCCGGCGGGACCTGTTGGAAGGGAACCGCGACCTGCACAGCTTCTGCGCACAGACCCTGCACGACTGGTCGTGGTCGTGATCGGCTCCTGATCACGCGTTGATGTCGGCCAGGACTTGCTCGACGGTGCGCTTCGCCAGGGCGACAAACCTTGGGTTCGTCTCGGCGTAATACGGGATGATCATTGCCGCCTGGTGGAGCGCGAAGCCGCGTGCTCGGTTCCACATGCCGCCGTCGACGTCGAGGGCATCTCGAAACACTGCTCGACCGGTGTGGCTGAACACGCTCCACGCGGCGATCACGTCAGCGGCCGGATCGCCGACCCCGACACCGCCGAAGTCGATGACTGCACGGAGCCGTCCGTCGTGAACGAGCAGGTTGGACCTGAGCAGGTCGGTGTGTATCCACACCGGCGTTCCTTTCCACGCCGGCGCGTCGAGCGCGCGCTCCCAGGCGGCGGTGGCGGCATCGCCATCGATGACACCCCGCCCCGACTCGATCGCCTCGCGCGTGACGGCGTCGAGCTGGCGCAGTGGCTTGCGCCCGGTCCGTGGTGCTTCGACGCGTGGTGAGCCGACGACGGGATCCATCGTGCGTAGCTCGACCACGAACTGCGCCAGATCCTTGGCCGCCTGGCGCTCATCGTCAACGAGCTCATCCGCGTACGGCTGGCCGTCGATCCATCCGTAGATCGCCCACGAGAAGGGGTACGAGCTCGTGGGGTGGCCCTTCCCAACCGGCTCGGGGACTCGCAGTGACAGATGCGGAGCGAGCTGCGGGAGCCAGTGCCATTCACTGTCCAGGTCCTGTGCCCACTGCTGCATCCGCGGCAGTCGCGCGTAGAGGTGGTCGCCAATCCGGTAGATCGCGTTGACCGTCCCCGTCGACCTGAAGGCACTGATCGGCAGGTCGGCCAGCTCGGGGAACTGTTCGGCCACCAACCGTCCGACCAGCTCGGGGAACTGTTCGGCCACCAACCGTCCGACCAGCTCGGCGTCGATGTCGACCTCGTCCTCATGCATCTTCATCCGGGCTGAACAGCTCCTGGCTTGGTGCCGACCGCGAGCAGGTGTGAGCTGAGGCCGCTCAGTGTTGGCTCCGACTCGACGGCTCGCGCCGCCAACAACATCTGGTCGCAGTCATACAGATGGACGTCATAGCCCCGTCGTGCCCAGATCGCGGCGTAGGCGCCGGGGCCGCCCCCCACGTCGATCAGCCGGGCCGGCGCAGACGGCAGGAATCGGTCGAGCAGCTCCAGGGTCCGCGTGAGCTCCAGGCGCGGCTCACCCTCGCGGAAGAGACGATCACGTTCAAAGCCGAGGTCGTAGTGTGCGGCGAGATGTGCGGCGAGATGTGCGGCGAGATGTGCGGCGAGCGGATCGTCAACCATCGAAGGAGTCTTGCAAGGTCCCTGGGGCAGGGCAACCGAATACCCCGCTCCCACTTGGTGCGATGGGCGGGCCTCTGTCAGGTGCCGACGTACGCCGCGAGGTGCTCGCCGGTGAGGGTGGAGCGGGCGGCGACGAGGTCGGCGGGTGTGCCCTCGAAGACGATCCGGCCGCCGTCGTGGCCGGCGCCGGGGCCAAGGTCGATGATCCAGTCGGCGTGCGCCATGACCGCCTGGTGGTGCTCGATAACGA
>DATCNE010000355.1:0-1740 GCA_036565395.1 Dermatophilaceae bacterium
GCGGGCACTGCGGAGCTGCTCGGGATCATGGCCGCGATCGGCTGCTTGATCGCGGCCACGACGTCCTCGGTGTGCAGACCAACCTTGGCGTCGGAGCGGTTCAGGATCACGATCCGCGCGTCACGCGGATGCCCCAGCAGGTCAAGAGTGTCCAGGGTGAGCCGCAGGTTCTTGACCGCAGGGATGTCCAAGGTGGCCAGCAGGACCGCCATGTCGCAGACGTCGAACGCCGCCAGCACATGCTCGGAGAAGGCCGGCGGGGTGTCGATGATGATGTACTCGTAGCAGCGACGCGCGACGCGCAACATCTCACCCACCAACGACCCAGAGATCCGGTCCGCCTCACCGGGCTGGCTTGGCGCGCAGACGGTGTCCAGCCCACTCTCGTGCTTGGTCACCACCGAGGCCAGACCCTGCTCGTCGATGTGGCCCGCCATCGCCACCAGATCGCCCATCGAGGCCGCCGGACGCAGCTGGAGGCTGATCGCCACGTCGCCGAAGGCCAGGTCAAGGTCGACCAGCAGCACCTTCGCACCGATGGACGCCATGTAGGCGCCCAGGTTCGTGGCGACCGTCGTCTTGCCGCACCCACCCTTGGCGTTGAAGATGACAAATACCTTGCCCTCGCGGACCGGGGCGACCCCGGAGATCCCGGCCAGGTGATGGGAGATCTCCAGGCTTCGCCGGCAGGCATCGGACAACGAGGTCAGGTCGTCCGAGGCGACCACCTCGCGGAAGCCCGCGCGCAGCGCCTGAGCCAGGACCGCCACCTCAAGGCGCCGGCGCAGCAGGATCACGCTGACCTCGGGACGGTCGTTGCGGACCTGCTCGGCCAACGTTGAGGCCGCCTGCAAGCCGATCTCTGGCCCCACGATGACCAATAGCTCCGCCGCGTTGGCACCCAGCCCGCGCATGGCCGACTGGGCCGACTCGACAACCTCGATGTGGTCGCCGACCGCGAAGTGGTAGTTCTCCGCGGCAGCAGGGTCGCTGTCCCACAGGATCGTCATGTCAGGGCTCCTAGCTCACTTGCCGAACAGCGTTGCGTCAGTGACGATCTGGGCCAGATCAGCCTTGGTGTCGGTGCCACGCAGACCCGCATACAACGTCCCCGTCTGTATGCCGTGCACGAGCTTGGCCGCCGTTGCCGGCGGCAGAGCGACGGTCACCAGCGCACCAGGCGCCGCCGGCGGCTGACCCGCGGCAGTTGGAGTGAGAGTCGCCGACCCCATCGCAATCACCAGCACGTCATCCAGTAGCACCCGGGTCTGCTTGGTTCCGGCCGCGCCCGCCTTGGGGTCGGTCGTGGTCGCAGCCGCCACCACCGCCGGGGTATACGTGTCATAGATGACGATGTGGGACCCGGGGCTCACAAACGCGCCCACCCGGGCAGGGTCGGACAATGTCAGTGAGATAGCAATCTGACCATCCGGCACCTGAATCGCCTTCTGTCCCAACGGAGTCGTCCCAAACCGGCTCGCCACGACAAACTCACCAGGGGCGATATCGGTCAGCGCCAACAACTTGCCGGTCGCCTCATCAACCGTGCTCAGCCCGCCCAGCGGGAACCCCTTGGCCGCGACCTGCGTCGGCACAATCAGTCCCGTCGCCACCGCCTCGGCCGCCGTCGTACCTGCCGGCACCAGTAGCTTGGCGATATACACCGTCTGTGGCTGCTGATCAGCAACCGCCCGCGCATCGGCACCCTGGGCATAGACCACCACCGCGACCACACCGATC
>DATCNE010000356.1:0-3853 GCA_036565395.1 Dermatophilaceae bacterium
CCGGTGAACTCGTTGCGGTGATGGCACCGCCTTTAAGGGCTACTTGGCAAGTCGCCCGCTCCGCAGACCGAACGACCTGTGTTTCGTCCTCGGGGCCTACGGTGTCCTGGTTGAACTCAGTTGGGCTGGTCCTCGTATGCCCCGCCCGCAGTATTCACCGGGACAGGGGCGTCAAACGGAGACCGTGTTTCTCATATCCTTAGGGCTGAGACACCACGGGGGGCACCAGCCGGCACCCGATGACGGGCATGCCCATATCGTCGCAGGAGGGAGCTGAGGTGGTGCGTAACATCGCACGCAATCCGTCGCGGTCTTCGGTTCGCCATACTCGCTGACCCCTTGACGGGAAGCGTTGTGGAGTGGGCCGTTCGGCGTTCATCGGAGCTGGTGGAGGTCGAGGATCGCGCAGGCACGGCGAGCGACGGTGCTTCTGATGACGGACTCACAACCTCGCTGTCAATCTTTGAGAAGGACAAAACCGCAGGCCACAGGGGGGGTCTGACTGCGGTGGGAGTGGTGGCCGGGGGCGCGGTCGAACCGCCGACTTCTGGTTTTCAGGCGGAGATGGTGATCTTCTTGCCGCTGAGGCCCGCGTCAAGGGCGGCGTCGATCAGGTCGTTGCCTTGAGGCAGAAGGTGCCCGTAGGTGTCGATGGTTGTGGTGATCGACTCATGTCCAAGGCGCTGCTGGATGTTCGGGAGGGGTACGCCGGCGGCAATGAGCCAGGCGACGTGGGTGTGCCGTAGGTCATGGGGTGTGAACCGCTTGGCGAAGCCTCCCCGCCTTGGCAGCTTTGAGGGCGGGGAGCCATCTCTGGTCAGAGATGCTCAACGTAGCGGAGGCCGAAGGCCAAGAGGGGAGTCGGCTCATGCCCTGAGTCGCTCGGCGTCTCCACCGTTACGAACCTTTGCCGGGCATTCATCCCTCGGGCCAGCGGTTGCCCGCCTCCTGCACCAACGTCTTGAAACGCTTGGCAGCCAGAAGGGGGTTGCGGCCTACGGCGAACTTTCTCCGCCGTCCGTTGACCGTCCTGACGCCAAATACGCGCGCCGTTATGCCGCCGTCGCCCCGTTCCTTCAGGGATGACCTGCGCAAACGTCGAATCTCAGTCCACTGGTTACGCACTGGGTACGCTCGTCGACGGGCTCCACGCGAGTGACTGCGGGTCCCAGATGGCCGTGTTCGAGCTCTTGCCGAGCGCAGGGTCGACGAACGATGCGACGATGGCCGCGGCGGTCTCGGCCGTGAAGGACTCGGCAGAGGGGACGCCCTTCGCGGTCGCCGGGTAGGTGCGAGTCCAGTCGTTCGGGATGTCGAAGTGGTCGAACGGAGCGATGTTGCTGATGAGCCGCTTCGCCTCGACGGCCTGCCGTAGCTCCGCGAGATCGACCGTCTGGGTGTGGGCCAGCACGACGAGGTCGACCAGGTCTTTAACCCGGCTGCTGCGTTTGCCGCCGGGATAGTTTGTGTCCATCGTCGCGCAGACCTTGTCGGCGAGCTGATCAGCCACCGGATAGAGCCGGTACGGATGCGTGACCAGCGGCCGCCGCAGGTGCAGCCGGTTGGCAGGCTCGACGACCTCTGGACGACCGACTGGTGATGGACCCACAACCACGTCGACCGTGACGGTGTCGATCTGGTTGTCCGTGTCCACGTCGAAGCACGCAAAGACGTAGCGTCTGGTGGCGACTCCCGGCTGGTTGTCGCCCAGGCCAGTCGGCATCGAGCGCACCAGGCGGAAGGTCAGGTGATCGCTGAGGTTGACGGCGACCAGCGAGGCCAAGGCTGCTTCGGCATCTGCCAGGTCGGCCACATGCAGAGCCGCGAGGTCGACGTCTTTCGTGGTGCGCGCACGCGGCACACGCGCGAGCATGCTCATCCCACCCTTGAGCAGCCACTCGGACTCCTCGCCCCGGGCGAAGACCCGGGAAAGGAATCGGTCGTAGCGTGCCTGACGGATCTGAGCGTCGACGGTGGCTGCGCTGACGCCGGGACCAGCCAGCCGGGCTGCCTTCTTTGCGGCGTCCTTAATGGCGAGTTCCAGCGAGCGCCAGTCGCCGTACCCTTCGAGCTCAGTCACGGGTCCCATCCGTCCGGAGCAGCGCCAGCCAGTTGGAACAGGTCGTTCGCCAGGCCGAGGCCCGTGCTCTTGCGTCGGGCAGCAACGGGGGAGAGGTAAAACGCAAGCTGCTCAGAGGAAAGGAGCTTGTCGGCGCGAATGGCATCACGTAGGCAGTCGGCCACGAGTGACAGGTCGGCTCCGATCTCGACCAGATCGGCGATGGTCCGCTCGACGGACAGCGTCGGGAGACCGTTGACCGGGATCGCTTCCTCACGCGTCAGCGCTCGGATGCGCAGGCGGACGTCGGGCAGCCGGGTGCCCTTTCGGGCGGGAACGATGAAGTCGAAGCCGTTGAGGATGAAGTCCCCGATCTCATGCAGAGCGGCTGCGGTGGTGCCAGCAGCCACGATGGTGGCAACGCCATCTGCGGTACGTGAATCCGCTGCGCCACCGAGCGCCAGCCAGGTCGCATAGATGGCTTCGTGATCCTGAGCAGGAGCACCGGCCATCCGGTAGACGCCCTGCGCGACGCGCTCAATCGCGCCAGTGGATGCCATCCGAGAGAGTTGTTTGCGTGCGACGCCTGCGGCCTCGGCCTGGGCAGTGGTGACCAGACCCCATCGTCGTTCTGCGATGGCGCCCAGTCGTGTGAGAGTCGCGTCGGCCACGACAACGATTGTACCCACTTTCGGGAACAAATGTTGTCGGCTGTGTTGGCAGTCTGCCCTTTTTGTAGCTCTGAGTCGGCCGTCGGCCGCCTGTCCAGCGAAGTGAGGCGCTGGAGGTGGAGCGGGCGGCCGTGGTGAACACGAAGTCGTCGGGGGACTTGCCCTGCATCGCATGGCGAAGGATCGTCACCACTGATGGCGCGATGGTGATGGTTCGCCGTGACTTCGGCGTCTTGGGGAGGCCGAGATAGTGCCCGCGCATCTCGTGCTTGGCGTTGATCCGCTTGGTGAGCCATTTGGGGATCTGAGTCTGGCCATCTTCGCCTTGGCGGTTCCACGCCTTGCGGACGCTGAGTGTGGTGATGCACAACTCGAGCTAGCCCATGGCCGGTCAGCGCAGCAGATCACAACGTCGACGTCGAGGGCCAACTCCGGTCCTTGGGGCTCGCAGATGCTCTCTTCCCAGGCGCTGATGTGGGGGTCGGCGGTCGTGCCATTCGTCTATGACGATGCAGCGAGCTGCTGGCCGCTGCTCCAGAGATGCCATGATTCCCGTCGTTCTGTTCCCACGTGGGAACACCCTGGTCTGACCCTCTGTCGGCGGGTTGTTCCCAAGATGTTCCCATAGCGGAAACAGGAAGAGCCAAGTGTCCGGAGGGGGACTGACCACCAGGGACACACGCCTTCGACAAATTGGCTCCCGGCCTAGCCTGCGTGTGAGCCGCGCAGACCGTGTGAGGGTTCAAGTCGGGGCAAGTACATCGATGAATGTGAATATCCGCAGGTCAGAGACTCGAACAAGTGTCCGGAGGGGGACTTGAACCCGCTGTCGCATGGTGCCATGAGCAGGCTATTTGCGCAACAGTGCAGGTCAAAGTGGGTATGGGCTGCACTGTTGCCACTCGTTCGCACGGGTTAACGCGGGGAGATGTTCCCACCGTGGGAACAGGATTTTGATCTGGTGCGGTGGCATCGTCCCCCGCACGGACAGAGAGCCAGGCGGGGCTCTGTCCCGGGTCGAGCGCGACTTCCGGTCCCTGAAAACCATCGATGTTGACCTGCGCCCGATCCATCACCACCTCGAAACCCGAGTCAAGGCACACGTGCTCATCTGTATGCTCGC
>DATCNE010000357.1:0-2186 GCA_036565395.1 Dermatophilaceae bacterium
CCGCCGTACTACTTGAGCTACAAGACGGGTGAGGCTCAGACATTCTACGATTTCGATGACTACCTTGAACACATCAAGGGTGATCCAGACTTCGGCTCTGACGTCGTAGAGAAAGCAAAAACCGAATTGGCCGGAATGACGGACGATTTTGTGCCGAACCACGCTCCCTTCCTGCACGTACCAGGTCATGCTGGCCCCGATGCCGGACATCGACACTGATAATCGCTGATGAGATGTGCAATGGATGTGCGGCGCGGCCCGCGGCCCAAACGAGAACACGCGCTGCCAGCCGGGACCGAGCCTGGTCCTTGATAGATAGAAGAGGCAGATTCGGCGGAGGAAAGTAGTTGGGTCCGTGACGGAGGGGTTCCAGGCGCCGCTTTGGTTCAGATGGCTCTACTGGTTGTCCGTCGGGCTGGCGGTGCTGCCGAGTCGGTCCCGCCGTTCGGACCGTGCGCACTGACGCTGCTCTCGGTGCCATGGCCGCCGTCGCAGGAATCTTCGTGACGTCTTGGCTCACGTGTGCCGCAGCGGAGTGACACGCGGATGGAGCCAGCGAGATGCCGACTCGCCTCCTGCGCCATGGGCGCTAGTGTGTCGCACCGTTAATTCATGCCATAAATCGTAGACTGTTGGTATGGCGAGAACTGGGCGACCCAAGACCGAGCTGACCCTGACCGAGCAGGAGGGTGAGCAGCTGGTGCGGTGGTCGCGCCGGGCAAAGTCCTCCCAGGCCTTGGCGCTGCGTTCCAAGATCGTGCTCGCCTGCGCGAAGGGCACGGACAACAAGAGCGTTGCAGCACAGCTGAACTGCGCGGTTGCGACGGTGGGTAAGTGGCGAAGCCGGTTTGTGGCCGAGCGCCTGGACGGGCTGCTGGACGAGCCCCGGCCCGGGCGGCCGGCCACGATCAGCGTTGACCAGGTGGAGGCGGTCGTGGTCGCCACACTGGAGGAGACGCCGCGCAATGCCACGCACTGGTCTCGGGCCTCGATGGCCAGGCGTTCGGGGTTGTCCAAGACGACGATCGGGCGGATCTGGAAGGCTTTCGAGCTCAAGCCGCACCGGGTCGATGGGTTCAAGCTGTCCAAGGACCCACTGTTCGTGGAGAAGGTCTACGACGTCGTCGGCCTCTACCTGGATCCCCCCGAGAGTGCGGTGGTGCTGTGCGTGGACGAGAAGAGCCAGGTTCAAGCGCTGGCTCGTACCAGCCCCGTGCTGCCGATGATGCCCGGGATGCCCGAGCGGCGCACCCACGACTATGTCCGTCACGGCGTGACCAACCTGTTCGCCGCGTTCAACATCGCTGACGGGACCGTGATCTCCTCGATCCACCGCCGTCATCGAGCGATTGAGTTCAAGAAGTTCCTGGCCAAGATCGACGACGAAGTCCCCGACGACTTGGAGGTGCACCTGGTCTGCGACAACTACGGCACCCACAAGACGCCGGCAATCAACGCCTGGCTGGCCAAGCACCCCCGCTTCCACATGCACTTCACCCCGACCAGCTCCAGCTGGATCAACCAGGTCGAACGCTGGTTCGGCTTCATCACCGACGAACTCATCCGCCGAGGCAGCCACACCTCCGTCCAAGCTCTCGAAGCCGACATCCGCGCCTGGGCCAAGGGATGGAACGAAGACCCCAAACCGTTCATCTGGACCAAACCCGCCGAACAGATACTCGAGTCAATCGGGCGACTTCTTACACGGATCTCCGGTGCGGCACACTAGTGCTTCTCGCTGCTAGTCCTTCGGGGGCTGGTCCAGGCGGTGGGGTCGCCGAGGTAGAGGCCGCAGGCCCCTCGAGGTAGATCCGCGGGCAATGTCAGCGCTCCTCGAACGTTGCCGGTCACGGCACGGCCGGCAGTTCCCTTATGTCCTACGCGACCGTGGCAGTCACCGCCGCGCGCACCAACGGCACTCCTGGCCGCACCGCCTGGCACGACTGGCAGTTCGAGCTGTCCCCACCTAGCAAGCGCGTCCTTCGCCCAGCACATGCGTGGCCAACGGGTGGAGCCACTCGCCCCTGTCGAACACGCCCCGTTCCCGGTTCACTGGGACGAGTCGAAACAGGTGAGAGAACTCGTCTCACCGTGTCCGCGAGGGCCTCGGTCAGGTGCCGACGTAGGCCGCGAGGTGCTCGCCGGTGACGGTGGAGCGGGCGGCGACGAGGTCGGCGGGTGTGCCC
>DATCNE010000358.1:0-9929 GCA_036565395.1 Dermatophilaceae bacterium
TGGCTGGAAGCTGGTCTCCTACGGGCGTTTCAACACGGCGTGGCCACCGACTCGGCGCCAACGGCAGCGCAGGTCATCGTCGACGGTGATGAGTTCGAAGGTGGCGCGACCGTCAGGGCCGGCGAATGACCAGGTCATTTCGAGTACGCCGGGCGCGTTGCGTACGGGCTTCACACGCAACGCCGAGGGCCAGGGAGTCGACGGATCCGCCGCGTAGGCGTCGCAGGCTGGACCGAACTTCTCTTTGACCGCAAGACGAAAAGCGGTGTGGTGTTCGGGTTTGAGCCGTCGGTAGTCACTGTCAAATGCAGGGGTCGTCTCGAACTTCACGACTTCGCAGCCGGGGAATCGATCTCGTCCAGGTGGGTGAGGAAGTCATCGGTCGACTCGTGCACGGCCACCTCGCCGCGGGCAACGTGCTCGTCGACTTCCCGCTCACGCCGCTGCCACTGTTCGGTCCAGAACCACGCCTGATCGGCCGGCACCGGCAATGCCGCTCGCAACTCGATCACACCGTCACCGCGCTCGAGGATCTCGATCTGCGCGCCCGGCTCATCAAGATGCATCCGGCGGCGTAGTTCGCTCGGCAATGCGATAAGTCCGCGGGACTGCAGTCCGACGTAGCCGTGAAAAGTCATACCCCCCACTATGCCAGTGCAGCAGATAAGCTGCAATACTTCACAACTGATTTACCGGCCTTCCGCCAGTCGGATGCACACTGACATGGATGGCGGCGGGTGCGTGATCCTCCGCATGGAGCACGGCTCCCTTCATCGGGTAGTTTTGCGATCATTGCAGGCCATTCCTGGGAGTTGAGCAGCGGTGATCGTTCTTCACGCGTGGTGGTCGATCCAGGACGATCGCAGGGGTGAGCTGATCGTGTGGGCCGAGGACTCCGAGGCGCCGTCGCATCCGCCTGTGCGCCGAGGTCGCCGGCCCACCAGGCAGGCTCATCCTTTCGCCGTCTCTGCTCAGGCGTTGGCAGCGGCGACGGCCTGCGATGGCGCCGCTGGTGCGGCGGTTCTCGCCATGCCGAACCAGGGCCGGGGCCCGTCTGCCTCGGCGGAGGTCAACCGAACCCGCGAGCAGTCGCAGATCCCGGAGTCCCTGGCCGAAGGGCAGTGGGAGGTCCCGACCCTTGCTCTGGACGATCAAACCGCCCTGGGCTTCCTGCTGGCATCCGGCGACGCCGAGATCGACCCTGACCGACCGATCGCCGGTAGTGACCTGCGGGCGCTTCAGGCTCTTGCCGGGTTTGCCGTGGATCTCGTCGGACGCGGTCGGGTACTTCCAGGCGTGCGGAAAGCGGGCGACGACCGGGCGATGGCGATGTGGTCGGCGGTGGTGACCGGAGCCGACGCCGTGTGGCTGCGCGGGTTGGCCGGGGGACTGCCCGGCTCCTTCACGGCTGCGTGCCCGGCTGACGTTGACCAAGGCGCGGCCGCGGCGGGTTCGCTGGCCGCCGCGACCGATGCTCTGGTGGACGCAGCCGTGCGCTCGCGCCTGGGCCCCGCTGCGCGTCGGCGTGCAGCGGCGTCGTTTCGATCGGCGCTGACCGGATCCGACCCTTACTTTGCCTCGACCCCGGTCGCTTTCGCCGCTCTGGACGGGGCGCTGGCTGACTGGCAGCGGGAGGTCACCCAGGTCGGTGCACTCCGGGCCTGCTTCCGGCTGGTCGAGCCGCCGGGTGCGGCCGAGGCGACGGAGGGCGAGAGCGGGCCCGACGCCACGTGGCGAGTGGACTTCGCGTTGCAGTCGAGCGAGGAACCCAGCCTGGTCGTTGACGCCGCGCAGGTGTGGCGGGCCAGGGGGGCGCTGCGCGCGCTGGCGCGACACGTCGCCGATCCGCAGGAGACCCTGCTCGGTGAGCTCGGTCGCGCGGTACGGCTCTACCCAGGCATCGAGGATGCCCTGCATACGGCCAAGCCGTCCTCGTTGACGCTGGACGCTGAGGGCGCTCACCTGTTTTTGTCGGAGGCCGCGCCGATCCTGCTAGCCGCCGGCTTCGGCATACTGCTCCCGGGGTGGTGGACCAACCCATCGATGCGGCTGGGCGCGAAGCTCTCGGTGTCGACCCCCGCGCAGCCCGGCTCGGCCGCGGCCAAGGCGGTGATCGGTCGTGAGGGGCTCGTTGACTTCCGCTGGGATCTGGCTGTCGGGGAGCACACCCTGACCGAGCAGGAGATCGCCGATCTCGTCGAGGCCCAGCAGCCTCTGGTGCGGGTGCGCGGTCAGTGGATGTATGTCGATGCGGACCGGCTGGCCCGGGCCCGGGCGTTCCTGGCCAAGCGGTCGCACGGCTCGGGGCGGATGAGCGTCGGGGAGGTGCTTGCGACGCTGGGGGCGCTGGAGGACGGACCTGGTGGCCTGCAGGTCGTGGACGTCGAGGCTCAGGGCTGGCTCGCGGACCTGCTCTCCGGAGAGGTGGACCACCGGATCGCGCCGATGACCGCCCCAGAGGGTTTCAAGGGTGAGCTGCGCCCCTACCAGGAGCGTGGCCTGGCCTGGCTGGCGTTCCTTGAGTCGGTCGGTCTAGGCGGCGTGCTCGCAGACGACATGGGTCTGGGCAAGACGGTGCAGCTGCTCGCCCTGATGTGCGGCGAGCCCCCTGCGAAGGGGAGCCCGACCCTGCTGGTCTGCCCGATGTCGCTGGTCGGCAACTGGCAGCGAGAGGCTGAACGCTTCGCCCCCGGGCTGCGGGTGCACGTCCACCACGGCGCCGAGCGACCCAAGGGCAAGGCGTTCCACGCCGTGGTGGCCGAATCCGATCTGGTCGTGACGACCTACGGGCTCGTGATTCGAGACCTCGACGCGCTGCGTGAGATGAGCTGGCGTCGCGTCGTCCTGGACGAGGCCCAGGCGGTCAAGAACGCGGCGACCCGGGCGGCGGTCGCGGTGCGGGCGTTGCCGTCGGCCCGCCGGTTCGCGGTGACCGGCACCCCGGTTGAGAACCGGCTGGGCGACCTCTGGTCGCTGATGGAGTTTGCCAACCCCGGACTACTCGGTCAACCCAAGTCCTTCAAGGAGCGCTTCGCCACGCCCATCGAACGCCACGGCGATGCCGAAGCAGCGACCCGGCTCAGATCGCTGACCCAACCGTTCGTGCTGCGCCGACTGAAGACCGACACCTCGATCATCACCGACCTGCCGGCCAAGATCGAGATGGAGGTGGTGTGCACGCTGACCCACGAGCAGGCCTCGCTCTACGAGGCGGTCGTCGCGGACATGATGCAGCGGATCGAGAGCACCGACGGCATCGAGCGCCGCGGACTGGTCCTGGCGACCATGACCAAGCTCAAGCAAGTCTGCAACCACCCGGCGCAGTTCCTCAAAGACGGCAGCCGCCTGGCCGGACGCTCGGGCAAGGTGGCGCGCGTGGAAGAGACCCTCGATGAGGTGCTCGCCTCGGGGGAGAAGGCGCTGCTGTTCACCCAGTATGCCGAGTTCGGCGACCTGCTGCGCACTCACCTCGGTGCCCGATTCGGCCGCGAGGTCGGGTACCTGCACGGGGGGCTGAACAAGGGTCAGCGGGACGGCCTCGTGGCCCGGTTCCAGGACCCTGCCGGGGACGGGCCGTCCCTCTTCGTCCTCTCGTTGAAGGCAGGGGGTACGGGGCTCACCCTGACCGCAGCCAACCACGTCATCCACGTCGATCGCTGGTGGAACCCCGCCGTGGAGGACCAGGCCACCGACCGTGCCTTCCGTATCGGGCAGACCCGCTCGGTCCAGGTGCGCAAGCTGGTGTGCGCGGGCACGTTGGAGGAGAAGATCGCCCTGATGATCCAGAACAAGCGGGGCCTGGCTGCCAGCGTCGTGGGTACCGGTGAGGGCTGGCTCACCGATCTGTCCACCTCCGCCCTGCGTGAGCTGTTCACCCTCGAGGCCGGGTCGGTGGTGGAATGAGCCCGTCAGGTCGCATCGGTGGCGGGATGAGCCCGCCCGGTCGGGGACGCTCGAACTGGTCAGGCGGCTTCCCGCCACCGTCCAAGCCTCGCGCTGTGGACGGCGGGCTCGTGGCCCGCAGCGCGCGAGGCGCCATCGGGGAGCACTGGTGGTCTCGGCGCTTCCTCGAGGTGCTGGAGTCCTTCGCACTGGGGTCCCGGCTGACCCGCGGCAAGAACTACGCCCGACGGGGTCAGGTGCTGTCCCTGGAGGTGGCGCCGGGTGTGGTCACGGCATCAGTGCAGGGTTCGCGCAGGACGCCGTACAAGGTGTCGATCGCCTTGCCCGCCTTCAGCGAGCTGGTGTGGGCCAAGGTCGAGGTAACCCTTGCGGAGCAGGCGGTTCACAGTGCCAGACTGCTCGCCGGGGAGATGCCTGACGACCTTGAGGACGTCTTTCTGGCAGCTGGCGCACCACTCTTCCCGCAACGGGCCAAGGACCTGACTCTGAGCTGTTCCTGCCCGGACTGGGAGGTCCCGTGCAAACACCTCGCGGCCGCGTTCTACCTCCTCGCGGAGAGCTTCGACGACGACCCCTTCGCCATCCTGCTGTGGCGCGGGCGCAGCCGCGAGACACTCCTGAACCGGCTCCGCGAGCTGCGCGGCGGCGATACAGCACATCTTTCGGTGGAGCAGGCGGCGCTGACGGCCGAAGGTCCCCGGGTGGGAGCGATGATGGCGCTGGCTGGTCTGGCCCTGACCGATGGCGACTTCTGGACAGGGGCTCCAGTCCCGGCGCTGCCTGTCCAGGCGGAGCTGCCGACGGATCTGCTGCTACGCCAGCTCCCTGTGCCGGGAGCGCCTCTGGGTGGCCCCGACCTCGTGGCCTACCTGGCGCCGCTGTACGCGGTGTTCGGAGAGCCGACCGATTGAGGATCAGTCTCGTTTGACGACCCGGAGCGCGGTTGTTTCGAAGATGGTCGACGACGGGAGTGGCGTTGATCCTCCATTCGCGGCCGTGACCAGATCCGCGACCGAGACTCCACGGGACGGAGCGGTAAGGATTGAGACGGATGACACAACAGCGCCGCAGGCAACGCGACGAATCGTGACGGCGGAGACATACCAGACACCGCGGGCTTCTGCCGGAGGTGACGTTCACCCACGGTGCCGCCGGCACCCTTTCGGAGCGGTGCGGGAACAGATTGCACACCAGGGGTTGTTCGGGCACGATGACGCCCTGGGGCTAAGGCTCGAGCTGTCCGTTCCGGGTCTGCGCCGGGGCCGGCCCAACCCCGTGTTTGCGCTGTACAGCCCGCGGCAGCACTGGTTCTACCCGCTGGTCACGGACGAGCCGCGCCCGGCGTCCGCGACCGCGGACGACTTCGCCTGGCTCTGCCTGCACGTCATGGCCGCACAGGTCTGGTGGCGCCGGCAGCACGCCGGCTGGTCCGACGAGTACGCCGCCCGGCAGTGGGGGCTGAGCGCGAAGACGCTGCGCCGCCTGGAGTACGGCGAGGACTGGCCATCGCTGAGAGCGCTGAGCACCGTGGCCGACTGCCTGGGCGCGGACCTGGTGCTCGCGCCTGCCCTGTCCGACTGGCGGCCGATGCCGTGGCAGCGCGCATCCAGGACTACTCGACTGGAACGTGTTTGACGGGCGCTCGTGTGCGGGTGAGTGCGGCAGCAAGGTGAGCTGACTGGGGGTAGATCGGAACGATCACCTGGGCGCGATCGAACGCCTTGCTTGTCTCGCTTATGGGTGAGACAAGTCCCTTGGATAGCCGACCCTTGGCGCGTGGCCACCCCCCCTATGTGGGGCCCCTATGTGGGCCCCTCTTCGCGAGGACGCCGACCGCTCCGGCGACAGCCAGAACGAAAGTCGGTAGGGCCGCGATCTGGGGAAGGAGAGTCTCGTCGTCGGCCAGCGCCAGACCTCCGCAGATGACCGCAGGCGCCGCGATCAACACCGCAGCCCAACGAGGACCGGTGCTGAACACGACGGTCGCGCACCCGAGCAGCACCACGCAGCCAACGAGGAGGAGACGGTTCCCCTCTCGAGCCATGATTACGGCGTCGGGCGTCAGTTCGAAGTAGACCATCTTGGAGAGCCCGTTGCCGCTCAGCGCGAGCCCCAGCAGAACGGCACCACCGACCAAGAGGCTCGCTGCGACCGGCGGTGTCTCATTCACAGAGTCCAGTGTGACAGCAGGCGACGTGGCAGCAGTGCGAGTGGTCTCGACACTTGCGCAGTCACCACCTCAATAAGCGAGACAAGACGCCGTGGCCAGCTCAGGTGTGGTCGGCGCGATTCTCATCGATCTGTTCTGTCGGTCACACGGATGGCGTTGGGGCCGCCTCGCCGGGCGGACGTTTGCGGCGTCTCCGCATGGTCATGGCGACAAAGCCGATCGCGCCACCGACGACCGCGGCCCCACGTCGACGCAAGTTCATGGAATCCTTGTCGCGGATGACGTTCGCAGAGCCATCGCCGTTCTGCAGAACGGAAATATTGGCGCTGATGGGGCCGCGTACGATCGTCGAATCCCGCGACGCCTGGAAGATCTGCTCGGTCTTGACCTCCCAACCGTCGGCACGGGCGCCCGCCAGGATGACGTCCAGACTGGGACCATTGCGCCAATCGGTGACACCACGAGGGGGACCGGCGGTGATCTGCGGCCCGTCCACCATGCCGGTGTGAACGTGAGTTGCCCCCTTCGGGAGGAACTCGACAGAGACCCTCCGCAGCTCGCGGGAGTCCGAAAGGGTGTGGTCGGCTACGACGAAGCCGACCACACCCGCGGCGATGGTCACGGCGATTGTGGCCGCTGCGATTCTCATCTGCCGAGCCTTGCTCAGGCTCGCGGCCTGAGTCGAGTGACCGCCTGGGTCAGGCTGGCACGGGTGACGTCGCTGATGTTGGACGAGCTCAGGGCGGCCAGTACCTCGCCGCCCGGCATGGCAGGCGAGCCAAACGCCTGCATGCTCTCGGCGGACTCTGCGGACTCTGCGGCGGTCATGGGCCCCATGGTGCCGCGATCACGGGGTGTGGCATAGGTGCGGGCGCGGCGCGGCGCAAAACGGGCCGCGGCGAGAAGCCTCGGCAAACCGGGCCGCGGGTCCAGATGGGGCGTGACGTGCTGCCCGGCCCTCAAGACGGCGGCTTTCTCTTGACGTCAAGATAAACGGGACCATCTGCTCCTTAGCGCGGGACGGCAGCGTTCTCAGCCGCGCTCCGGCGCAGGTCAGACCCTTGTGTGGGTACCCCACCAACGTGATCGTGGAGCACGTCGCAGCTTCGGGACGTACAGCTTGGTTGCAATCAGCGGACGTGCCATGCGATCCCCATTCCAAGGTGCACAGCCGCGCCCGAGGTGTGTGCCGCAGCTAACGCTAGTGCACGGTTCGCGGAACGAAGCCCACGTCCCCGCGAAACAGCAAAGGGGCGGCCACGAAGTGTTCACACACAGGCCCTCGACACGACACCGCACACTCATCAACAGGCGCCCGTGACGCTGGTGTACTGCCCGCATGAGGGTTGCAGTGGTGTCTGAGTCCTTCCTGCCGCACGTCAACGGCGTGACCGGTTCGGTGCTGCAGGTACTCAAGCACCTGCGCAGGACCGGGCACGACGCAAGGATTATCGCTCCGGGGGCCCCGCCCCGCATCTGCGAGGGCTTCGAGGTGGTCGCGCTGCCGTCGGTTGGCCTGCCTGGCTACTCCCAGGTCCGCCTGCCGGTGGTCGTCACCGGCACGCTTGTCCGCGAGCTGGCCCGGTTCGCTCCGGACGTCATTCATCTCGCCTCCCCGTTCGTCCTAGGCGGGCCGGTGGTGCGCGCTGCCGCGTCGCTGGACATCCCGGTGGTTGCGATCTACCAGACCGACGTCGCCGGCTTCGCGCGCCG
The DNA here is from genome assembly GCA_036565395.1 of Dermatophilaceae bacterium. Lineage (GTDB taxonomy): Bacteria > Actinomycetota > Actinomycetes > Actinomycetales > Dermatophilaceae > UBA4719. Next base: position 7,787 of record DATCNE010000358.1, read on the forward strand.
CTACGGGCTCACCGCGGCATCGAACGTCGCGTGGCGACGGATCCGCTCGATCCACGAACGCGCACACATCACCTTGGCGCCTTCGCCCACCGCCGCCCGCAACCTCGAACAACACGGAGTCCCTCGGGTCCAGGTCTGGCCGCGGGGCGTGGACACCGCGGCCTTCTCGCCCGGGCATCGCGACGCCGGCTGGCGGGCTCGGCTGGCCCCTGCGGACGAGGTCCTCGTCGGTTTTGTCGGCCGACTAGCGGCCGAGAAACAGGTCGAAAACCTCGCGGTGCTCGGCGACCTGCCTGGCGTGCGGCTCGTCGTCATCGGGGACGGGCCGGAGCGGGAACGGCTGACACAGCGCCTGCCCGGGGCCCTCTTCACTGGTGTTCTGACCGGCCGGGCACACATGAGGGTCGCAGTGGTGTCCCAGTCCTTCCTCCGCGTCAAGGCCGTGACCGGTTCGGCGCCCCACGTGCTGAGGCACCTCAGGTGGGGTTTCCAACCAGTTCACCTATCCGCCAACGTCAGCGCCCCAGCATCCGCTGTCGTCACCGAGAGTCCATGAGGTGCTTGGACCAGCCGAAGCGCCTCATGCAAATGCCACCGCTACCGGAACTGAGGAGTTGTCCATGTTCCCCAAAGGCGCAAGCAAGTTCACCGCTGCCACCCTCTCGAACCTAGCCCGACGACCCATCACGCCAAGACCTGTTGCAGATCACGCGCCCGGCCAGGACGGCGCCGCCACTGAAGGTGCCCTGGCAACCAGACCAGAGCACGCCAGGCGACCAACGGCTCCAGCACGAGTGAGCCCAACGTGGCGCTCGGAGCCCCATTCGTACAACGACCCCTGCAACTACCTTGGGTAAGGGCCGGTCGCCGTTGGCTCGCGACCCGCACTTGCAGTCTGCCGGGGATGCACCCATGACGAGCGACAGCAGGCAGTTGTCAGCCGCGATGACCGCGACTCTGACAGCCGACCTGGAGGGAAGGGTCCCGGTCGACCTTGTCGCTGACATTGTCCGGGCCGTTCTCGATGAGAGCCGGCAGGTCGCCCAGAATCGAGGGGTCGAGCCCAGCATGTTCGAGGCTCGACGGCGTCTGGAGCGGTTCATCCGCGCCCGCTCTTCCCGATGAGCCAGAACAACGCCCCTGACCGAGGTGTGCGTCCGGCCAAGGCCTCCTTGGATCCCGCCGTATGGGAGGGGATCGATCGTGAGCACGATCATCAACGGCCCACCACCGTCGACCCCAAGGGTCCGACCGGTTGATCGCCCGCACGGTCCAGGCCATGCGTCAGAGCCTGGATGTCACCGTGGCCGAGCTGGCGAAGGCATCCGGTAATCCGCGCCCGAGCCCCGCTCTCCACCGTTTCGCGGCGAGCGCTCTTGGTCGGTGACGCGTGACGCGTGGTCGCCACCAGGGTGGAGGTGTCGACGAGCACCAGCGCGGTGGGCGGTCCCGCGCCTGCTCTTGCAGATGAACCAGGACAACGGCCCGGCCGTCGGGTACGCCGGGATGCGTTCACGTGGTGCTCGCTTCCGGTCCACTGTCTGGCAAGGCGCGGCAGGTTGACTTGGCCCGCCCGGGCCGCCCGGCTCGGCACTCTTTGGAGGCAGCTCATGAGTTCGTTCCACAAGATCGCCCGGTTCGGGGCAGCCGGAGCCACCCTTGCCGTGTCCACCCTGGTCGTCGGTTCGGCGGTCGCGACCGCGTCGTCAGGGTTCAGCGTCGGGAGCGTGACGTCCGCCAACCCGCGTGCGGGCGTGCAGGACAACGTTCTGGGCGCCGGGCTGGCGCAGACGTCCGTGGCTTGGGGCAACATGCCACTGGCCAACCCCGACCTGGCAGCGGGCGTGACCCACTACGGCTACGTCACGTCCACCGGCGGTCCGCTCACCCAGGATCCCAAGGAGGCGTTCAAGACCGAGCCCGACAAGAACGTGTACCTGGTTTTGGGCGGTCACCACTACCTCTTCCAGGGACACGAAGGTGCGCCCCATGGGTACGTGACCCGCATCGACCTGGACGAGAAGAACCCGGCCAAGCGCGTCTCCCTGCTCGCGGACACCGACGCGGCCGGCAGCAAGCTCCCGAGCTTCGACGGCATCACCTGGGACCCCTTCACCAAGCAGCTGCTGCTCACCGCCGAGGC
>DATCNE010000359.1:0-3390 GCA_036565395.1 Dermatophilaceae bacterium
TACGCCAACGCCTACGGCGGAGGCACCGTCCTGGGCGACCCCACCGACTGCGGCCCCGGAAACGGCAACCCCACCCTGCCACCCCTGACCAACCAGCGAGTCAAGACCGTCCTGACCTGGGCGCAAGGCCACGTCGGCGACTCCTACGTCTTCGGCGCAGGCGGCCCGAACGCCTGGGACTGCTCCAGCTTCACCCAGGCCGCCTACGCCCGCATCCACATCGCCATGCCGCGCACCGCCGGCGCGCAGCGCGACTGGCTCGCCGCCGGCAACGGATTCCGGGTCCACCTGGGAGCGGAGAGACCCGGCGACCTCATCTTCACCGACTCCTACCTCGGCCCGAACGCCATCGGGCACGTAGCCATGGTCTGGGACCCGGCCGCCCAGACCACCATCGAAGCCCACGACACCGCAGGCGGCGTCGGCCACTTCAGCTACGCAGGCGGCCCAAGCCACCACATCTTCGAGATCTGGCGCGTCGGAAACGTCGCCGACAACCCCAGCAGGACCGCTTGAGGTGACCGCCCACCGCGGTCCACCGCCCTTAGGGCAGGCAGAGACAACAGTTCCCAAGACACGGAGGCAACATGCAACGCTCACGACGGGGCGACCCCTACCCCTTCACCTGGGAGATCCCCGCCGCGATCATCGCCGGAGTTCTCCTGGTCCTGGTTCTCGGTGTCCACATCGGGCGAGCCGGCGCCAACCTGCTCGCCGGTGCGGAATGGGGCTGGCCGGCTCAGGCGGAGCTGTTCCGCAGCCTGCCCGGCACCCTGGCCGGTGACGGAGGCGCCGGACTGCCGGGCACGTACCACGGAGTCGCCGGCCAGAGCGCTCTGTGGACCTCGATCGGCGCCACCGAGCTGCTCCTGGCGATTCTGCTGGGTTGGGCCCTCATGATCGGCCTGGACCGTTGGGGTCCGCAGCGCGTCCAGGGCATGGCCACCCGCGCTGAGGCTGAGCAGATGCTTGGCCGGACCCGGCTGCGCAAGGCCAGCGCCGTCGTACGACCCGACCTCTACGGCAAACAGCGGAGCCGGCCATGAAGCCTCGAGCCTTCGACCCCAAGGGCGTCGGCTGGCGGATCGGCCAAGCACGCGAACCCCGAGGCGGAGCGCTGTGGGTGCCGTGGGACCGCACCACCGGCGTCATCGGACCCCAGGGCAGCGGCAAGACCCTCGACCTGCTCACTCCCGCTCTGCTCGCCGCACCCGGCGCCGCGCTGGTCACCCTCACCAAACTCGACGACCTGCTGCTGAGCGTGACCGGCCGCTCCAGCGATGACCGGCCCTGCGTCGTCCTGGACCCGTTCGGGCTCGCGACCGGAATCCCCGAGCTGATCTGGGACCCGATCGACGGATGCGTGGACCCGATGGTCGCCGAACGGCGCGCCAAGGCCTTCACCGCCGGCACCGTCAAGGGTGCCGTCCTCGGAGGGCACGGTGACGACGCGGCCCGCTTCTACGCGGCCGAAGCCGCCAAAGTCATCCAGGCGTACTTCCACGCCGCAGCCCTGACCGGGCGAACCCTGCAGGACGTGCTGCGCTGGGTCGCCAACCCGATGAGCACCACCGACCCCACCGAGATCCTGCGCGAACACCCCCACGCCGCGCCGTTCTGGCACGGCCTGCTCCACGGCGCTCTCCATGGCGACGACCGCACCGCCGGCAACACCACCACCACCGTCCAGCAGGCCATGTCCCTGTTCTTCCAGGAGGACATCCGCCGCCGCTGCATCCCCGGACCCGGACGGCCTGCGACCGACATCGCCGAGGTGATCCGCCGACGCGGCACCATCTACCTGCTCGGTCGCGATGACCCCTACGCCTCGGCGTCACCACTGATGACGGCGATCGCCGAACACGTCCTGGACACCGCGCTGGCCATGGCCAACCACTCGCCCTGGGGCAAGCTCTGCCCGCCCATGCTGGCCTGCCTCGACGAGCTGCCCTCCACCGCACCCTTGCCGACGCTGCGCACGCGGATGGCCAACGAGCGCGCACTGGGCATCTCGTTCATCTATGCAGCCCAGTCCTGGCGCCAGCTCGCCGCGATCTTTGGCGAGACCGAAGCACGCGCCCTGTTCGGGCTGACCAACGTGCTGGTCATGTTCGGCGGGTCCAAGGACGTTGCGTTCAACCAGGAGATCTCCGACCTCGTCGGCACTGTCCGCGTCGCCCGCACCTCCTGGCAGACCGGGCAGATGGGCGGACGGACCACATCAGGAGAGGACATCCCGATCCTGCGCCCAGAGGAGATCCGCCAGCTCAAGGAACGCCACGCCCTGGTCGTCGCAGAGAACGGCAAGCCGATCATCGCCCGCCTGACCCGATGTATCGACGGCAAACCCGGCGCGCAGCTGCTCGCCAACCAAGAGCAGCTGCGGTCCCGACTATCCGACGCCCGCCGCGTGGTCGTCACGCCCGAGGCCCGCACCACCGCCGCGCTGGTCGAGGCCAAGCGCCGCGGCCTGATCGACGAGGGGAGCCAGCAGTGACCACCGACCCGGCTACCGAACCGGCCTGGCAGCCCATGATCCGCGCATTCCCCGAAGGTGGTGCCCTCATCCGGTTGGCCTACCGCGAGCTGAGCATCGCCGCCAACGGCACCAAGGAACAGAAGAACGCGATCGGCGACCCCCGTCTCCTGCCCCGGCCCTGGGACCCGCCCACCTGCCTCAATACCGAACTGCGCGAACAGGTTTGGGCCTGGCTCGAGGAGGTCGTCACCTGGCTCAACCGCGAATACGTCTGGGACGTCAGCGCGGTCATCCCCAGCTGTTGGCCCCAGCACCCCCACCTGGTCCACGAGATCGCCGTCCTGGCCGACCAGCGCCGCCGAGCCGGTGCCGCGCTGACCAGCGACGGGCTCGAAGAGTGGCACCGGTACGCCCTGCCGGGGTTCATCGACCGGATGCGCGCCCGGATCAAGGACCACTGCGAGGAAGGCCACCAACGGTGGCCCGCCAGCAGCCGCTATGCGCGACACACCAGCGACCCGACCAGCCACGACCGCACCCACATCTATGGCCGCGACGTGGAGGCCACAATCCGGCGCGGCACCAACGCCCCTCGGGAGCGGCCGCGTCTGGGAGTCGTGAACCTGGAGACCGGCGAGATCACCGACGGCCCGCCGTTGTCACGCCCTTGACCCTGGCGAACACCAAGGACGGGCCACCAGGTTTCGGCTACCGCACGGCCGATTCGCGGAGCTCCACAGGACAAAAGGACTCCAAGCTGTCCTGCGAGCGTCATCGTGCGTGTGATTATGGATGTGATTTACCCTTGGTTCTTTGGTGTCACTATGCGACCATACAAATGTGGCCACCTCAACAACCGCCCGCGGTGATCTCCGCGCTTTCCAAGGCTCCATCCGGCTCTCGTCTGCCGA
>DATCNE010000360.1:0-10301 GCA_036565395.1 Dermatophilaceae bacterium
CTTCTGGTACTTGTTGGTCACGGTGGTCCCCTTCTTGGTGGTGTCTTGGCGGACGCCCAACACCTACCCCACGGGCGGTGTCAGGCGGGGGACCGCCACTCAAATTCCACGAGACCCGGGACAACCTCGCCTTCACGTCCATGACTTCGAGGTTGTCAGCCGCACGGTGAAGGTGCTTGCTAACTCCATGTGGCCGACCTTCAACGGTCGGCACAGCAAGAACGATGACCTGCACGCCGTGCACCTGTGCTTCCTCAACAGCCTCGGTCAGATCGTCATCCCCGGAAACGAGCACGATGGCGTCGACCGCGCCATTGCGTGCGTGGGCGACCATGTCGAGTCCGATCCGAAGGTCTACCCCCTTCTGCTGGCCGTCGAATCCAAAGCGGCCCAACCGAAGCTTGACCTTCGGCAAGGTGCCGATGCGTTCTTGCTCTTGATCGGGAATGCCATTCGGGGCTGCGTCGTACCAGTTGACTCTCAAGACGGGCAACGCTGCGAGTGCCTCGGCCTCCGAGATCAGCCCTTGCAGAAGGCTGGGGTAGTCAACCGCAATGCCGTTTCTGAGCGATGTTCCGGTGATGCGCGTCGCTGCTGCTGCGAGTAGGTATCCGGCGTCGACGTAGACCCCGCAGTTCGACCTCATAGCGCTCCCTTAGCCCTTAGCCCTGTCCTTGCGCCCCATCGTGGCAGACGGGTCCGACAGTTGGAGGGGCTTCAGCCAGTCGTCGGCCGGGCCCCCAACAACGCCGACCGCTGAAGACAAGCGCGCGATCTAGGCGGCGGAGTGACTCACCTTCTCGATACGGTCCGAACGAGCACATCGCGCCAGATCCGGTAACGCGTGTACGCCGCTGCGAGGCGCTCAATGGGGACAAGCCCCCAGTGATCCCGCGCTGCCAGAGCGCCTTACGTGACCGGTCTGAGCCTCGCCCTACTCGCCCGCAGTCGCGTCGTCCACCGGGAAGTCTGAGACCGTCGTCAAGAACTGCCGGGACACGAAGTAGGGGTTCGCTGGGTTGTCCAGCACCTCAATGAGGATCGAATCCGCGTCGCACTCCAGGACGCGAAACGAATCGCCACTGTGGAGCGTCAGCCCGGCGCGGCCGTCGGCGCCGTCAGCCGTGACCTCGAATAGCTGCCCTTTCGTCGCGCATGGTTCGCTCCTCTTCTTGAGCGCAACTTTGGTCACCTTGAAAGCCTTCTTCACGCCGGCTTCAGCGCTTCGAAGCACTGCCCACCCGCTGGCGGCAGTGATGACTGTCAGCACCACGGGCCCACCGACCTTCTTGGCCATAGTGGTCATAGCTTGGTACGCGCCCAGATTGCCCATCCACGTCCTTCCCGCGCGTTCCCCCTGGGGCCATTCTACCGGTCGATCTGCGGGGCACCGGCATGAAGCTCAAACTGGCTTCGCCGATGAGCGTGGGGTCACAGCCCTAGCCCGTCGCCGATGAGGAGCATCCGTAAGCGGCAGTTGTCTCGGTTACGGAAGCCGCGGGCGATGCGGCGGTGGAGTTCGATGAGGCCGTTGACGGCCTCGGTCCCGCTTCCCCGACCATCTGCCGCGCCAGACCCTCGATCTCTAGCAGACACGCCCTATTCGCGACAGTAGATCCGAAAGAAGGGGTTGAGCATCCGCTCGATCTGGCAGATGCGGTCCCGATTGCCCACCGGATCAATCTCATGGAGCGCCTCGAGCTTCGCCATGTCAAAAGCCGACAGGTTCATAAGCTCGGTTAGATTCTGGTGGGTGAGCGGGTCGTAGTGTTCTCGTAGATGACCTCCATGAGACGGATCAGAACGGTCTCGCGGACGCTCCTTCTTGTCTCGGCCAGCGGACGCGGGATGCCGTCCAGGTCCAGTACCGCGACGACCTTGTCGGGAACAGAAGAACGCAAACCCTGGCGTCGTGTTGAGAAATTTGCTCTCCTCGAGTGTGCAGCAGTCTCGACCAACGGTTCTAGACCCTTCATGCCGTCGCCTCCCAGAGGCGGAGCGTTGCGCCCCTTCTGGGCTACTAGAGCCGGAATGACGCTCGCTGCACCGCGTGCCACGGGATTCGTCGCACTCGCGCAACGCGCTGCCATGTCGGTAGTTGCCACCGTCCCGGCAGCGGATCCCTTGCGGACGCCGACGCTGGGTGCTGGCCCACTTGTCGTGGTGCCCCGGTAGCCGTTCCTTGTACGGGAGCGGCCGCCGATAGCCGTCCGAGACCCGCTGCCTATCGCCCAGCATGACGCTGCTCGCAACTTTGCCGTCCGTGTGCAGCTTCGTGATGTCGGCCTTGGCGGTGGGCGATCGCGGATGCTTCTGTCGAGCGCCCGGCTTTCGAAAAGGTTGCGGTCGGCAGTGCGCTCCGGTAGGCATTGGCTTGTGATCACACACACGCGGACAATTGACGTTTGTAGGCCACCCGATGCTGGTCGGGTCGGCGCGAGGGCACGGTCGTGAGCGAGTGGCGCTGGGGCCTTGACGGCGAGGCCGCGCGATCTGTGGCGTGCCCGTATTGCGGAGCTGATGTCGGCGAGATGTGTGTCACCGGGAGCGGACGCACCTCGTCGAACTACCACGGGGAGCGCTTTGCGGCGAACTCCGGCGAGAATGACTCGATTTGTCGCTACTGTCGTCGACCTCAGTCGGAGCACGGCGGGCCCGACCAGGACGTCTGTCCGTGAGTTGGATCTGAGTCCGGGCGCGGCCCGGCTTGGCTACAGGATTAGCGATCAACCATCGTCCACCGGGGATTGTGGAGGCCTGCCCCACCGTTGACGAAGCCCTCGCACGCGTGGGTCGGAGGGTTACCTATTCTGCGTCATGCGAAGGGTGCCCAAATATTGGGTATGTGACAGGCTTCCGGATGTGATGCCGAGCCTTCTTTAGATTGGCTGCGCGGCTCGCACACGCGATGGTCATCGACTCGGAAGACTACGGGCGCTGGGGTTTGTGCCAGTTGGAGTCTCGACGACACTGCATGACAGCCAGACGTTCTTGCGCGGACATGTCGGTGTGCCTCCGTAGGCTTGTGACGGAACCTGTTGCAACGAGACCGAGGAGACCGTGTTGGCCGCCGACTTCGACCACGTCCCTTCCGGGGATTTAGGGTGGCTGGAGCTGGTCGAGCACAGCCGAACATATGGCGACTGGGCCGAGGCCGACTTCTTGGAACTCAAGAGTGATCTCGATTTCAGCAAGACAGGCAAGGCGACGGCCTTCAGCAAGATCGCGAAGTACGTGTTGGGTAGTGCCAATCGGTCCGTTGAGGCGGCTGAGCGCCACTTAGGCGGCCACGGCCTTTTGTTGATCGGCGTGGCCACGGGCGAGGTCCCGGGGACCCAGCCCCTGGACCCGAAGGACCTTCACGCTGGCGTGCAGCCCTTCTTGGGCGTCCATGGTCCGAGTTGGGACTCCCGCGTGATCCGCGTGGTCGACAAGGATGTGCTGGCCGTCATCGTCCCCCACCCGGGCTACGGGCACGGACCGTTTCTCTGCCGGAAGTCTGGGGTCGAGGTCACTGACGGACACGTCTACATCCGCGTTCCAGGGGAGACTCGGCAGGCGAAGGCCACTGAGGTCGAGATGCTCCAGGACCGTGGACGGAGACGGGTCGCGGCGACCGAACTCATGGTGACCTTGACGGGGTGCGTCACTCATATCGACAGAGACGAGTTCTTCGCTCATCTTGAGCGAGAGATTAACGATCTGGTCTCGGACCAGTTGGGCACGGTCTCGACCTCCGCAATGGGTTCCGGAGCGCTGGCGCTGAACCAGTGGAGCCGCGATTCAAGGACCCCGGAGGAATTCAGGGTCGAAGTAGACCGGTGGCGCACCGATGCCATGCGGACGAGGCCCGACGCCGCCCTCGAACTATTCATTCGTTTGCTCCCGCTCGGCAGAGTCTCGCTGCGCAACCTTGCAGATCGCTATCTCACCGACGTGGTGCTGGATGTGGCCTTGCCGGACGGCGTTGAAGCGATGCTGGTCAGCGACTCTGCCCACTGCTTGAACCACGGACTTGCCCCAGCCGCACGGTGGCCTCAGCAACCTGAACCATTCGGCACTTCGCCCATGTTGGCGTACCGGGCGCCGAAGCTTCCGCCCATGCATAAGCTGAGCGATCTGACCCTGTCACAGTCCACGCTGTCCTTTGCCGTAGGTGACCTGCGTCCCCGCAAGACCGCCACCAGCGACGATGAGTTCGCACTTATTGCGTACGAGCACGGGCTGCCCGAGAGCCTGACATTGGAATGGACTATCACCGCGAAAGGGATGGACGCCGCCATTTCGGGGACGTTGACAGTCGCCACTGAGACCAGGGACATCAGTCGGCGGCAGACTCGTCGAGCATGACGAAACACGAAAGCCGCTAAGACGTGCTCACCTAGGCTCGTGACACAAGGAAGGACTGATGAGTGGGTGCGATCCTGAAAGCGATCTTGATCCCGGTAGCCACGGCCATCGTGCTTGCGGCTCTTGCTGTGGCGACGAGGCGAGGCCGTGCTTTTCTCGGAGAGGCCATACGGCGCGTGCAGGCGGACCATCGCTCCTTGCACGCTGGTCCGTGGCCGGTCCATCTCCCACCCGACGCCGACTCGTCCGGTGCAAGGATTCTGATCCTGTGCGCTCCTAGCCGGAGTCTTATCAACTCGAATTTCGATTTGTTGGGCGCGGTCGAGTTTGCCCGTACGCGATTGGGTTTCGGCGGGGAACCGGCGTACTCGAGCCTGAAGGATGGCGTTCGCCTTGAGAAATCTTGCGGCGGCAGCTTTAGCGACTACATCTGGGTATGCACAAACGGCAAGCTCGAACTGTCGGTCACCGTGTCCGTCATCACGGACCCCAACGGCCGGAGGTGCCTGGATGTAACGGAGTTGCTGAATCCGCTCGCCGCTGTCGCACACGCTGTGAGTTCAGCCGACTACCGCGTCTTGTACGGGTTGCCTCGGCGGGCGGTTCGGATGAAGACGGACTGGCTGATTGGTGTCAGCACATACAGCCGACTCGAGGGTGCCGCGCCGTTGCCAAGTTGGAGCGACCTCGTCTTTCCTGAGGCATCCCCGCTGCGCCTGGTGGCTGATCGACTACCGTTTTGCCCGCCAACCGGATACGCCGCTTCCGAGCTTCAAAGCTGGGAAATCGATCGCCCAACGCCTGACCTACTCCGGATATTCCTGAGATCCTTTCTTCTGGAGAACGGGTATCACGAAGTCGACCCTGCTATCGAGCAGACAGTTGCTGGCTTTCGGCGATCACCCATGATGGGACGCCTCTAGGGCCGACACGGTGTTCGTAGAGGGATCGGCTTGCGAAGACGGTCGATCGATCTCTCCGTCCCGTAGACCACACCGATGCGGGCACCTCCCGGTGACAGGCATCCGGCTGCTCGTCGTCGCCGTATCGCGTTCCCTGACCGGAACACCCGGCCCCATAGCGCCCATGCCGCCCATAGTGATGTGTGCAGCGCCGGCCTGTACGAAGTGTCCTCAGGCCGCCACGCGGCGGTACCGGTGTGCGCGGACCACACGGCCCATGCGACCCCACGCGTGCGGAAGCAGCATCTGCTCGAACAGGGGCAGGTTGACATCGCAGTACTCGTAGATCAGCCCGTTGTGGAACTGGACCCGCATGGTGCGGGTCGCGGTCTCGTACCCGACCGCCCGGACGTTGTCCGACGTCACTGCCTGCATCTCCATGTGGATGTCCCTGACCACAGAACTGGACGAGTCCGACGCTCGGCGCGCGCCGTTCCTGTTCTCCCGGTACAGCTCCTTCATCCACCTGACTCGAGTCGGACGGGCGCATGCGCAGCGACCGCTCGAGTCCGCACGGATCTTGACCGTGAAGTCCCCTGGATAGCCGTGCATGTCGAGTTCGAGGCGACGGTCGACCAAGTCCAAACCGCGGGCCGCCTTCGCGCATTCGGCGGCCAGTAGCACTCCCACGGCCCACGACACGAACGGCGCGGACAACGGCGCCGGCGGCACCGAATCGGGCGTTGGTGACGGCACCGCGGCTTGGGCGTAGAAGCGGTTGCGCAGGTCAGCGAGTCTCGCTCCGACGAGGCCCACGGCGCCGTCCGCGGTGAGCCGGCCCACCGCGACCATCTGGTCGACGTCACGCTGCTCCAGCCGGGCGCTCTGGTAGGCGAATTGAATGATGCGCTCCTCCGGGAGGCCGGTGAGCGCGGCGTCGGCCGCTGCCTGAGCGAGGGGTGACGCGGTGGACACAAAGTCGCAGAATGGGCAGCGGAAGCCGTCGCCTAGGTGCTCACGCTGGACGTGGAACGCGAGTCCGCGAATTGCAGCCGACAGCGTCGTGCGCGCCAACACATCGGCGACCTCGTAGCGGCCATCGACGCTGTCGACCGACGCAATGACGATGCCGTCGAGCCCGGGTGCCGGCTGGGCGGTTGTCCAGTCGCGGAGGTTCTCTGCGAGCGGGGTGGCTACGGCGCCAGCCTCACGGAGTAGGCCGGCGGTCCAGTCGGCCTTTGGCGCCGCTGCCGTCATCGTTGCTGCCGGATAGCGGTAGGTGTTGCGCTCAGGGTCGAAGTCGTCGGAGTCGACCGTCGTTGCGTGCAGGCCGTTCAGGTCGTCGCACGCCAAGGCCGCGACGGCACTGGAGCCGACCGACCCGCAGCCGGCGAACAGGAGCTCAGGCCAGGTCACCATGCCGGTCGGTTCCTCGAGAGCCGCGGTGTACTTGAAGTCGAGGAGGTTCCAGAGGAACTCGGCACGGCGGGCAGGGACCGGCAGCCCGAGAGGACCCACCGCGGTGGAGAAGAGGTCGGCGGCAACGACGGCCGCGGCGAACATTCCGCCGTAGGGCGCACCGGTCGACTCGTTGTCGGTCACCTCAGCGAGGCGCACCAGGTGCGTGTCCAAGTGGGAACTGACAAGGACGGTCCAGCGTGCCGGCGCGACGTACCTGTCGGCGCCGGGTACGGTGCCAGTGCTCACGGTCATCGTCTGGGACGCGCCTGCAGTCGCGGCCGGCCGTACCCGCTCGAGGCGGGTCAGGAGGTCCGCGAGGCTGGTCGCGCCCCACGGGTTGCGCGGCAAAGGTGCGTCGTTGGCGAGCATGACGTGTGCGTGTGTGCGCGCGAGCAGGACCAGGAGTACGGCGGCTGTGAGTGCGGCGGCTGGTGACTCGCCCGGAACGATGATGACCCCGCGCTGGTCGAGGGCCTCAACCGCGGCCTGAGCGTGCGCGGGTACCAGCTCCTCGCTGAGTCCGAGGCGCGGGTCACGGCGGTCTCCACCCAAGTTGTCACTCATCGGTGCTCACCACCGTCAAACGGAGTTCGCTGCCGGCCGGCGCCTCGACCCAGGTGCGCTTGTTGCGCAGGAACACCGCGCACGCGTCCAGGCCGTGGCGGAGGCCGAGCCCGAAGTACGGCACCACGATGGAGATCGCTCCCTCGTGGGTCAGCGCCGGGTTCTCGTCGTCGGTGCGACTGTGGAATGCCAGCGCGGGGTGGCTGTGGATGCGCGCGTAGTAGCGCTGGTCCAGGCTGACTGCGGAGACGATTTGCAGGTCACCGGCCGCGGTGACCGTCACCGATGCATACGGCACCGAGTCCGCCTTCTGGTCGGGCACCACCAGGGTGTCGCCGACCAGGCGGGCAACCGTGGCCGTGCGCACTGGGGCAGCCGGTCCAGCGATGAGTGCTGTACCCTCGCAGCCGCGTGACCCGCAGTCCTCGAAAAACTCACGCGCCTGATGGAGTACCTCGCGGGTGAGGTGCAACGGCCCGATGTCCTGCTCGGTCATACGCCGCACCTTTGCAAGATGTGGTCGATGACGTCGGCGACGCGGTGGTCGGCCCTGTTCGCGTCCCAGGAGTCATCGGCCGCGGTGTGGCCGGGGAACAAGTGGTACTCCAGCGTGCCGCGCTGACAGGTCCAGACAGTCTTCAGGACTGGATGGAGGCCGGGGTACGCAAGACCCTCGGGCCACTGCTCGCCTGGGAGTGGGATGCCGTTGCCGTCGACGAACGCGACGGAGACCGGCAGACGGTCGTACTCGGTGCCGGTGAGACGCAGGCGCCAACTGCGTGCCTGCGCGTCGAAGGTGACGTTGACGATGTCCCCGGTCGTCTCGATGCCTCTGATGCGGTCACCGAGACGGTCGCAGGCAACGTCGGCCTCGGCCGTCAGGAGGTCCGCGAGGACGTCGGGGTGAAGACTCATCCGTCGGTCTTCGGCTTCTTGGGGATGAGCACCAGCCGGGCGCCGTCACGCACTGCGGTCTCCTCGATGCGCGAGGTGTCGTCGAGCGGGGCGGCGACGCTATCGATGATGAGTGCGAGGCTGCACTCCATCGAATCCATCTCGTGAGCGTTCACGAACTCCTTGACGGCTTCGCGGGCGACCTTGTCGACGCGGTCGTGCAGGTTGACGGTCTCGTCGCGTGACGCGTTGTTCGGGGCGACGACCGTGACGTTGATGTTGTCGGCGCGCCCCCTTCCGGGGTTCTGCTTCTCAGTAGTGGTGTCGGTCTTGTCGGACACGGCCCCTCTTTCGTTGTTGTCGTTGCCAGCGCTCCTGCCGGCCCTTACAACCATGTCCAGTGCCGGACCGATGCCGCTTGTCCAGGCCGAGTCGGACCTTTTTGCCGGCAGCCTCGCGATGCACGAACCGACCTCGAACTCGCCCTCCCGAGACCGGCGTCTCACCCGGTATTGGTTGCCCGATGGCATACCATCGCCTAGGACGATGGCGGCTTGGGATAGGCGGAGGGGGTGCGGCTCGGGTGTCGCTCCTTGCCATGCCGAAGCGGCCGGCCGTCCAGGGCGTGTACTACATGCCGAGCTACATGTACGACGACACCGACCTTGTCGACCACCCGCTCCTCGTGGTCGGAAGCGACCAGGTGACCAGGCACGCGTTCGTCGCGACCAGGACCACCAAACCCCACGCGAAGGGGCCCAAAGGGGTCCCCCACCCGGCCGGTCTGATCCGCGAACTCGACCTTCCGGGCTGGTGGCGCCTCCATCGCCTCCACGACGTCCCGTGGCAGCACTTCAACGAGCCGGAGACCAAGTTCCTCGGCCGACTCGACGACGACACCTGGACACGGGTGCAGGCGACCCTGAACGGGAAGGAGGAGACAAGATGACCGCGCTCCAAGAATTGCGCGCCGGCGCGCTGGGCGAGGCCTTCGTCAAACTCCTTTACCGGCAGGTCGCGGTCGTCGCCAAAGCCCACAGGTACCCGCAACCCGAGGGCCACAGTTCCTGGACCGTCGACGCCGTTCAGGAGACCGCGCACAACTTCCTCGTCGACGGCGGACACAAAGACCTCATAGAGATGGCCGCCCGCGTCGACAACGACCCGGCGCTCGAGCGGCTGCTCGCAACCATGGTTCGCAACCACCTGCGCAAGCGCGGACGCCGCACCACCCTTGGCAAGCTCATCATCCGCCTTAAGTCCGTCCTTGCCGAAGACGACCAGTTCTCCGTCGTCAGCTCGGGCATCCCTGGCGCCGGCTACTACACCCTCCACAACGGCCCCACGGACCCGTTCAACGGCCGGACCGACTCCCTCGAGGCAGCTGCCCAGTCCGTCATCGACGTCACCGTGGTCCGCTGGAGCCCCACCGCGCGTCGCGAAGGACCAGTAGCCGACGCCGCCTCCCTCAAGGCGCTGTGCGCCGCAGTGCTCGGCGCCGCCAACGGCTCGGTGGACATCGTCACTCTTGCCAACGTCATCGCCGACCGACTCGGCATCGACCCGCGAGGCGTGCCGGCAGCGCTCGCCGTCGAAGACATCGACGACCTCACCAGCCACGGCTACGGGGTCACCGTCGGCACTGCGGCACCCGACGACGCGACAGGCTCCCGGATCGAACTCGACGAGATCACTGAATCCATCCTCGAGCAGCTCACCGCCCGCGAGAAGCTCGTCCTCGCCTGCCTCCACGAGACCGTACGCGTCATCGCAAACCAGACCGGTTTGCGCGTCTCCACCGCTGGTTCCATCAAGCAGCGCGTAACCGCCAAACTCCACACCATCCTGGCTCGGCTGGACGAAACCGAAGGCGAGGCGATCGCCATCGCCGCACGAGACGCAGCACGGAAGGAGGTCGGATTTGACCCCGTCTAAACCCTCATCGCCGCCTCAGGCACGCCGAAGAACACGTAGACGGCTCAGGCAGCAGCGAGAATGTCCCGAGTTCCGTGGAACTTCGGTGGCGGCCCGATGATCATCAGGCTGCGTTCACGGTTTCATCATGACGGTCGGCACCGACAGTCTGCTCGGCGACATGCCGCTGGAGGGCGGCTCGCAGCGTTGGCAGGT
>DATCNE010000361.1:0-11025 GCA_036565395.1 Dermatophilaceae bacterium
CGGCCGGTAGAGCCGCACGGTGATGTAACCGACCTTCTCGCCGCTGGCGACGAGGGCATCAACCGTCTCGCCCACCGCGCCGGCGCCTGAGCCCATGATGACGATGACCCGCTCCGCGTCGGGAGCACCGTGATAGTCAACAAGGTTGTACTGACGTCCCGTGTGCCCCGCGAACTCGTTCATCGACTGCTGAACGATCTCGGGAACCGCGTCGTGGAACGAGTTGCTGGCCTCTCGGCCCTGGAAGAAGACATCGGGGTTCTGCGCGGTACCGCGCATGGTCGGGGCGTCGGGAGTGAGCCCCCGCAGCCGATACTCCAGCACCAGGTCGTCCGGCATCATGGCGCGCATCACATCGTCGCTGACGACCCGGATCTTGTTGATCTCGTGCGAGGTCCGGAACCCATCAAAGAAGTGCATGAACGGCACCCGTGACTTCAGCGTGGCGGCGTGGGAGATCAGGGCGAAGTCCTGCGCCTCCTGCACGGACGACGAGCAGAGCATCGCCCAACCGGTCATCCGGGCGCTCATCACGTCGGAGTGGTCACCGAAGATCGACAGTGCATGCGTGGCCAGGGTGCGGGCGGCAACGTGGATCACGCACGGCGTGAGCTCGCCGGCGATCTTGTACATGTTGGGGAGCATCAGGAGCAGGCCCTGGGATGAGGTGAAAGAGGTAGCGAGGGCGCCCTTGACGACCGCGCCGTGCAGCGCACCGGCTGCACCGGCCTCGGACTGCATCTCGATGACATCAGGGACCGAACCCCAGAGGTTTCGCCGTCCCTGCGCGCTCCACGCGTCGGCGTGCTCGCCCATCGTCGAGGCGGGGGTGATCGGATAGATCGCGATGACCTCGCTGCACGCGTGAGCGACTCGGCCGGCGGCTTCGTTGCCGTCGACACACGCCCAGACTTCGCCGCCCCCTTCGCCTGCCACGCGCTCTACTACTACATCGCTTTTCACTTCGGTTGCCATTTCAGCCTTCCGTACTTCGCCTGCCACGTCCGCGTGCGGGATCCGCACGGCTTTACTCGCTGGTCATGCCTACTGGGCGCGCTTCGACCGCCCGATACGTGCTGATCACCGACGGTTACCCGATGCGTGCTGATCACGCCACGGCTGCCCGCGTCTGTCGCGAAGGGAACGAGGTCCCCCCGCCGGTTTCGTCCCATTCTACGACTCCGAACGATGTTGGTTTACTCCTCAACCAAATCGCTCATTTCTGTCACTTCGCTCGCCGCCCAGCGGCGCCGCCGACCTTTGCCACCCGAACAGCCAGGTGAGCCATGTTCTCGGCCGAGCTGGTGGCTCGGCGCGGGGGCGGATGCCGATCTATGGTGCAGGCGCGATGAGGTCGGCGAAGGCGACGATGTTGTCCTCATAGTGGCCGGACGCGGTGTTGAAAGACCCGCCGCAGGTGATCAACCGCAGGGCCGCGTGGTCGAGGTTGCCGTACACCAACGTCGTGGGGAACTGATCCTTGGAGAACTGCGAAACCCGCGTCACGCGAAACACCGGCTTCCTCCCGTCCTTCCGGGTGATGGTGATCTGGTCGCCCGGCTTCAGGTCGGCAAGGTGGTAGAAGACCCCTGGCCCGTTCCAGTCGATGTGGCCCACGATGATGGCAGGACCCAGCTCTCCAGGGGTCGGCGCACCGGTGAACCAACCGGCCGGGAACCCGCCCGGCGGGACCTCCATCGTTCCGTCAGCCCGTAACCCAAGGTCCATCAGCGTGGAGTCCACGCCGATCGCGGCGATCTGCAAGCGGACAGGCACGGACCTCGCCAAGTGCGCCACCGCGCCGACGGGCGGCACGACAACACGCGGCACGACGAAGCGCGGCGCCGACGCAACCCTGCTCGGCGCCGAAACAGACGGTGCCACTGCGGCAACCGTTTCGCCAGAACAGCCAGCAGTCACGACGGTGATTGTGGCGAGCAGCGCGGCGACCGCCGCTATCACCCGCGAGCGGGCCAGACGTGGACGACGGCTCTCGACGTGGTGCCGCACTCGGCCGCGTTTCCTCAGGTGTGCACGCGACGACGCCTACGTGTAGCGACGACCGCCGCGCCGCCGACCCCAGCGAACACCAGCACACCGGCCAGCAGGCCTAGCCCATCGTTCGCACCGCCGCTGGTACTGCCATCACCGGCAGAGACCGCCCCGGCCGGGAGCTGCGTGACCTGGGAGCCTGACGTTGTGCCCGTGGAGGACGCCACGCACGACGTCGGCCTCGTGATGACGTTCGTGTCCAGCGTGACGGCGCCGTTGCGGGCCAGCGCTCGGCCGACGATCTTCGCGCCGGTAGTGACGGTGATGCTCTGGTACGCCATGATGGTCCCGACAAACTTGGAGCCGGTTCCGAGCGTCGCCGAACTGCCCACCTGCCAGAAGACGTTGCAGGAGCGGGCGCCGTTGCGCAGGAGAACCTGGCTGCCCGATTTCGTGGTGAGTGACGAGCCTGCCTGGAAGACGAAGACGGCATTCGGGTCGCCTTTCGCGTCGAGCGTCAGGGCCCCGGTCAGCAGGATCGAGGAGGCGGAGTTGTAGACGCCCCGGGTCAGCGTCCTGCCGGTGAGGTCGGCCGCAATCGGCGAGGTCGGCCCTTCACCGGCCGCGGTGTTGTAGGCAGTGACGAGGTCAGTTTTGGCCCGCTGCGTCACAGCGTCGCCAGCATGGTTGGTCCCGGTCACGGTCATCGAACCCGCTCCGGAGATAGAAGTAGTGGGGAACGTCCCCAGGTCCCCGTGGACCGAGGTCGGCCCCGTGTTGGTGATGCCGGCACCGGCAAGCACAACAAAACTGTCGGCGGTTCCGAGCGGCACCGGAATCGCCGCTGCCTGGGCACTGCCCGGGAGCGCGACGAGCAGCCCCACGGCTGCAACCGAGGCGACACCCACACTTATCCGTCGCGCGCTGAGCACGTACCGAAATAGCCTCATGTCGATCCATTCTTTTGGTCGGGATTACTGCTCAAACCGGTGGGGGCTTGCTGCCTCACACGCCCTACGAACAGATTACTTCTTCGGTAGGTGATTCGTCGCTTCTGATGGGCGTTCTTGGCATTCACGACTCACCTTTCCTGGTGCTGGATAACGTGGACCTGTGCCTTCACCTGAGCGCTCGTCGTGGCGCGATGCAGAAGATGTCAATGACGAGACCCTGGTGCCATGGCTGCTCGCCGGTGACGCCTCGATCCGGTGGCAGGTCCTCCGCGATCTTGTCGGCGCCTCCCCGGATAGTGGAGACCGAGCGCCAGCGGGTCGCTTCGAAGGCTGGGGGCCTGCGCCTGCTCGCCGCTCAGGACGTCGATGTGCTGGTCCCGGTCCTCGCCGCCGCCGACACTCTGGACATCTCTCAGGTGATGGCGCTGATGCGCGATCTCACCCGCCGCGCCCGGACCGGCCGGCTGCGCGGTTCGAAACTGAGCCAGCCCAGCATCAGCGTCTCCAACCTCGGTGACCAGGGCGTGGAGCGTGTGATCGGCGTCAACCACCCGCCGCAGGTGGCCCTGATCGGCTTCGGAGCAGTGGTACCGCGCCCGTGGGCGGTCGACGGCCTGCTCGCGATAAGGCCACTCGTCACCGTGACACTCGCCGCAGACCACCGAGCCACCGATGCCGCAATCGGAGCTCGTCTGCTCAAGACCATCGACCGGATCCTGCAAACCCCGGAGGAGACATGACCCCTGAACAGGCCCGCGCCATGCTGGAGACCACGCTTCGCGAGATCGTCCCCGATGCCGACCTGTCGACATTGGCGCAGGGAGCCGACCTGCGAAGCACCTTCGAGCTCGACTCCCTCGACTTCGTCGAGCTGGTGGACAAGCTGAGCACACGCGCCGGCTTCCGCATCGAGGAGGACGACACCGATGGCCTGCGTAGCGTCGAAGCCGTCACGCAGTTCCTTGTCACCCGCTCGGATCATGTGGGCCAGCAGGTCTGAGCCGGCTCAGACCAGCACCGCCTTCAGCTGTTCGGTCATCCAGTCCAGGTCAGACTCGTCGACGACGATGGGCGGCGCCAACCGGATCGTCGACCCATGCGTGTCCTTGACAAGGACGCCTCGCGCCATCAGACGCTCACACATTTCCCGTCCGGTCATCAGGTTCGGGTCCACGTCGACGCCCGCCCACAGGCCTCGCGAACGCACCGCCACGACTCCATGGCCGACAAGGGCGTCAAGGTTCTGCCTCAGACGCACCCCTAGTGCCGCCGCACGAGCCTGGTACTCACCGGTCTCGAGCAGCCCGACCACTGCATGTCCGATGGCGCACGCCAGCGGGTTGCCGCCGAAAGTCGACCCGTGGTTGCCCGGACGGATCACTTCCATGATCGCGCGCGACGAGACCAGAGCCGACACGGGCACGATCCCACCGCCGAGGGCCTTGCCGAGGACGTACATGTCCGGCACAACCCCCTCCAGCTCGCAGGCGAAGGTGCTTCCGGTGCGGCCAAGGCCCGACTGGATCTCGTCGGCGACGAACAGCACGTTCTCGCGGGTGCAGACGTCCCGGACCGCTTTGAGGAAGCCCGCCGGCGGAATGAGCACGCCCGCCTCACCCTGGATCGGCTCGATCAACACGGCGACGGTGTTGGCGTCGATGGCCGCCTCAACCGCTGCCACATCGCCGTAGGGGACGATCCGGAATCCGGGCGTGAACGGTCCGAAGCCGTCGCGCGCAACGGGATCCGTCGAAAAGCTCACGATCGTCGTGGTCCGCCCATGGAAGTTGCCGTCGAAGACAATGATGTTGGCCTGGTCGGGAGCAACTCCCTTGACGTCATATCCCCACTTGCGCGACACCTTGATCGCCGTCTCCACGGCCTCCGCCCCGGTGTTCATCGGGAGGACGACCTCCATCCCTGCCAGTGCCGCAAGGTCACGGCAGAAGGGCCCGAGCTTGTCGGTGTGGAAAGCCCGGCTGGTCAGCGTGACGCGTTCGATCTGTTCACGTGCGGCGGCGACCAGGACCGGGTGTCCGTGACCGAAGTTGAGCGCCGAGTATCCGGCCAGACAGTCGAGGTAACGGCGCCCGTCCACATCGGTCACCCACGCCCCCTCGGCTGACTCGATGACCACCGGCAGCGGGTGGTAGTTGTGCGCCGTCACCTGCTCGGCGAGCTGGATCTGCTGCTGGGAAAGTGTCTGCGTCTCGATCATGACTGCTCCATCTTCATCGTGGCTCTTGAGGTCGTGAAGTCTTCAGGTCTTTGGGTCTTGGAACGTCGTTGGGTGCGTGGCCTCAGTCGCCCAGTGTCGCGACGAGGATCGCCTTGATGGTGTGCATCCGATTCTCCGCCTGGTCGAACACGATCGACGCGTCGGACTCGAAGACCTCGTCGGTGACCTCGAGCGCGACCAGTCCGGTCGTCTGGAAGAGCTGCTCGCCGAGGCCCGTATGCCGGTCGTGGAAGGCAGGCAGGCAGTGCATGAACCGGACGTCGGGGTTGCCCGTGCGCTTCATGAGGTCCGCGTTGACCTGGTACGGGAGCAAGAGCTCGATCCGCTCTGCCCACTTCTCCTTGGGCTCCCCCATCGAGACCCAGACGTCGGTGTAGACGAAGTCAACACCGGCGATGCCCTCGCCGACGTCCTCAGTGTGGGTGATCCGTGCGCCGGTGGCCTCGGCGATAGCCAATGCTGAGGCGATGACCTCGTCCGGGTTCCAGAGCGCACGGGGGGCAACCATGCGGACGTCCATCCCCATCATGGCGCCGGCGATGAGCAGCGAGTTGCCCACGTTGCTGCGGGCGTCACCGCAGAAGGCGAAGGTGATCTCGGTGTCTGGTTTGGTACACCACTCGCGCATGGTGAGCATGTCGCACAGCGACTGGGTGGGGTGCCACTCGTCGGTCAGGCCGTTCCACACAGGGACGCCGGCGAACTGCCCCAAAGTCTCCACCAGCTCATGGCGCGACCCGCGGTACTCAATGGCGTCGTACATCCGGCCGAGGACCCGCGCAGTGTCCTTCATCGACTCCTTGTGGCCGATCTGGCTACCGGTCGGGTCGAGATAGGTGACATGCGCTCCCTGGTCGAACGCAGCAACCTCGAACGCGCACCGGGTGCGGGTCGATGTCTTCTCAAAGATGAGCGCGATGTTCTTGCCGGTCAGGTGCTGCTGCTCACTCCCCGCGGCTTTGTCCGCCTTCAGTGATGCAGAAAGGGTCAGCAGCTCACGCCAATCGCTCGGACCGAAGTCGAGCTCCTTGAGGAAGTTCCGACCAAGAAGGTTGTTCGACATGCTAGGTAGCCTCCCGCTCGATAGGACAGGTCATACAGCGGGGGCCGCCGCGGCCGCGGCCCAGCTCGCTACCGGACACGGTCACCACCTCGACCCCGTTCTTGCGAAGGTGCGTGTTGCTGGTGACGTTGCGCTCGTAGGCGATGACCAGACCCGGGCTGACCGTGAGCACGTTGCATCCGTCATCCCACTGCTCGCGCTCGGCCGAGTGAACGTCCTGGGTCGGCGTGAGCACCCGGATGGCATCCAGGCCCAGTGCCTCCGCGATGACTCGGTGCATGTCCTCAGGCGGGTGCTGGGTGACCCGAAGCTCCATGTCGGTGTCACCCGGCTGGACCGTGAATGACTCCAACATGCTCAGGCCCTCGTACTTGGTGAAGGTCTCGCCATCGACCATCGTCATGACCGTGTCGAGATGCATGAATGCCCGGCGTTGTGGAAGCACGACGGCGACGATGCAGCGTGCTGAGCCGGCAGCGAACAGTCGTAGGGCGAGTCGTTCGACCGCCTGTGGCGTGGTCCGTTCGCTCATGCCGACCAGTACGGCCCCGTTTCCGATGACCAGCACATCGCCGCCCTCCATCGTGGCCTTGCCACCTGAGGTCCCTTCGGACCACTGGCGGAAGTCCGCGTCGGCGAACATCGGGTGCCACCGGTAGATCGCCTCGTAGTGCAGCGACTCGAGCATGCGAGCGTCTTTGCGCATCGCGTTGATCGCCACGCCGTCGTAGACCCAGCACGAGGTGTCGCGGGTGAACAGGTGGTTGGTCAGTGGCCAGAGCAGGAACCTGTCATCGTGCATCGCTCGGAAGGACAGGGACGGAGGCTCGTCGATCCACTCGAGCGCCTCACGCTTGGTCAACCCTCCGACAAGGGTCTCGGCCAGCGTCTGCGAGTCGAGTGAGGCGAGCGCCGCCCGCACCGGGTCGAGCGCAATTGGCCCGTAAACCCTTTCGTCGAAGATGTGGTCCAGGATGTAGTTCCGTGCCTGGGGTATCTCCACCGTCTCGCGCAGCAAGGTGTCGAAGTTGATGACGTCGACGTCGAGCTTGCTCAGTGTCTCGGCGAACCCGTCGTGCTCCTGTTGCGCCCGCTCGACCCACAGCACGTCGTCGAACAACAGGTCATCCTTGTTGGTTGGTGTCAACCGTTTCAGCTCGAGGCCGGGCCGATGAACGATCGCCCGCCGCAGCCGACCAACCTCGGAGTCGACGTGAAAGCTTCCCATCCCAGCCATCGGAACCTCCAAAGACGTGTGGAACTCGCTGGCCCCATCGTGCCCGGGCAGGACCTTGCCGGATCCGGCACGAAGACCAAGGATGCCATCACGGAACGCACGTGCCGGCCGGGGGTCGGACATGGCTACGCCTCAGTTGATTATGGTCCACGATCGAGGCGAGTCGCGTTGTCTGCCGACGTCGTCACCGCCCTCAGCCGCACCAAGGACGCGGCCGCGACCGACACCCATAAGTGGGTCAGGTCACGGGCGGCGGTGGACGAGGAGCGGCAGCACCATGGACGCCTCGGCCTGGCGCAGGTGCGCCGCTGCGACGGTGATCGGCCACTGCGTGGACGTGGCATCAACGAGGAGCAGCACCACCTTGCCGGAGACCGCAGTCAGCAGCTGGTCGTTGACGCGGATCGCGTCCCGCCACAGTGCAGCCTCCTGGGAAGATGAGAGATCGGCGGCTGCCTCCGGATCCATCGCGACCGTGAGGTCGGCTCGGTCCAGCTGACCCACCTGAGCCAGATGATCGGCCAGCCCACCGGTCATCAGGGGGTAGCCGGCCGCAGGCAGTGCCACAACGACCTCCGGTCGTGCCGGCCACGAGTCACGCCAGTGACCCAGAGCGCCCACCGCCGCATCTCTCAGCTCCTGCGACGGTGCGCGGTCGCGGACGAACGTCGCTGTCATGAGCTCGCGCCACTCGGGAGCATCGGCGTAGACGATTGCCCGACCTGTCTCGGCCATCAGCCCGGCGGGGATCCGGCCTCTGCTCCCAAACGCTCCCCCGGGCCACATCTTGCGCGGCTCAAGGACGGTGACCTCGCCCCTGAGCCGGCGGGTCACCGCCTCGATGGTGGCCGGCTCTGGTCGTTCCGTCATCGGCTCGGGCAGATGCCCCAGACACACCGAACATCGTCCGCACTCCTCGGCGCTGGAGTCGTCCAGGGACTCCTGCAAGAGCTGCATCAAGCATCTCTCGCCCCGGGTGTAGGCACGCATGATGTCCGCTTCGCGCCGGCGGGTGGCGAGGATGCCGTCGTAGTGCTGCTGGTCGTAGGTCCACTCGGCCCCGGTCGGACGCCACCCGCCCTGGACCCGATCGACCGCCCCATCGACCGCCAGCTGCTTGAGCATCAGCTCGACCCGGCCACGTCGGAGTCCGGTCTCGGCTTCCAGCGCGGGGACCGTCGCGACCTGTCCGCCGGCATAGGCCGCGAGCCCGGCGAGCAGTCGCTCGACCTGTGCCGGGTCGGGGATCGTCGCCGTCGCGAAGTAGTCCCACACGCCCGCGTCCGCGTCCGAGGGGAGAAGAGCCACGAGAGCGTGGTCGATCCCGCGTCCGGCGCGTCCGACCTGTTGGTAGTACGAGACCGGCGACGGTGGCGAGCCGACGTGAATGACGAAACCAAGGTCTGGTTTGTCGTAACCCATGCCCAGTGCCGATGTGGCGATCAGGGCCTTGAGCCGGTTGCCGTGCAGCGCGTCCTCGAGCCGTTCGCGCTCACGGGACTCCAGACCGCCGGTGTATGCCGCGACCTTGACACTGTCGCCGTGGACGAACTGCACTGCGGCGGCGAGACGTTGGGCATCCGCCACCGTCAAGGTGTAGACGATCCCGGACCCTTGGAGCCGTGGCAGGTGGTCGACGACCCACGCAAAGCGTTCGATCGGCGAGAGCGCATCCACGACGGTCAGCTGCAGGCTGCTCCGAGCCAGCGGACCTCGCAGCACGAGCGTTGCCTCGCCGAGCTGCGCCGCCACGTCCACCGTCACCCTCTCGTTGGCGGTCGCCGTGGTCGCCAGCACCGGAGTCTGCGGGTTGAGCGTCTGCAGGACGTCGGCGACGCGTCGGTAGTCGGGGCGGAAGTCGTGTCCCCAGTCGGACACGGCATGGGCTTCGTCGATGACCAGCAGCCCGAGCCGACCGGCCAGCTCATCGAGCACTCGACGGCCGAATCCCGGGTTGGCCAATCGCTCCGGAGAGACGAGCAGCACGTCGAGCTCGCCGGCCCGCAGCGCAGCCTCGACCTGGGACCATGCGTCGATGTTGGAGGAGTTCAGGGTTGCCGCTCGGAGTCCGGCCCGACCTGCCGCGGCGACCTGGTCGCGCATCAGCGACAGGAGTGGCGAGACGACAAGAGCGGGTCCGGCGCCTTCGTGACGACGGATCGCCGTCGCGGCCCAGTAGACGGCGGACTTGCCCCAACCGGTGGCCTGGACCACGAGCACCCGGGCTGCCGGCTCGCACAACGCCGCAACCGCCAGGCTCTGGTCCTCGCGCAGCACGGCACCGTCGCCAGCGATCGCGGTGATCACACGTGCGGCGATGCGCGAGCGTTCGGGACTCAGGGCTCCTGGCATGGGAACGACCCTAGGCGCCTCCGCGGTCACCCTTGCCCTCCGTCCACAGGGCAGTGCTCCCCATCGAGCTCAGCCGCCCAGGTCATCCAACCGGTTGGGCCGCCGCGGTCTCCTCAATGTCCTCGTCCACGATCGCCCCGCTGAACTGGGCGGCATACAGCCGGTAGTAGGCACCTTCGTCGGCGAGCAGCTGTGCATGCGTTCCATGTTCGACGATGGCGCCCTCGACCATGACGACGATCCGGTCGGCGTCACGGATGGTGGACAACCGGTGAGCGATCACGAAGCTGGTGCGACCCGTGCGCAGCGCGGCCATGGCTCGCTGGACCAGGGCCTCGGTCCGGGTGTCCACCGAGCTGGTCGCCTCGTCCAGGATCAGGATTGCTGGATCGGCCAGGAAGGCGCGCGCGATCGTGAGCAGCTGTCGTTGTCCGGCGCTGACGCTCGCGCCGTCGTCATCGATCAAGGTGTCATAGCCGTCGGGCAACGTCCGCACGAAGTGATCCACGTATGCCGCTTCGGCCGCCGCGCTGATCTGTGCCGGGGACGCATCGTCTGCGCCATACGCGATGTTCTCGAGGATCGAGCCGCCGAACAGCCAGGTGTCCTGCAGCACCATGCCGAACTGGGCTCGCAGATCCTCGCGGCGCATGTCCCGGACATCAACACCGTCGAGGGTGATCCGGCCGGCGTCCACGTCGTAGAAGCGCAACAGCAGGTTGGCCAGCGTGGTCTTGCCCGCACCGGTGGGTCCGACGATCGCAATGGTCTGGCCCGGCTCCGCCACCAGGTCCAGGTGCTCGATCAGCGGTCGCGACGGGTCATAGGAGAACGAGACGTCCTCGAAGGCCACACGACCACTCACCTGTGCCGGAGTCACCGCTGGGATGGCATCAGCGGACTGCTCCGGCGCATCGAATATCTCGAAGACGCGCTCAGCGGAGGCCACTCCGCTCTGCAGCAGGTTGGCCATCGAGGCCACCTGTGTCAGCGGTTGGGTGAACTGTCGTGAGTACTGGATGAACGCCTGGACATCGCCAAGACTGATGGAGCCCGAAGCCACGCGAAGCCCACCAATCACCGCAATGGCGACGTAGTTGAGGTTGGCGACGAACATCATCGCCGGCTGGATCAGGCCCGAGATGAACTGCGCCTTGAAGCTCGACATATAGAGCTGCTCGTTGAGCTC
>DATCNE010000362.1:0-23540 GCA_036565395.1 Dermatophilaceae bacterium
ACCAGGACGAAGCCGCCCACCGCCAGGAGCACTGCTGCTTGTCCGGCGGCGGCGAGCACCTCGGCCCGGCGGAAGCCCCAGGTGCGGGCCAGAGTCACCGGTCTTTGAGCCAGTGCCGAGGCGACCCAGGCCAGGGTCAGACCGGCCACATCGGTGAGCATGTGACCGGCATCGGCCACAAGCGCCAGGCTTCCGGAGACCAGTGCGCCGATGACCTCAACGGTCAGGACCGTGACGGTGATGACCAGGACGGTCATGAGGCGCTTACTCACGGACCGCGCCTTCCAACATGCCCGCGATGAAGTGGCGCTGAAGGACGAGGTACAGAGCCACGACCGGCGTCGCGACGATGACCGCGCCGGCAGCCAGCAGCGTGAACCCCTGGGTGTACTGACCCTGGAAGAAGGCTAGACCCAACGGGGCCGTGCGAAGAGACTCGTCGGTCACCATGACCAGCGGGATCAGGAACTCGTTCCACGTCCACATGAACACCAGAACGGTGAGGGTGACGACGGCCGGCCTCGCCAGCGGCACGAGCACCTGCCAGAGGATGCGGCGGTTGGATGCGCCGTCCAGCCGTGCAGCTTCGATCAGCGACGTGCTGCTGGAGCGGAAATACGCACGCATCCAGAATGTCCCGAAGGCCACCGACTGGGCAACCTGGGGAAGGACGACGGCCCAGACGGTGTCGGTGAGGCCGAGGCTGCGCAGGTCGAAGTAGAGGGGAACGACGATGGCTTCACTGGGCATCATGATGCCGAGCAGGAAGAGGTAGAACAGTGCAGTTGACCCGCGAAAACGCATGGTGCCAAAGGCGAATCCGCTCAGGATCGACAGCCCGACGCTGACAACCACCACTGAGGCAGACACGATGAAGCTCATCCGCATGTAGCTGCCGAAGTGGCCGACCTGCCAGGCCTCGGTGAAGTTGCCGAAGTGCAGACCGACGAAGGATGCCGCCCCCTGGTTGCCGATGCCTGTGCCGGCAGAGTCACTCGGGCCAAGAGCCGCTTGCAGGATGGTCAGGATAGGGATGATGGCGAAGAGGGCGAAGGCCAGCAGGATGACGTAGTTCGCGGTTCGTTCTGAGCGAGAGACCTTCATGGAATGACCCTCATGAAGTTCCCCGGTCACCGATGCGGGTGATGGCGAACGAGATCACGAAGATCACGATCGTCAGGGAGACACCGATCGCTGCCGCGGAGCCGACCCGACCGAGCTCGAACGCCCGGTGGTACACCTCGTATGACGGCACGGACGTCGAGTTGCCCGGCCCGCCCCGGGTGGTGACATAGACCAGGTCAAAAGTGCGCAGCGCGGCGATAACGGTCAGGGTCAACGCCACGGCGATCTCACCGCGGACCGACGGCAGCGTCACGGCGAAGAACTCGCGCACCGGTCCGGCGCCGTCCAGCCGAGCGGCTTCGTAGAGCTCACCGTTGATCCGGCCCATACCGGCCAGGAGCAGCACCGTCACCAGGCCGATCTCGAACCAGCTGCCCACGAAACCCACGCCCGGCAGGGCGAAGTCGTAGTCCCCCAGCCAGCCGCGCGTCACAGAGTCCAGGCCGACAGCACTCAGCAACGCGTTCAGGCTCCCGTCCGGGGCGTAGATGCGACGCCATGCGACGGCGACGACGACCATGGCCACGACCTGCGGCAGGAACACCACCGTCCGGAAGAAGGACAGCCCCCGCACCTTGGCCCGGTTGAGGACCGACGCCAGGAGCAGCCCGACGACCGTCGGGATGATAGCGAAGAACACCATCAGCACGAGCGCGTGACCGAAGGCACTGCGGAGCCCCTCGTCGGTGAGGACCTCTCGATAGTTGTCGAAGCCGATCCAGCGCCCCAGAGTCAGCCCATCCCAGTCGTAGAACGAGATCTGCACCGCCCGCAGCAGCGGGTACAGCAGGAACGCCGCGTAGACGACGAAGGCCGGCAACAGGTAGAGGTAGGCGATCCGCCGCGGCTCGCCAGGCGGACCACCCGGCGCTCTCATGACGCGAAGGCTGCGTAGTCCTTTTCAAGCCTGTCGAGGAACTGGTCCGGAGTGGCCTTCTTCGCGAGCAGGTCCTGCAACGCCGCGCCGATGGTGTCGTACATGGTGGGCGTCGCGTAGTCGAGGTACGGAACCAGCCCGTCCGTCTCGACGACCGTGCCGAAGGCGGTGAAGACGTCCTTCTGCAAGGTTCCGGTGACCACCTGGGCGCTGGTGTCGGCTATCGGCAGGTTGCCGGTCTTGGCGAGCACGGCCATGGCGTCCTTGCTGGTGATGAAGTTGATGTAGGCCGCTGCGGCATCAGGGTGCTTGCTCTTGGACGTGATCGCGAACGGCAGTCCGGTGCCACCCGTGGCGACCGGCTTGTCGCCGGCTGCGGCCCCCGGCGGCAGCATGAAGCCGACGTCGGCACCCATCGCCTTCTCCAGGTCAGCCTGCAGCCACGTTCCAGCAATGAGGTAGACCCCCGTGCCCTTGGTGAACGACTGCCAGGCCGGGTCGTAGTCCTGGCCGTTGACACCCTTGTTGAAGTACCCCTTGTCGACCCAGTCGACCAGCGTCTGCGCCGCCTTGAGGTTCTCCGGCGACTTCCAGGTCGCGCCGGGGCGCCCGAACGCCAGCGACTTGATGGTCTCGGCAGGTGTCGTCCGGCCCTGGACGGTGCCAAAGACGTGGATAGCTGGCCACTTCTCGAGGTTGCCGAGCACCAGCGGGACCTCGCCCTTGCCCTTCAGAGTCGCCAGGGAGGCTTCGAGCTCAGCCCAGGTGGTGGGTGCCGTCAGGCCTGCGGCGGCCACCTTCTTCTTGTTGTAGAAGATGCCGACGGTCTCTCCGACCTGTGGCAGACCGTAGAGGTTGCCCTCCCCGAACGTCTTCCCGTCCGGGCTGTACGAGGAGTACTGACGCACCGACTTCGGGTAGCGCGCGTCCCAGCCATACGCCTTGGCGTAGCCGTCCAGGGGGCGTAGCTGTCCAGCCTTGACGAACTCACCCATGTCGGAGCGGCCGTTGTTGGCCTCGACGACGTCGGGAGGCTCGTTCCCGCTCAACGCCAGTCGCAGGGTGGTCTTGAGGTCGTCGAAGGATCGCGATACCCGCTTGATCTTGATGTTCGGGTACTTCGCCTCGAAGTCCTTGATCAGCTCAGCCATCTGGGCCGCCTGGCCGCCGCGGACCTCCTGGTCCCAGACCAACAGCGTCACGTCGCCCATCTTGGCCGCATCGGTCTGCACCGCCGAAACGGACGCCGATGGACTGGTGCTCGGCGAGGTGGAGGATCCAGGTGCACACGCCGCGACCGAGGCGATACCCAGTGCGCTGGCAACAAACAGGATTCGGGGAGAGCGGATCATGTGGTGCTCCTTCGTGCCTGGTGAGACCTGCGGAGGCGTATGTCGGAAATTCGGGTCATGGTGTCCCCTCCACGTCTGCCCGACGCGCGATGGTGGCCGCGGCGCGGTGGACCGCGCCGACGGGGACGGTGGGGACAATCTCCTCGAGGAAGGCGTACCTGCGTTTCAGCGAGCAGCCGTAGCTCGAGTGGTCGTCGGAGTCGCGGACGTCGTGCCACCAGTCCGCGATATCCCCCCAGCCCGGCGCCGCGAGAGAACCACCGAACTGCTGGACGGCCAGCGCTGAGCACATGGTGGAGAAGGCGAGCCGGTTCTCAAGCGGCCATCCGGCCAGGGTGCCCACGACCAGACCGGCGCCGAACACATCGCCGGCACCGGTGGGGTCAAGTGCCGTCACGCGAAGCGCCGGGACGTTGGCTTCTTCGCCGGTGGTCGCGTCGATCGCAAGGGCACCTTCAGCCCCGTTCGTCACCACGGCCAACGGGACCAGGTCAGCAAGGGCATACAGCGCGTCGTGCGCGGTCTCGGTGCGCGTGTACGCCATCGCCTCAGTGGCGTTGGGCATGAAGGCGTCGCAGCTGGCGAGCTGGTCGAGGACTTTGGGCTGCCACACTCCGCTGGGATCCCAACCCACGTCCGCGAAGATGAGCGCGCCATCCCTGCGGGCCAGATCGGGCCAGGACGGTCGGTCTGGGACTCCCATGGTGTCGACATGGCTCAGGTCAACGATGACGGCGCGGCAGCGCGGCGGCTGACCAATCATGTCGGGAGGGGGCACCGGCGACGGGTGCCCGTGCGTCACCATGCTGCGGTCGCGATCGACTGCCATCGAGACGGTCACAGGGGAGTGCCATTGGTCGAAGCGTCGCGAACGGCTCAGGTCCACGTGTTCCTGCTCGGAGAGGGTCTTCCAGCAGAAGTCGGCGTAGTCGTCGTCGCCGAAGGCCGCGGCGAGTGACGTTCGCAGGCCGAGTCGGCTCGCGGCGATCGCGAGGTTGGCGATTCCTCCCGGGCTGGAGCCCATGCCTTCGGCCCAGACCTCCGTGCCGCTGGTGGGCATGGCCGCCATTCCGGTGAAGATGATGTCCAGGAAGACGGTCCCGCAGAGGAACAGGTCGAACTCAGGGCCCTCTGCAGTGCGCAGGCTGGCCAACGGGTCGTACATCGTGTCCGCCACAGGTGTGACGCTACCTTGGGGGACATGCGAGACCAACGCAAAGCGTGCGGCGGATGCGTATCGGACGTGGCGTGGAGGTGTTGAGAACGTGAAGCTCGCGATCCTGGGAGGTGGCGGTTTCCGCGTCCCCCTCGTCTACGGAGCGGTGCTGCGCGACCTGAGCAGTCCGCGAGTTGATGTCGTCTCCCTGTATGACGTGTCGCCGGATCGCCTGGAGGCGATCGGCCAGGTGACCCGTCAGATGGCGAACGGCCATGAGAGTGCTCCTGCCGTTGAGACCACAACTGACCTCGACCAGGCCCTCGACGGAGCGGACTTCGTGTTCTCGGCCATCCGCGTGGGCGGCCTCGAGGGACGCACCACGGATGAACGCGTCGCCCTCAACCTGGGCCTCCTCGGGCAGGAGACCACCGGCCCGGGTGGCCTCGCCTACGGGATGCGGACCGTCCCGGTCGCCATACATGTCGCGGAGCGGGTCGCTCAGATCTGCCCACAGGCCTGGGTCATCAACTTCACCAACCCCGCCGGGATGATCACCGAGGCGATGCAGCAGGTGCTGGGCGATCGGGTTGTGGGGATCTGTGACACACCGATCGGCCTGGGTCGCAGGGCTGCCCGAGCGCTGGGTCTTGACCTCGATCGCACTGACTTCGACTACGTCGGCCTCAACCACCTGGGGTGGTTGCGCGCTCTTGACCATGACGGACGCGACGTGCTGCCGGACCTGATCGGCGACGCCCAGCTGCTGTCCACGATCGAGGAAGGCCGCCTCTTCGGCCCCGAGTGGATCCAGCTGCTGGGTTGCCTGCCCAACGAGTACCTCTACTACTACTACTTCACCCGTGACGCCGTAGCCTCGATCCGGGGTGGCGCGCAGACGCGGGGTGAGTTCCTGTTGGACCAGCAGCACGCTTTCTACGAGGCAGTACGGGCTCGCCCGGACACAGCCCTGCACGAATGGCGCCGGGTGCGGGAGGAGCGCGACGCAACATACATGAAGGAAAGCCGGGCGGAGCAGGAGACCCGTGACGCTGCGGACATCGAGGGCGGAGGCTACGAAGGCGTCGCCCTGGCCATCATGGGCGCCATCGCGCGCAACGAGCGCAGCACCATGATCCTCAATGTTCGCAACGGTTCTGCCGTGCCAGGACTGCCTCCGGAAGCTGTGGTCGAAGTGCCATGCACCGTGGACGCCGAAGGCCCCCGCCCCCTCACGACGCTTCCGCTCGCCGGCCACCAGCTCGGTCTCGTGCAACAGGTCAAGGCCGTGGAACAGCTGACCATCGAAGCAGCTCGCAGTCGGTCAGCTTCATTGGCGCTCAAGGCTTTTGCGCTCCACCCGCTGGTGGACTCGGTCTCGACGGCCAGGGTGCTCCTGCAGGGATACCGGGACCGTCATCCCGACCTGGGTCTGCTCCTGCCCTGAACCCCGATCCGCGGGCGGACTGCCAAGAAGGTTGGGCATGTTGGCAGGTCAGGTGCCGGGTCACTCCATCACGCGCAGGGTCGAGGGGACGTCCATGTCACGTAGCCGGCGATTGGTCAAAAGGGTGCGCCAGATTCGGGGCTCGGGGACTCGAGATGGGGCAGTCGATGGTGGAGCCGATCGCGACCGCGTCGTGACGGTCTAGCCGGCGCCTGCCGGGCGGGCATGCAGGTTTCGACCGGTCCCGTGCACCGCCACCAAAGCACCTCTGCGGGGATCTTGCCGTCGGTCAATGGTGGGTCATTGGTGTGGCAGCCGGTCTGCCGAAGTGGTAGCCCTGTCCGCATTCCCATCCTTGGGCGCGCAGGAGGTCGGCCTGCATCTGGGTTTCGATGCCTTCGGCGATGCCGGTCAGGTGCATGCCGTTGACCAGCCCGCTCACACCCTGAGCGAGGGCGTTGGCCTGGCTGTCGCCCGCAGTGAGGTCCTGGACGAATCGCAGGTCGAGCTTGACCCCGGTCACCGGCAGGTCCCGCAACACCGAGATGGACGAGTATCCGGTGCCGAAGTCGTCGACGTGGATGCCGACACCGAGCCCGCGCAAGGTCTCCAGCGCGACTCGGGCCGAGTCCACCAGGCTCAGGACGGCGGTCTCGGTGACCTCGATCACGATCCGGGCGGGGTCGACCCGGTGGGCCGCCAGAGTGTCCCTGACGCTGTCGAGCCAGCCGGGCGCAGCCAGCTGGACAGCCGAGACGTTAACGCTGATCGGGCCGGGCAGGTCCGGACGGTCGGCGAGCATGGCGCAGGCCTGGTCCAGGACCTGGGCGCCGATGGCGGTGATCAGCCCGCTGTCCTCGGCGACGTCAAGGAAGTCCGCGGGGCTGAGCAGCCCACGGGTGGGGTGCGCCCAACGCACGAGTGCCTCGTGTCCGACCACGTGGGCGTCGGCCAGGGCCACGATGGGCTGGTAGTACACCACGAACTGACAGCGGGTGATCGCCTCACGAAGCTCGTCCTCGACGGTGAGACGGGCCACGGCCTGGGCGTGCATCGCCTCGTCGAAGAAGTGCCAGCCCGCCCGCCCAGCGGCCTTGGCGCGTGTCAGTGCGGAGTCGGCGTCACGCAACAGGCTCTCGGTCGTCGAGGTTGAGGTCGAGGTGGCGATACCGATGGACGCGGTCGGCACGATCCGGTGGCCCCGCACTTGCAGGTCGACGGCGATCGATGCGGACACCTGTTCCGCGCAGCGTTCGACCTCCAGGATGTCTTGGACGTCCTGGACCACGATGACGAACGAGTCACTACCGAAGCGTCCGACGCGGTCCCCCGGGCGCAGGGCAGCCACGATCCGGCCCGCCACGGTGGCCAGCACCTCGTCACCGGCGCCGTGGCCCAGGGAGTCGTTGACGACCTTGAAGTTGTCCAGGTCGACGAACAGGGCCGCCAGCCGACCACCCAGACGTTCCTCGACGCGCAGGTCGACCTCCAGGATGTCCAGGATCCAGGCCCGGTTATGCAGCCCGGTCAGCGGATCGTGAAAAGCCTGGTAGGTCAAAGCCTCCTGGGC
The DNA here is from genome assembly GCA_036565395.1 of Dermatophilaceae bacterium. Taxonomy (GTDB): domain Bacteria; phylum Actinomycetota; class Actinomycetes; order Actinomycetales; family Dermatophilaceae; genus UBA4719. The sequence goes on from DATCNE010000362.1 coordinate 7,528, forward strand.
CTCGTGCTCAGCGGTGATGTCCTCTACCTGGACCATAACCAGGTTCGGCTCGCCGTTCTTGTCGTGGAGCAGCACCGTCACCCGTCGGACCCAGACCGTGGCACCGTCGGCACGCACCAAACGCAGCTTCGCGGCGCCCATGTTGCTATCTCCGGCGATGACTCGGGCCCGGGCCCGGAGAGCTTCTTCGGCGTCGTCGGGGTGGACAAAGTCCGGAAGCCGGTGTGCCAGGAAGTAGGCCTCGTCGTACCCGAGAAGGTCGCACAAGGATCGGTTGACGACCTGGAAGGAACCGTCCAGATCAGCCAAGGCGATACCAATGGAGGCGGACGCCATCACGGTACGGACCAAGTCCTCGGCAGCGGCAACGGTCTGCACTTTCTCGGCTTCATGCCTCTGCTCGGCCATGTCACGCATGGCAGCGATCACCAACACGTCCTCCCCGGTGCTGAAGTGGGACAAGTTGACGGCCACCGGGAACTCGGTGCCATCCCGTCGCCGTGCGGTCAGTTGCAGACCGGCTCCCATGGGCCGAGCCTTCGGGCCTGCGAGGTACCCCGCCCGGTGCGCCGGATGGACCTTCTGTAACGACTCCGGCACCAGCGTCTCGATGGGCCGGCCCACCAGATCGTCACGGTCATAGCCGAACAACAGCTCCGTCTGGCGATTGACAAGCAGGATCGCGCCCCCCTGGTCAACCCCCACCATCGCATCAGGGGCTGCATCCAACAGACCCTCAAAGTCCAGTTTCTTCGGCAACGTCCAGCCCCCTTCGAGCAGTGGCAAGTGACTCGGATCTCGCAGGATGACGAAGGCTGAAGAGGTAACCCCACACGTTGATGGGCAAACCATACGTCGAAACCCACCCATGACGGCGTGGTCAGAGCGGCGCCAGTTGCGAGCACCTGCCCGGCAAGGCTAGGCCGCAGGACATCTTGAGACTCACGACCCGCGCCCATACATCGGCAGATCCGTGACCACGGTAGTGCCCTCGCCCTCGACCGAGCTCAGTCGCAGCTCTCCGTGATGGTCCTCCACGATCTGCTTGGCGATGCTCAGCCCGAGGCCGGTGCCAGGAATCGCTTGATCGGTGGCATTGCTCGCGCGGAAGAACCTGGTGAACAGATTCGCCAGGTCACCTGCGGGGATGCCGACACCGTGGTCCTCACAGGTGATCAGGACTCGGCGGGCGTCGTGATCCTGCGTCGCGCTGATGCTCACGACGCCTTCAGGGCGGCTGAACTTGATCGCGTTGGAAAGAATGTTGACAAGTGCGCGGTCGAGAGAGGCCCGGTCGCCCAGCACGCCCACTGCTTGCGGCCCGGCGTCGATCTTGAGCTGGATGGCGTTCCCCTGGGCGAGCGCGCTCAGCTCCTTGCTCGCCCGGATGATCACCTCCCGGATCGACACCTCGACATATTCGGACTCACTGACCCCGCCCTCGATCCGACTGAGCACCATGACGTCTTCGATCAGGCTGCGTAGGCGAACGGTGTTGCGGCTGATCGCGTCGAGCATGCGTTGCTGTTGTTGCAGGGTGAGCTTGCCTGCGTCCTGCCCCTGTAGCAGCTCGAGATAGCCGCTGATCGAGGTCAGGGGCGTCCGCAGCTCGTGACTGACGGTCGCCAGGAAATCGGACTTCTGACGGTCGAGCTTTTCAATCCGGTCGACGTAGTCGCGCTGGTTTGCCTGGTGTTCGGCCGCGACGATGGCCCTGGCCACGAACCCGGCAGCCGCTTGAACAACGCCAATCTCGGCCGTGGTCCACGCACGGGGTTCGAGGACCATGATGACGTATATGATCCCGATCACCCGGTCGCCAAGGCCGATCGGAACGGCAATCCCCGCCCGAGCACCGACTTCTTGGATGAAGGGACCGGCCAGCTCCGGTAGCGGCGCCTCCACCGCGAGCAAGTCATCTTCAGCCCGGAACCCCGCAACCAGCCACAGCTCCTCGGCGAGTCCTCCCAACTCCGGAAGCACTGTGAGATCTCTTAGTTCTCCCACGCCCGGCCGATGCCACTGAGAACCGAGCTGTACCCCGTGCTGGATGCCGAATCCGTTGGCCAACACCCGATCGACGCCAAGCCCCTCACCCAGCGCGGCGCACATGATGTCAAGTGCTTGCTGGGTATCTGACGCCGCTCGGATCGCGCGCCCAATCTCGAGGATGGTCTGGTGAGTGCTCAGAGCACGCGTCTGGAGCTGACGCAACGCACGGTTCTGCTCGGTGAGCGCCGTGACGTGTTGCAAGAGCTCCTGCGAGGTGAATGGCTTGGTGACATAGTCATTGGCGCCGGCGGCGAAGCCCGTATCGACGTCGGAGTCGAGGGCGTGCGCCGAGAGCAGGATGACTTCGAGGTCACCGATGGTTGCACTCGCACGGATCCGGCGCAGCACCTCAATGCCCGACATCCCGGGCATCTGGATGTCAAGGATGGCCAACCTCGGAGGGTCGGCCTCGATGGCTGCAAGAGCCGCCAGACCATCATCGACAGCGACGGTGTCGAACCCTGCCTCGGTCAACAAGAAGACAACCAGCTCAAGGATGTCCGAGTCGTCTTCGGCGACGAGAATGCGGGTCTTGGTCGGCTCAGTCATCCCCGATCTCCTCACGCCGACTTGACTGATTGTCGCAGTTCTCAGTCTAGGCGAGATTCGCAGGCAGGGAACCTCAGCCTTGCGATGAGCCGGCGCGGTGGACCAGTGGCAGGGTCCCTCGTTCACCGAGTCGCTTCCTGCGGTCCGGGACGCTCGAGGCTGACGACACGGTTTCGGGCCGAGCTGGGCTGTGCGGTTGCCGAGCAGCAGCGATGCGTATCCGAGGCCGCGGCGCACCACGGCGCCAACTGGCCCATCGTCCACAACGCGTTCGTCGAGCACGTCCGGTCCCGCTGGCGGCCCCACTGCCCCCGGTGAAGGTCCTGGGGATCGATGAGACCCGCCGCGGGAAACTTGTCCACGGGGTCCAGGACTTCCAGCTGGTCCAAACCTTCACTGTCGTTGGACGCGGGCGGTCATCGCCTGGCCCCACCAACGACCTCACCGGGCGGCGACAGTGGTTGTCACCGGCGACAACTCATGTCACTTATCCACAGGGTTCGCCATTTTCCGGCGTCGTTGTTGGTGACAACTCGTGTCGTTGTCGGTGATCACGACAGACGTTTTCGGTGACAAACCGTGTCGTTCCTGGTGACATTTTCGTTTCGCCGGACACCGTCGTCGTTAGTTAGAAGTTGGTCGCCATGTTTGTGAAGCGGGAATAGTGCCCCTGGAAGGCGACCGTGATCGTGTCGGTGGGGCCGTTGCGATGCTTGGCAACGATGAGGTCGGCCTCGCCCTCGCGAGGTGACTCACGCTCATACATCGACTCGCGATGAAGCAGGATCACCATGTCGGCATCTTGCTCGATGCTGTTATGCACGGCAACGCCGTTCGCGATGAAGTTGTGAGTGCCCAGAACCGTTGCGTCATAGACCTCTTCGACGCCATCCGGCTCGATCGAGACAACCGAGTCCCAGAGCACGTCGTTCACTGCTTCGAGGTCCAGATCCGCCTCATCCAACACCTGCACGACTTGACCAAGGCTCTGCGCGTCAACCTGCATGTCGTTGGTCGGGACGACGTGGCCCGCCGTCATGACCTCACTGACGCGGCCCCAAACCGCCGCAGTCGTCTCAACCCCCGACCTGTTGGCGGAGCGTCGACGCACGATGTCCAGCAGCGACAAGCTCTCAGTTGTCTGCTCACCATGAACGTCGACCTCCTGGAGGAAGCGCCGCTGGTCGTCGACACCTAAGACATCGAGCGTGAAACCGTTGTGTGAATTGCGAATCCGGCACGAGATGCCGAATCGCAGCAGGAGGCGAGAGACGTCATCCAGAAGCCGGCGCGACTGTGAGGCCAGGTAGATGTGACCGCCCAGTCCCGAAGGTTCCGCGTGGACCGAGCCGTCCAGCACCCATAGATGCTTGATGAAGATGCCAATCTGGCGCTTGGGCGCGTGGAAGACGGTCTCGGGGACAGAGTGCTCGGCTACTGGACCGCTCGCCATACTGCTCAGGCTGCTGGCAAGCACGGCGACCTTGTCGTCCTCCCAGGTCTTCAGGTCGTGTGGCGCCGGAACGTGGCGCGGCACAGCCACGCGCGAACCGGTGCGCAAGTCGCCCAGCTGGGTCCAGCCCTCGTAGGCCAGGAACGGGTGGTTCTCGGTGGCTCGGACCGTCTTACCTGACGCCAGGGTCAGGCGGAACACCGGCTTGACGCCTGTCGGGAACACATGGGTCAGATGCCTTTGTACGTAGCGCAAGGATTCATCGAGCGTCCAGACCGGAACGTCGGTGGCGCCCTCGGCATACAGCTCACCCATCGAAGTCTCAGCGCCGGTGTCTGCCCGCAGGATCCGTGCGTCGGCGGTGAGGCAACCGGATTCACGAAGGTCGCTCATCTGCGGCCTCTTGTCGGTGCGCTGCTCGCTGCCTCGGTTCAGCTGCGAGATCGCGATGACGGGGACCTCGAGCTCTTTGGCCAAGAGCTTGAGAGCACGGGAGAACTCGGAGACCTCCTGCTGGCGGCTCTCGACCCGCTTGCCTGAGCTCATCAGCTGGAGGTAGTCAATGATCACCAGGCGGAGGTTGTGCTGCTGCTTGAGGCGACGGCACTTGGCCCGGATCTCCATCAGCGACATGTTCGGCGAATCATCAATGAACAGTGGAGCATCGGAGACCTCGGCCATGGTCCGCGCCAACCTGGTCCAGTCCTCGTCACGCATCGTGCCCTTGCGCATGTTCTGCAGCTGGATGGACGCCTCGGCCGACAGCAGTCGCATCGTGATCTCGGTGCGACTCATCTCGAGGCTGAAGAGCACGGTGGCCATCTTGTGCTTGATCGCCGCCGACCGTGCGATGTCCAAACCCCACGTCGAGTTGTGCGTGGGAATCATGGACTCACCTGCAAGGTAAAGGTGGGTCTCGTTGTCGACCTCAATGCAACGCACCGGGACCGAGCCGACCGGACGAATATCGACCAGCTTCCATTGCTCCGCCCCGATTGCGCCCGCCCCGGTATCCGACGTTGCTGCTGCGGGGTTGCGATCGATGGACACGCCCCGCCCATCAGCGAGAAGAACGAGTATCTGAGCCGTTGTCCGGACAATCTGGTTCCAGTCAACGGTGACCAGCCACTGGTGCTCTGCATCGGCGACGATCACCGCGCCGTCGGAGAACTCGACCTCGAAGCACGGGCGACCCGTCATCACCTCGGTTGCGCGGGTCACCATGGTCGGACGTCCATCGCCGCCGAGAACAAGCTCGCCAACCGCAACCTCACCCATCGTGGTCCAGCCCGAGGGTGTGGGAAGCGGCGTGTCCAGTGCCAGTGCCTTCCCGACGGCCGGCCTCGCCGCCACGACAATCATCTGCCCGGGGTGCAGGCCGTTGGTCAGGTTGTCAAAGTCGGTAAACCCGGTGGGGACACCGGTCATCTCACCGGACTTGCCCGAGGCGGCCTCGATCTCGTCAACTGTCGCCTCAAGCACATCGCCGAGGACCGCGTAGTCATCTCCGCCACGCTTGTCCGCCACGGCGTAGATCTCGGCCTGAGCGGCGTTGACGATGTCGACGACATCTCCGCCGTTCTGGCTGTAACCCATCTGGACGATCTTTGTCCCGGCATCGACGAGCCGCCGCAGGACCGCTCGCTCGGCTACGATCTGCGCGTAGTACCCGGCGTTGGCTGCCGTCGGCACTGAGGAGATCAGCTGGTGCAGATAGGCCTGGCCGCCCACGCGCACCAGGTCGCCACGCTTGGTCAGCTCATCCGAGACGGTGATGGCGTCGGCGGGCTCGCCACGGCTGAAGAGATCCAGGATCGCGTCATAGATCTGCTCGTGGGCAGGGCGGTAGAAGTCGACACCCTTGAGCACCTCGACGCAGTCAGCGATCGCGTCCTTGGACAACAGCATGCCGCCGATGACGCTCTGCTCAGCATGGATGTCCTGAGGTGGAAGCATGCCTTCGTCTGAATCGTAGGAGCTCTGCCCACGCCCGGAATACGACTCGACGTTCAGCTTCGTGATCGACACGCGCGCCCCTTCGAAACCGACCCTGCAACCAGACTGCCGACAGCACACCACTCGGGTCTGACAGACCCGACGAACGACAACAGCAGCCATCGCTCGTGCAGTACTTCGGTGTCAAGGGGTCACGCTATGACCGCTGACCCGTCGACTCAACCAAGGCTTGTGCACATCCTGGGGACAACCTGTGCACCACGCCGTCGCAGCGTGTGCACAGCCTGGGGAGAACCCTGCGAGTTTCGCGATCGACACCACGCCACACGTAGCTGGCCTGCACAAACATGATCCACACCCATGTGGACAAAAGATTCTTTGGGCGCGTCGACCCAACCGCCCCAAGAACGATGCGGTCAGCTGCAGAGCGGCCCTAACCTGAGCCGATGGGGACCGCTCGAGGTGACGTGGTCGATGCCGTATGCCGTGGGCTGGAGGCTGCCGGCGATCCCGACCGGGCGAAGGGCCAGCAGGCCTACATGAAGTCCGCCATGCCCTTTCGTGGCATCACCTCACCTCACCTCAAGGCCACGCTGCGACCCCTCCTCGCCGACCCGGCATACCTCCTGGGCGAGCGCGACGAGTGGGAGGCGACGATCCGTGGGCTCTGGGATGGCGCACAGTTCCGTGAGGAACGCTATGCCGCCCTGGCCATCTCCGGACACCGTCTGTATCACGTGTGGGCCCAGGACCGCTCGGCCATGCCCTTGTACCTCTATCTGATCGAGACGGGCGCGTGGTGGGACTTCGTCGACGAGATCGCCGCGCGCCGGGTCGGCCCAGTCCTGAGAGCACACCCCGAGAGCGAGGCCGCACGGATGCGCGCATGGGCGACCGCCGACAACATGTGGGTGCGTCGGGCGGCCATCCTCAGTCAGCTCTCGAGCAAGGATGAGACGGACCGCCAGCTCCTCCTCGACTGCATCACGCCCAACCTGGCCGACCGGGAGTTCTTCATCCGCAAGGCCATCGGCTGGTCGCTGCGCCAGTACGCCCACTCAGGCACCAGCGCAGCGGACTGGGTTCGCCGCAGCGCCGACCAGCTCGACACCCGGCTCTCACCGCTGTCGAGGAGGGAAGCGCTCAAGAACCTGGGGTGACGACCGGTGCGAGAAGCGAAGCACGCGAACGCGGCATACCACTGACCCCGCGAACGTCGGGCCGCACCGCCAGCACCTGGTTCACCCCGATCCGGTTGCCCTCGAAGGCCAGTGCGGAGCCGGCCATGTACAACCGCCACACCCTCGCCCGGCCGGCGCTCGTGAGCTCAACGGCCCTGTCCCAGTTGGCCTCCAGGTTCGCCACCCACGCGCGCAAGGTCAGCGCGTAGTGCTCACGCAAGGACTCGACGTCGCGAACCTCGAAGCCGGCATCCTCCAGCGCCTCGACCATCGCGGCCATCGGCTGGAGCTCCCCGTCGGGGAAGACGTAGCGATCGATGAACGACGTTCGCGAGAAGCGTTCGAGCTCTCCGGGACGTCGGGAGATCGCGTGGTTGAGCAGTCGGCCGCCGGGACGCAGCAGGCCGAACAGCTCCGCCGAGTATGTCGGCAGCATCGCCCGACCTACGTGCTCTGCCATGCCGATGCTCGCGATCGCGTCGAAGGGCCCGCCGTGGACATCGCGGTAGTCCTGGACGCGGATCTCGACTCGATCGCCAACACCCTCATCGATGGCCCGGCGCCGGGCGTGGTCTGCCTGTTCCTGCGACAGCGTGATACCGACGACCTCAACCCCATAGTTGCGAGCAGCGTTGCAGACAAAGGCTCCCCAGCCGCAACCGATGTCGAGGACACGCATACCCGGCTTGAGGCCGAGCTTGCGTGCGACGAGGTCGTTCTTGGCCTGCTGGGCCTCCTCCAGCCCGAACGCGGGACCCGAGGAGGCACCGGATACAGGTCCGTGCTCCCTCTCGAAGTAGGCGCACGAATAGGTCATCGACGGCCCGAGCACGAGCTCGTAGAACTCGTTCCCGACGTCGTAGTGATGAGCGATGGCCTGCGCGTCGCGATTCCTCGAATGGCGCAGTCCGCCCAGTTTCGCCTCCTCGGCGGGAGGTCGCGGCGGCGGTCCGACGACGCCCAGGCGCAACGCCGCCAGGACCAGGGCCCGACGCGTCGACATGTTGATCACCACACCCGGGCCGAGCTCGGGGTCGGCAATCCGTTCCAGCGCCGACAGACCTGCCATCAGGTCACCATCGATCAGCACGTCGCCGGAGACGTAGGCGCGGGCGAATCCGAGCTGGTTGGGGGCCCACAACACTCGACGCAGAGCGCGGGGGCTGGTGAATGTCAGCTGCACCGGCGCGTCTGGCGCACCGAGCTCGCTACCGTCCCAGCACCGCACCCGAAAGGGCACGTCTGCACCCAGACCTGCCCGGACCAACGGTCCAACGAAATCCACGACGCTCACGGGGGTATCCCTCCGGCTCGGCTACAGCCATTGGCAACAACTCTCCACCAGATCGACAACGGGCGCACGGCTTCGGGCATTCCTGCGCGCCGCCTACCCTGCGAGGGTGAACCGCAATCCGAACTTGTCGGACGAACCCGGCAGCCCGTCACACGAACCCGGCAGCCCGTCACACGATGCCGGTGGCCAGCAGCGCGAGATCCTGCGCCTGGCGGTCCCGGCGTTCCTGGCCCTGGTTGCCGAGCCACTCTTCCTGTTGGCGGACTCGGCGATCATCGGGCACCTGGGCACCACCCAGCTGGCCGGGCTCGGTGTCGCCAGCGCCGCACTCATCACCGCCGCCAACGTCTTTGTCTTCCTGGCCTACGGGACCACCTCGATCGTGGCCCGGCAGGTGGGCGCCGGCTCCGAACAGGGCGCTGTCGGCGCGGGCGTTGACGGGATGTGGCTCGCCGTCGCGATCGGCATCGTGACCGGGGCTGGGGTCGCCATGTATGCCGCACCCCTGTGCGGGCTGTTCGGCGCATCCCCGGCCGCCCTGGCGCAAGCGGTGACCTATCTGCGGGTGTCCGCGATCGGCATACCGTCGATGCTGGTCGTCCTCGCCGTCACGGGCGTTCTGCGCGGACTGCAAGACACGAGAACGCCTTTGGCCGCATCGGTCGTGGGCTTCAGCGCCAACATCGCGCTCAACCTTCTCTTCGTCTACGGCCTGCACATGGGCATCGCGGGCTCTGCCCTGGGGACCGTTCTGGCCCAGTCCGGTATGGCGGCCGCGCTCGTCATTGTCGTCACCCGCCGGGCAAGGCGGATTGGCGCGAGCCTGCGCCCACATCCCGCCCGAGTTCTGAAAGCGGCTCGCGACGGAGTGCCCCTGCTCGTCCGGACGCTGGCGCTTCGGTTCGTCCTGCTCGTGACGACCTGGGTCGCCGCGGGCATGGGGGATGTGCCGCTGGCCGCCTACCAGGTGTCCGCCACCGTCTGGAGCTTCCTCGCCTTCGCCCTCGACGCGCTGGCGATTGCCGGTCAGGCCATGACCGGCAAGGCTTTGGGCGCCGGCGACGTCGTCGGTGCCCGCGCCGCCACCCGCACGATGCTGTGGTGGGGTGTCATCGGCGGCGGGGTGCTCGGAATCCTCGTGCTGGCAACACATTCGCTGCTGCCGGCCCTCTTCACCTCCGACCCGGCCGTGCAGTCCGCGCTCGCCGCCGCCCTGATCGTGGTCGCGCTCGCCCAGCCGATTTCCGGCTTCGTGTTCGTGTTGGACGGAGTGCTCATCGGAGCCGGTGACGGCCGGTGGCTCGCGTTGGTCCAGGTCGGGATCCTCGCGCTCTATCTGCCGCTCATCCTGGCGGTCCGGTCTGCAGCGAAGTCTTTGCTGGCCGGCCCGGATCTCGTTGCCGCGCAAGGACATGCGCTGTCCGTGCTCTGGTTGACGTTCGTCATCTTCATGTCGATGCGAGGCGTTGCCCTCGGCTGGCGGGCCCGTGGGGACGCTTGGCTGATCACCGGCGCCACCCGTTGAGGCCCTTTGCTCAGTTCAGGCCGGTTTGCTCAGTTGAGACCGCCTTTCGGCTCCGGAATCGGGCCCGGGAGCGGCCTGAACTGAGCAAAGGGGCGCAGGTGTTCGCGCTGGCTGGCTTTCTCCTGCTCGTATGCCGTCCGGGCAGCCCGCGTGACCGGAAGGGTGGACGCCTCGGCGACGGGAACGTCCCACCACGACCGGCTCGAAGGGGACCCGGTTGCCAGATCGCACTCGACGTGGACCACGGTCGTCCGCGTCGACGCCAACGCCTGGCTCACGCACTGCCGGAACGCGCCCAGGGTGTCGGCATGGAGAACGTCCGCGCCGAGGCTGGCCGCATTGGCAGCCAGGTCAATCGGCAGGATGTCCCCGTCGAGGCGCCCGGAGTTGCTGCGGTAGCGGTAGCTGGTGCCGAACTGTGGCGTGCCAACGGTTTCGGACAGCGCACCGATGGACGCGAAACCGTGGTTCTCCACCAGCACCACCACCAGCTTGATGCCCTCCTGCAGAGCGGTGACGAGCTCCTGGGCCATCATCAGGTACGACCCGTCGCCCACCATGACAATGACCTCGCGGTCGGGGGCAGCCATCTTGACCCCGAGTCCACCGGCGATCTCGTAGCCCATGCACGAGTAGCCGTACTCCACCTGATAACCCTTGACGTCACGTGTCCGCCACATCTTGTGCAGGTCGCCCGGCATCGAGCCTGCGGCGCACACCACGACGTCACGCGGGCCGGACAGGTCGTTGACCGCGCCGATCACCTGGCTCTGGCTTGGGGCCGCGTCCAGATCGCCTCCGAGGTCGTACGCCGCCGTGACCGCACCGTCCCAGGCTCCGGCCAGGTCGGTCGCCCGTTGCGTGTATGCCGGGTCTGCGCGCCACCACGACAGCTGGGTCGTCAATGCCTGCAACGCCTCCCGGGCATCGGCGACCACGGACAGACCCGAGAGCTTGTGGCTGTCGAGAGTCGCCACGTTGATGTTGACGAAGCGGACGGTGGGGTCGCCGAAGGCGCTCATCGATGCGGTGGTGAAGTCGCTCCAGCGGGTGCCGATGCCGAGGACGAGATCAGCCTCGGCGGCCAGGGAGTTGGCAGCGGTGCTGCCGGTCGCTCCGATGGCGCCCACCGACTGAGGGTGGTCCCACGCCAACGAGCCCTTGCCCGCCTGCGTCTCGGCGACGGGAATGCCCGATGCCTCCACGAACCGGCGCAACGCCTCTGTGGCCTCGGAGTAGGCAACACCGCCACCCGCGACGATCAGCGGACGCTTCGATGCACTGATCGCGGTCACCGCCTCCTGCAGAACGGCGGCCTCCGGCAGAGACCGTGCGACGTGCCAGACCCGAGCGTCGAACAGCTCGACCGGCCAGTCCCACGCCTCAGCCTGGACGTCTTGGGGCAGGGCGATGGTGACCGCACCAGTGTTCGCTTGGTCGGTCAGTGCGCGCATCGCGCCGAACAGCACCGACGTCAGCTGCTCAGGTCGCCACACCCGATCGAAGAACACCGACACCGGGCGCAACGCGTCATTGACCGAGATGTCCTGGCCGCGCGGGGACTCCAGCTGTTGTAGGACCGTGCCGCTGGCTCTGGTTGCGAAGACGTCACCGGGCAGCAGCAGCACCGGGACCCGGTTGATCGTCGCGAGGGCGGCGCCGGTGACCATGTTGGTCGCGCCCGGACCCACCGACGTCGTGCAAGCCAGGGTCTGCAGGCGGTTCCGCATTCGCGAGAAGCCGACCGCGGTGTGCACCATGGCTTGCTCGTTGCGACACTGGAAGTACCGCAGAGCGTCATGACCAGCTTCGGCCTCCTCGTCACCCTCGAGCTCCGCCTGCATCAGCGCCTGACCGAGCCCCGCGATGTTGCCATGACCAAAGATCCCGAAGCAGCCGGCGATCAGCCGCCGCTGGACCCCGTCGCGCTCGGAGTACTGGCACGCGAGGAACCGCACGACGGCCTGGGCGACCGTCAGGCGGATCGTATGGCTCACCCGCGCCCGCCAAAGGGCAGCCGGGGGTCAACCTTCTGTGAGGCCCACGACTTGCTCACCCATGCATGATCGGGGTCTTCACTGATCAGCCACTCGCGTTGCGCGCCCGGACCCGCCATGACGTTGAGGTAGTACATGTCGTAGCCGGGCGGCGCCATCGAGGGCCCGTGCCAGCCGTGCGGGACCAGGGTGACGTCACCGCTACGGACCTCCGCCATGACGTTGATCGGTCGGTCCCAGGTGCCATAGACCCGTTGGTAGCCAAAGGGTTTGGCCGACTTCGGCGCTTCACTGTCAGCGCGCATCTCGAAGTAGTAGATCTCCTCCAGGATGCTTTCGCGATCCTGGACGTGCTCGTCGTGCTTGTGCGGCGGATAGGACGACCAGTTGCCCGCCGGCGTCAGCACCTCGCACGCGATGATCGAGTCAGCGTTGAGCACCGAAGGAGTCCCGAAGTTGTTGACCTGACGTGAACAGTGCCCGGCACCACGCAGCTCGATGACCGTCTCCTCAGCGGGAATCCGTCTGAACGGCAACGACGTTGACGCCCTGGCATGCGGCAGGGCGATCCGCCCACCGGAGGTGCTGGTGATGGTGAACCTCGACGACACCGGCACATAGGCGTAGTCGGTAGGCCCGGCGAAGGGCCCCTCACGGCCTTCCAGGAAGACCAGCCTGCCGGCGCACTCGACCCGGACCTGTCCGGACAGTGGCAGAACCAGCCACTCAAACTCCCCGCCGGTGATGCGCCGCGACTCACCGGGGGCGAGAGTCACGACATAGAGGCCCGTGTGTTGCCAGCCCGCCTCACGCGGCCCGATCGCCACATCGAAACCTTCCCGGCCCGCCGAACCCGCCTTGCGATGCCACGTATTCATGACGTACCTCCGTGTACCAGTTCGGCAGCCACGTCGACGGTGGCCGTTGCTTCACTACCGGGTAGCTGCTGTTGGCTCATCAGCTGTTCGACCTCGTGGTCGGTGGGCATGGCGGTCGAGCACTCCAGCCGCGAGGCCACGATCGCCCCGGCAACGCTGGCAAACGTCAGGACCCGTTCGAGCGGCCAGCCCGCCAACAGCCCATGACAGAGCGCGCCACCAAAAGCGTCGCCAGCGCCAAGACCGTTGACCACCTCGACCGGGAACGGCTCGACCGCGACTCGCTCGTCGCGGGTCCTGGCCAGCACCCCTCTGGGCCCCTGCTTGACAATTGCAAGCTCTATCCCCCTGTCCAGCAACGCTTCTGCCGCTCGGTCAGGATCGCTCTCGCCCACCGCGACCTCACACTCCTCGCGGTTGCCGACAGCAACGGTCACCATCGACAGGGCTCGATCAACTTGTGCGTGGGCCTCGCTCGGGTCGAGCCAGAACATCGGCCGGTAGTCAAGATCGAGGACGGTGAGCGGGGCCCGGCCGCGGGCCTCCCACGCGGCGAAGTGCGCACCACGGCTCGGTTCGGCCGACAGCCCGGTCACCGTGGACCAGTAGACCGAGGCGGAGCGCACGGCGTCCAGATCGATCTCCGACGCCAGGATCTGCAAGTCAGGGGCCACCGGGTATCGGTAGAAGTACAGCGGGAAGCTGTCAGGCGGGAAGATCTCGCAGAACGTGATCGGCGTGGGCAGACCGTCGACCGGCGACACGTAACGGTCATCCACCCCGAGGTCCCGCAGCGCCTGGTGGACGAACGTGCCAAAGGGATCCCGGCCGGTGCGAGTGATGACGGCCGTGCGCCGCCCGTGCCGCGCGGCGGCCACGGCAACATTCGTCGGGCTGCCACCGAGGAACTTGCCGAACGTCTCAACGTCCTGCAGGTGTGTATTCGACTGCAGCGGATACAGATCGACACCGACCCGACCAATCGTGAGCAGGTCGAACGGGAGAGCGTCGTCGCTCATGCGGTGCTCCGGGCAATGGTGCGCAGGTGATCGATGCTGGCCCTCACGTCCGCGCTCGGCCCGAGCTCGCCCGCACCAAGGGGTCCGGGCAGGATGGTGTCCTGCTCGAGGACGTACCACCCGTCATACCCAGCGCCCTCCAGCGAGCCGACGATCGCGGCAATGTCCAGGTCGCCCTGACCCAGCGGGCGATACATGCCCTGACGAACCGCCTCGGTGTACGTCACAGCACCAGACTGCACCCGTCTCGCCCACGACACATCCACATCCTTGAGATGCGTATGACGGATCCGTCCCGCATGATCGGCCGCGAGGGCCACTGGATCGGCACCGCCGATGACCAGGTGCCCGGTGTCCAGGCACAGCCCGATACCGCTGCCGGCAAGGACACGCTCGACATCGTCAGTCGTCTCGACCATCGTGCCGACATGGGGGTGCAACGTCGCTGTGACGCCGATCTCGCCGGCGAGCCGGTCGAGTCGGTCGAGGTGGGTGAGCAGAGTCCGCCAACCGGCGTCGTCAAGGACCGGCCTTGCGTCATACCCGTCGGCCCCGGTCGCAGCAGCGAGAACCAGAGTTCCTGCGCCGGCCGCCACAAAGCCCTCGAGGGCTCTCGCGATCTCGGGGACCGGATCGTGGGTCGCCTCGTGCAGCACGACCGGCACGAAGCCGCCAACGGCCCGTAACCCATTGTCTGCCAAGGTTCTTGCCTTGTGCCGTGGATCATCGGGCAGGAAGCCCTCAGGTCCAAACTCGGTCGCGGCCAGTCCGACGTCCCTCATCTGCGACAGCACTGTCGCGGGGTCGAGCTGCCAGCCCCAGCCGGGCACCTCGCACACACCCCACGAGATGGGAGCCCCAGCAATGCGATCCATGAATGCCGTCATGTGCCCAGCTCGTCCATGCGCACCGGACGGCCGTCCCGTCGCGACAGCGCGCATGCCTCGGCAATCAGAAAGGCCCGAAGTCCGTCTTGCACCGAGCACGGCGTCTCGATCCGACCCGCGACCAGCTCGGTGAACGCGACCATCTCATCGACATAGGCCTGGCGGAACCGCTCCATGAAATTGGCGTACGGCATGCCGCTCGGGAACGCGACGCCCGCCTCGACCGAGCGCAAGGGCAGCCGGTCGTCCATCCCGACGCAGACGGAGTCCTTGCTGCCCAGCGCCTCCAGTCGCACGTCGTAGCCGCGGGCGTTGTAGCGCGAGCCGGAGATGAGCGCGATGGTGCCGTCGTCCAGCGTGAGCACGGCGGCCGCGGAGTCGAAGTCGCCGGACTCGGCGAAGAATGCCTCCCCGCGGTTCTCTCCGACGGCGTAGACGCTGACGACCTCGTGCCCGGTGACGAACCGCACCGCGTCGAAGTCATGGATGCTGCAGTCGCGGAAGAAGCCCCCCGAGGTCGGGATGTACGACGCATGCGGCGGTGCGGCATCGCTGGTGTTGGCCCGAATCGTGTGGATCCAGCCCAGGCTGCCGCTGGCCACCGCGTCACGGGCGGCCCGAAAACCTGCGTCGAAGCGACGCTGGAAACCGATGTGGACCGGCACCATCCCGTCGGCCACGCGTCCCGCGATCAGTCGCGTGCCCGACAGGTCGGAGGCGACGGGCTTTTCGCAGAACGTGATGAGCCCCGCGTCCTGGGCGCGCACGATCAGCTCGGCGTGCACGCTCGTGGGTGCACAGATGGCGATGCCGTCCAGGCCGGACCGCAAGAGTGTCTCGACGTCGGCGACGGCTTCGAGACCGAGCTCGCTGGCCACGGCCCGTGCTCGCGCGGCATCGGTATCGGTGACGACGACCTGTTCGACGCCGTCCATCGCCTTCAGGGTCCTGGCATGGAACTCCCCGATCCGGCCTACTCCCACCAACCCTATGCGCATGCTCAGGACCTTTCAGGTCGATGGCCCGCACTGTATGCGATGGAGACGGCTGGCCGGTCGAGCTCGGGGACCACCACTGCCGCGCAAGCCGGTATTCCGTGCACGTCACGGTCACCGCGGACGTCATCGTCCGGGAGCGCTAGCCTTTGCCGCGAGCTGTGCGGGCAGCCGACTTCGCGGCGCGCTTGGCCTTGGCCGCCGCCGACTTCTCCGCACCCTTGGCC
>DATCNE010000363.1:0-5369 GCA_036565395.1 Dermatophilaceae bacterium
CGACAGCAACCGATGCGTGCCGATGACCAGGTCGACGGTGCCGTCAGCCAGGCCCTCGACGACCCGTTTGGCCTCCGCGTCGGACTGGAACCGCGACAGCGCCTTGACCACCACCGGGAACGGGGCGTAGCGCTCCGAGAACGTCTGGAAGTGCTGCTGCACGAGCAGCGTGGTCGGCACCAGGATCGCGGCCTGCTTGCCGTCCTGGATCGCCTTGAACGCCGCGCGCACCGCAATCTCCGTCTTGCCGTAGCCGACGTCGCCGCAGATCAGCCGGTCCATCGGGACCTCCCGCTCCATGTCGACCTTGACCTCGTCGATGCTGCTCAGCTGGTCGGGGGTCTCGACGTACACGAAGGCGTCCTCGAGCTCACGCTGCCAGGGTGTGTCCGGCCCGAACGCGTGACCCTTGGTCGCCATCCGGGCGCTGTAGAGCCGGATCAGCTCGCCCGCGATCTGCCTGACGTGCTTCTTGGCCCGGCCCTTGGTCTTGGCCCAGTCCGCGCCGCCCAGCTTGTTCAGCGTGGGGGCTTCGCCGCCGACGTACCGGGTGATCTGGTCGAGCTGGTCGGTCGGCACGAACAGTAGGTCGGCCGGTTGGCCCCTCTTGCTCGAGCCGTACTCCAACAAGAGGTATTCGCGGGCAGCTCCGCCGACCGTGCGCTGCACCATCTCGGAGAACTTGCCGACGCCGTGCTGCTCATGGACGACGTAGTCACCGGGACGCAGCTCCAGCGGATCGACCTGGTTGCGTCGCCTCGAGGGCAACCTGCGCATGTCCTTGGTGGAGGTGCCCTGGCTGCTGGCGCCGGTCAGGTCGGACTCGGTGACGACCACCAGCTTGGCGCCGGGCGCGACGAACCCGCGCACCAACGCCCCGGTGGTCACCTGGATGAGGCCGGCAGGAAGCTCCTCAAGCCTGACCGCACCGGTCGAGATGCGGTTGGGGATGTCGTGCTCGGACAGGACCTCGCTGACCCGTTTGGCCAGCCCGAGGCCGTCGGTCACGACGACGGTGTGCCAGCCCTCGGCAGCCCATCGCCGCAGGTCCGCGACCGCACGCTCGGTGTCCCCGCGATAGGCCTCGACATCCGTCGACTCGACCGTAATGTGCTCCGCAACGTCTCGCGGCACCTCGGTCGTGGCGAACTCGGCCAGCTCCGCCAGCTCGGCATCGCTGACGAAGCTGGTCAGCGACCACCACGGGCGACCCGTCTCGATCGCGTGAGCCCGGACGTCGTCCAGGGTCCAGTACGACGCGGTGCCCAGAATTGAATGCAGGTCAATGGGAACGGCGTTGCCGGCGGCCGCGTTGGACCAGCTCGCATCGAGGAACTCATCGCTGGTGGCCACCAGGTCGTAGGCCCGCTTGCGCACTCGCTCGGGGTCGGTGAGGACCACGTGGGTGCCCTGCGGCAGCACATCAAGCAGGCTCTCCATGCCGTCGACCAGCGCCGGCGCAAGGGACTCCATGCCCTCGACGGCGATGCCCTCGGCCACCTTGCCCAGCATGTCGGCGACCCCTGGCAGCTGCTCGGCGAGGATCGCCGCCCGCTCCCGCACGGCCTTGGTCAGCAGCACCTCGCGGCACGGCGGGGCCCACAGCCCGTGTCCGGCGACCTCGAGACTGCGCTGGTCCGCGACCTTGAACCAACGGATCTCCTCGACCGTGTCCCCCCAGAACTCAACCCGGACCGGGTGCTCCTCGGTGGGCGGGAAGACGTCGAGAATGCCTCCGCGCACAGCAAACTCCCCCCGCCGCTCAACCAGGTCGGTTCGGACATACGCGGCGGCGACAAGGGCCTCGACAACGTCACCCATCGGCGTCTCGTCGCCGGCCTTGAGGACGACGGGAACCAGCTCGCCCAGACCCTTGACCAGCGGCTGCAGCAGCGCACGCACCGGAGCGACGACAACATCAAGGGGCCCGTATGCCGTGCCCGTCGCCTCGGGGTGGGTGAGCCGGCGCAACACGGCCAGCCGGCGGCCTACCGTGTCGCTGCGCGGGCTGAGCCGTTCGTGCGGCAACGTCTCCCAGCTCGGGAAGTCGGCCACGACGTCACTCGGCAGGAAACAGCGCAGCGCAGCGACCAGGTCCTCGGCCTCACGCCCGGTGGCAGTCACGGCAAGGACCGGGCGGCGGACGCTGCCGTCCTGAGCACCTGCGAGGGCTGCGATCAGCGGCGGACGAGCACCCGCGGATACGGCGATGTCCAGCGACGGTGGCGCCGCGTGGTCCGTGCCCATCGGCGCCGTGAGGATGCGCCGCACGATCGGGTCGGTGACAAGGACATCAAGCAACGGGGTGAGGCTCATGGTGCGCAAAGCTCCTGGCTCATGGGGAGTGCCACTGCTGCTGTGCCGCGAGGAGGCCTTCGGCCACCAACCGCTCGAGCGCGTCGGCGGCGTCGCTGATCAGCAAGGGCACCTCACTGCGTTCGGTGCTGGAGAAGTCGTGAAGCACGTAGTCCGCGGCATCCATGCGCCCGGGCGGTCGTCCGATGCCGACGCGAACACGCAGATAGTCCCTGGTGCCAACCGACTTGGTGATCGAGCGCAGGCCGTTGTGGCCGCCCTCACCGCCGCCGAGCTTCAGCCGCACGTCGGCGAAGGGGATGTCGAGGTCATCGTGGATCACGACGAGCTTCTCGGCGGGCACCTTGTAGAACGACATCAACCCGGCGACCGGCCCGCCGGACTCGTTCATGTAGCTCAGCGGAGTGGCAATGACCGCCCTGGGTCCCGGCGCCCCGCCGGGCAGGGCGCCGATCCGGACCTCGGCCGCGACCGCACGCGCCTTGTGCGAACGCAGGCTGGCACCGGCACGGGCCGCCAGCTCGGCCACCACCATGGCACCGACGTTGTGCCGGTGACCGGCATACGACGGGCCAGGGTTGCCCAGTCCGACGATCAGCCAAGGGGTCATCGCGTCCATTCCGGTTCGACGTACACGCTGGTTGACCCGGTCCTGACGGTGTCAGGACCGGGTCACACGCAATTCGCTCAGGCCTTGTCGACCTTGTCGTCCTTGTCAGCGTCGACTGCGGGCGCCTCGGCTTCAGCAGCCTGCACTTCAGCCGCCTCGGCCTCGGCTGCCACGATGGCCTCTTCAGGAAGGTTGGCCGCGACGTCGGCGGCGAGCTCGGCCTCGAGCTCCTCCGCGGTGATCGCCTGGGTGATGTTGACGACCAGTATGTCGGCCTCAGTGACGAGCTCGGCGCCCTTGGGCAGCACGAGGTCGCCGGCGTGGATCCGGGTGCCGGCCTTGAGGCCTGCGACCGAGACCTCCAACCGCTCAGGGATGTGCGTGGCCTCGACGGCAAGCTCGACGGTGTTGTTCTCGAGCGAGACGACGGTCTCGACGGCTGCTTCACCCAC
Organism: Dermatophilaceae bacterium; assembly: GCA_036565395.1. GTDB lineage: Bacteria > Actinomycetota > Actinomycetes > Actinomycetales > Dermatophilaceae > UBA4719. Next base: position 3,379 of record DATCNE010000363.1, read on the forward strand.
GACGTGGATCGGGACGTCGACGTGGACCTTCTCGCCCTTGCGGACCACGACGAGGTCGATGTGCTCGATGATCGGCCTGATCGGGTGGCGCTGGATGTCCTTGGCGAGGGCCAGCTGGTCCTTGCCGTCGATCTCGATCGTGAGCAGGACGTTGGCAACCTTGAGCGCCATCATCGTCTCGTGGCCCGGCAGGGTGATGTGGACCGGCTCGGTGCCGTGGCCGTACATCACTGCGGGGATCTTGTGCTCCCGCCGGATGGTGCGAGCGGCGCCCTTGCCGAACTTGGTCCGGGTCGTGGCGACGAGCTTGTTGTCGGTCATGGCTCTCCTACGTTGCTTGATGCGGATCCGCACGCTGGTGTGGCGCGCATACGCGTGTGGGTCTGGCCTGTCATCTGAATGCGGTGGGCCTCGACGCGGGACGCGGCACGACACCGGTGACCGGCGTGGCAAGCGCCTCCACCCTGAAGGATCGGGGCGTCTGGCGCCACCGCGTCGATCACGGACTTCTGCATCACCTGATCCGAACCGAACCAGCTTCAGTCATGCAGTGTCCCTCGCCGAGGCAACCTGCGAAGTCTAGACGAAGGGGTCCGGCATACGGAAATCTCGGCTGCCGGCCCGAGCGAGGGCTGCGGGCTCAGGCGTGTCGCAGCGTCGGGAACAGCTCGCGGGAGGCCGCCCGAAGGACCTCGAGCCGCTGGGGGTCCGTCGGCCAGTCGAGGATGATCTCGGTGAAGCCCACCTCGCGATAGGTCCTGATCGACTCGGCCATCGCGGCCACAGAGTCGAAGGAGGCTTCGTAGGGCCACACCGAGCGGACCAGGGTGGCGGGGTCACGGCCGATCGTCCGGCAGGCATCGTCGAGCGCGGCCATCCGGGGAACCACGGTCTCGACCGGGCCGCGAGTGTTCCAGACCTCTGCGTGGGCGGCAGTGAGGGCGAGCATCCTCGGGCCCTTGCAGCCGATGGTCACCGGCAGCCGCGGGGACTGCAGCGGTTTCGGCGCGAACGGGGTGTCGCGGGTGGAGTAGTAGTGGCCGTTGAAGTCGGTACGACGCTCGGCCTGTAGATGCTCGAGCAGGTCAAGGGTCTCGGCGAACCGGCCCACCCGCTCGCCGGGCCCGGGGAAGTCGAAGCCGTAGGCCTCGTGCTCGCGCTCCCACCAGCCCGCACCGAGCCCGAGCTCGAGGCGACCTCCGGAGATGTGGTCGACGGTGACCGCCTGCTTGGCCAACACCGATGGGTGACGGTAGGTGTTTCCGGTGACCATCAAGCCGATGCGGATCCGGCTAGTGGCCATGGCGAGCGCGGCGAGCGCGGTCCACCCCTCGAACATCGGGGCGTCCTCGTCGCCGTCGGCCATGAAGTGATCGGTCAGCCAGGCCGAGTCGAAGCCCAGGGCCTCGATCTCCTGCCACTGCTCGACCACGCCGGACCACGGCGGCGCCTGCTCGGTGACCACGCCAAGACGGATCGGACGCACAGTCGGTTCACCCGGCATACGGGAGCTCTCCCAGTGTTGGTTGGGCGGGTCGGTGTGGTGCGGGGTTCAGCTGGGCGGGTCGAACAGGCTGGTGACCGAACCGTCCTCGAAGACCGCACGGATCGCCTGACTGAGCAGCGGGGCGATCGAGAGCTCGGTGAGCTTGTCGAAGTGACGTTCAGGCGGGATCGGCAAGGTGTTGGTGACGATGATCTCGCAGGCCTGGCAGTTCTTGAGCCGGTCAACCGCCGGTCCGGACAGGATCGCGTGCGTGGCGGCAATAACGACGTCGGCAGCGCCGGCTGCCAGGAGCGCGTCGGCCGCCTTGGTGATCGTTCCGGCGGTGTCGATCATGTCGTCGACCAGGATGCAGGTCCGGCCCTTGACCTCACCGACGACGCGGTTGGCCACGACCTCGTTGGGTCGGGTGATGTCGCGGGTCTTGTGGATGAACGCCAGCGGCGCACCGCCCAGACGCTTGGACCACTGCTCGGCCACCTTGATC
>DATCNE010000364.1:0-2866 GCA_036565395.1 Dermatophilaceae bacterium
CCTCTCCGATGAGCACGTGGACGCTGATGTGCTTGCCGACGTGTTCCGCAGGGTCCACGACCGTGAGCTGTTCGGTCAGCAGATCACCCACATCGACCTCGACCCGCACGCTCGGACCCTGACGTTCCATGTCGCGTCGGACGCTGGCCCCGCCCCGTTCGACGCAGTCGTCGAGCAGCAGAGGACCGCCGTCGCGGCCGCCGACAACCCGGGCATATGGCGGGTGCGCACGCAGGACGAGGATCGGCACCGCGTGGTGGCGATGGTGCCGGTTCCCGCGCTCGGCTGGACCGCCGTGACCGCCGTGACCGCCGTCCCGGCCAGCAGTCGGACCAGCCACGGCCAGGCGTCGCACCCGGATGGTCGAGTCAACGTCAGTACTGATCCCATTCCGTTGCTGGACAATGGGTTTGTCCGGATTTCCGTGCGACCTGACGGAGCGCTTCGACTCGAGTCCCGGGACGGCACGGTGCTCGATGGTGTCGGTCGGCTGGTGGACGGCGGCGACTGTGGCGACAGCTACAACTACGGGCCTCCTTCAGGTGATGTGCTTGTGTCTGAGCCCGAGGACATGTCCATCCGGGTGGTCGAGCGCGGGCCGGTGCGGGGCGTGCTCGAGATCGGTCGACGCTACGCGTGGCCGGCTCGACTGGGCCCCGACGGAACCCGGTCGGCCCAGGTTGAGCCGGTGCTCGTCACGACACGGGTGGAGCTGCACCAGGGCGAGCCCTTTGTCCGGCTGCACCTGAGCTGGGAGAACAGGTCCAGCGATCACCGACTGCGACTGCACGTGCCGCTCGGCCGGCCGAGCACGACGAGCCACGCCGAGGGCCAGTTCGCGGTGGTCGAGCGCGGTATGCGCCCGGAGTCCGGCTCGGCGGGGGAGTACCCCATACCCACGTATCCGGCATCGGGGTTCGTCGACGCGGGAGGCGCCGCCGTCCTGCTGACCCGCACGGTCGAGTACGAGCTGCTCGAGAACGGCGAGCTGGCGGTCACGCTGCTCCGGGCTATCGGTCTGCTCAGTCGCAACGTGCACCCTTATCGGGACGACCCGGCCGGGCCGCAGCTCGAAACGCCCACGGCGCAGTGCCTCGGGCCCGCCGAGGTGAGTCTTGCCGTGATGCCGCACGACGGCTCCTGGCTGGATGCCGATCTGGTCGCCGCCGCAGAGCGTTACCGGCACCCGGTCGTCCACCGTCCCGGCAGCGGTGACGTCGATGTCCGCCCCAGTCAGGTCGAGGGGCTGTCGATCCAGGGGCCGGGCGTGGCGATGACTTCGTTGCGGCGCAGGGGTGAATGGCTTGAGGTACGTCTGGTGGCCGAGAGTCCGCTGGCCACGACGGCCGTGGTCGGAACGACCGATGCACCCGTGACGGCCGCGCGCCGCTGCGACCTGCTCGGCCATGATGGGGACACGCTGCCCCTTGAGGACGGGGTGCTGACGTTGCCGTTGCGACCGTGGCAGATCGTCACCGTTCAGCTCCGCACAGCCGGGATGGCGCTCACCCGCTGATCGCCAGGACGGCGGTCTGGTCGTCCTCCAGCCAGTGCGGGCCGGGCTCCGCGGGGAATGTTGCCCGGTCGCCGTGGACCACGCGTCGTCGACTGTCCGGGCCGGTCAGCAGGGCACCATCGGCACCCAGGGCGGTCAGCTCGTCGCCGACCCGGAGAAGCAGCGGACCATCCCGATCCGCAGTGATCGCGACCCGCCGGGCTCGCAGCCCCCCGAGCACGTCGTCTCCCTCGCACGCGACCCACGTTGTTGGTGAACCCGGCCCGGGTCCGGGGTCACCGTGCCAGTCGCTTCCGCCGATGGGCACGACGTCGTGGTCCCACGCCCGCCACCAGGCGAGCGGACCGCCCCAGCCCCGGTAGTCCAGCCAGGAGGAGTGCCACACCTCGGCCAGTGGGGCGCGCCGGGGCAGCTCGTGCCGCCAGGAGCAGTCCCCGCCGAGAGGATGGTTCACCGAAAGCAGGCCACCTTCCGTCTCGACGGCGTCCAGCCACGCGGTCGCCGGCTGCCGGAAGTCCACCCAGCTGATGTCTCCGAAGGCGTTGGCGTGCCCGAAGCCGGTGGTGACCTCCTGTCCCGCGAGGAGCTGGATCCCGGCGTGGCGGCCTGCCGCACCCAGCTCGCCGTGGTGGCTGATCGTGTTGTGGTCGGTGACCGCCAGGAAGTCCAGACCGCGCTCGGCAGCCAGGCAGGCCAGCTCGGTCACGGTGAGCGCGCCGTCGGAGTGAACAGTGTGCGAGTGGAAGTCCCCCGCTCGCCATACGAGTCCGTCGACCGAGGGCAGCTCTCGTGACGGTGGGCGATGGGGTCGCGGCGGATCAGCGCGCTCGGGTTGCGGCCGCACAGTGGCGGCGGCGCCGGCATACACCTGCGTGGCGACCTCGTACTCCAGCCCGCCGGGAGGGATGCGGTGCAGCCCCAGCACGACGTGCCATGTGCCGGCCTCGAGATCACCGGCGAGGTACCCGGGAGTGGCGGCGTCACGGGTGATGATGAACTCATCGCGGGCGCCGCCGGACCAACCCCGGAAGGCTTGTGGCGCTTCGCAGCCCAGGTCCAGCACACCGGCGGTGCGGTCGTAGCTCAGCGTCACGTGCAAGCCGTTCGCGTGCGCCGGGACGTCGACGGGGAGATAGCGGTACATCGTCAGCGCGCGGTCGTCCGCTGTCCACCTGCCCCTGTGCCGCGTCGTGGTCACGCCGTAACCGGTACGGTCCGCTCGGCGGCGGGTGACTCAGGTTCGTTCGCGACCAGGAGCCCGTCGGCGCTGCGGTACACCAGGGCCCGAGCGTTCTGCGGCGTCAGCCAGGCCGGCGCGCCCACCCGCGGCTCTTCGCCCTCGGGGACGAC
>DATCNE010000365.1:0-2524 GCA_036565395.1 Dermatophilaceae bacterium
GCATACGGGAGTTGCGGGTCATGATCTTGAGTGCGGCTTCGTTGGGAACTCCCTTGTCCCACAGGCGAATCGGGGGCACCATGAGGCCCTCTTCGAAGACGCTGGTGGCGCTTGAGGGCATCGAGCCCGGGCATGCGCCGCCGATGTCGTCATGGTGACCGAAGGCCTGGACGAACGCCACGACGACGCCCTCGTGGAAAACCGGGACGGTCACGCAAAGGTCCGGCAGGTGGCCGATGCCGCCCTCGGAGGCGTAGACGTCGTTGTGGAAGAAGACGTCGCCCTCGTGCATCGTGTCCATCGGATAGTCGCGCACGATGGGGTGGACCAGGGCGCTGTATGACCGACCGGTCAGCTTGCGCAGCTGGCGGTCGTGGATGCCCGCCCGGAAGTCGTGCGCGTCACGGATCATCGGCGATCGAGAGGTCCGGGCGATGGCCGTCTCGACCTCCATCTCGACGCTGGCCAGGGTGCCCTGGATGATCTCGACGGTGATGGGGTCGACAGCGTTCTCGGCGACAGCAGTCTCGGTGGTCACTTCGCACTCTCCTTGGTGATCACGAGGTTGCCGTACGTGTCGACGCGGACGGTGAAGCCGGGATGGATAGGGGCGGTCGAGCCGTACTCCTCGACGATCACCGGACCTCTGAGCTCGTCTCCGGCGCGCAGGTCGGGGCGCCAGTAGATGCCGGTGTCGACGTAGCCGTCCGCCGGGTCGAAGCAGATGCCTCGGGTGCCGGTGCGCGCCCGCTCGGCGCTGACGTTGACGCTGTCCGAAGCGGTGGCGATCTCGGTCAGCACGGGTCGGGCGATCGGACCGATCCCGGTGACCCGCAGGTTGACCCACTCGACCTGTTGGCGGGTGTCATCACGGAAGTCGTAGCCGTAGAGCGCCCGGTGCGCGTCGTGGAACGTGGTGGCGACCGTGTGCGCGAAGTCGGCGTCGACCACGCCCTCGGGGACGTTCACCCGCACCTCGAAGGCCTGGCCGAAGTAGCGAAGGTCGGCGGTCCTGATGAAGTGGTGGTCGGCGCGAGCGAAGCCCTCGGCGTCGAGCGCCTCTCCGGCCCGTCCGGTCAGCTCGCCGAATGTCTTTTCCACGGAGGCGTGTTCGAGCCGGTCGTGTTTGCAGACTGCGGTCTGGACGTAGTCGTTCCTGACGTCGACGGTCAGCAGCCCGAACGCCGAGACGTTGCCGGGGTTCTGCGCCACGACGACTCCGGCCAGGTCGAGGATGTCGACCAGTCGACAGGCCAGCAGGGACCCGGAGCCACCGAACGTGGCCAGCATGAAGTCCCTGACGTCCAGGCCACGCTTGACCGAGATCTGGCGCAGCGCGTTGGCCTGGTTCCAGGCCGAGATCTCCAGGATCCCGGCGGCACACGCATCGGGGCTGAGTCGGAGCCGGCCGGCGAGGTCCTCGATGCCGACGCGAGCGGCGGCAGGGTCCAGCGGGATCTCCCCGCCCAACAGGTGAGGCGGAATACGGCCGAGCATGAGGTGGGCGTCGGTGATCGTCGGCTCGACTCCCCCGGTGCCGTAACAGATCGGGCCAGGATCAGCTCCGGCCGACTTGGGGCCGACCTTGAGGGTCCCTTCACGGGAGATCCAGGCGATAGAACCGCCGCCGGCGCCCACCGTCACCACGTCGATCATCGGGATCTTGGACGGGTAGGTCCCGACCGTCCCCTCGGTGGTCAGCGTCGGCTCGCCGCCGAGGACGACGCTCACGTCGGTCGACGTGCCGCCGCCATCGCAGGTGAGCACCTTGTCGAATCCGGCACGTCCGCAGATCAGGGCCGCGCCCAGGGCACCGGCCGCCGGACCGGACAGGACCGTGGTGATGGGCTGGTGCACGACCTCGTCGGCCGAGAGAACGCCACCGTTGGACTTCATGATGTAGAACGGGATCGAGGTGCTGTCCTGCTTGCCGATCCCCTGGTTCGCCTGCCCCGAACCGGTGAACTCCTTGAGGCGCGACTGAATGTTGGCCACGTAGCCCGAGACCATCGGCTTGACCGCCGCGTCGACCAGGGTGGTCATCGAGCGCTCGTACTCGCGGTACTCGCGAAGCACATCGCTGGAGATGGAGACCACGACACCCGGGTGCTCACGCCGCAGGATCTCGCGCATCCGCAGCTCATGCTCGGGGTTGACATACGAGTGAAGGAAACACACCCCGATGGTCATGATCCCCTTGGCGCGGAACCACCTGGCGACGCTGACGGCCCCCTCTTCGTCGAAGGGCCGAACCTGTTTGCCCTCGAAGTCGAACCGCCCGCCGACCGTCTTGACCCGATCGGCCGGGACGATGCGCGGCGGCTTGACCCAGAAGTAGGAGTTGCCGTATCCGTCCGGCACCGCTTGGCGGGCGATCTCCAGGATGAACTCGTAGCCCTCGGTGGTGATGAAGCCGAGCTCGGGGACCTTGCCCTCGAGCAGCTGGTTGGTCGCCACCGTGGTGCCGTGGCAGACCGCGGTGACGTCCGCGCCGGTGGCCCCGAGCAGGTCGAGGACCTTGTGC
>DATCNE010000366.1:0-6903 GCA_036565395.1 Dermatophilaceae bacterium
GCCGCACACAAACCCCGACGCACCGCGCCTCGTTCGACCCGCTACTCCGGCGGAGGCGGCAGTCTCGGGGCGCTCTCGGGTCGACGACTCTCGACTGGACGGGCGTCCATGCCCTCGCGCACCGGGCCCCCGACGGCCGCCGGGCGATGGTCCCTGCTGCCGACGATCGAGTCCGATGCGACCGTCCGTTCGTACGCTGCGGCTGAGGTTCTCCTCGATCGCTACGGCGTCGTTACCCGTGGTTCCGTTGTCGCAGAAGGCATTTCGGGAGGGTTCGCCGGCGTCTATCGCGTGCTGGCTGCCGCCGAGGAGTCTGGACGGGTGCGCCGAGGCTACTTCGTCGAAGGTCTGGGTGCCGCACAGTTCGCCACCGCTGGAGCCGTTGACCGACTTCGGGCCCAGAGCCGGCCCCTGCCCGACGGGCCCTTGTTCGGTGGTGGACACCACGACGGCGCACCGTCGGCGGTCGTTCTTGCTGCCTCGGACCCGGCCAATGCCTATGGTGCCGCCCTTGGCTGGCCTGCCCGGGTGACTGACCCCGGCGAGGACCCCGACGCCGGGTCGGCAGCTCCCGAGGCGGGACGCAAGGCCGCGGCGAAGTCAGGGCCGAAGTCGGGACACAAGCCGGGCCGCAAGGCTGGTGCGCTGGTCGTTCTGGTGGACGGGTCTCTGACGCTGTACGTCGAGCGCGGAGGCAAGACGTTGCTGTCCTGGACCCACGACCCAGCCTTGCTACAGTCTGCGGCCGATGCGCTGGCCCTCGCCGTTCGCGAGGGGGCGTTGGGCAAGCTGACCGTCGAGAAGGCTGACGGCGACCCGGTCCTCGGCTCCGACCATCCTTTGGCAGCTGCCCTCGCCGGGGCCGGCTTCCATGCGACCCCGCGTGGACTGCGCCTACGACGCTGACGACAGATGACGCAGACGACAGACGACGTCGAGGACAGGTCCGCTGCTGGCCGATAGGTTAGGCGGCGGAGGCGCGGACCAGGTCCGGGCGACGGGCGACGGGCAGCGACACCGGCGCACCAACCGCTTCAGACTCGGCGACCCGGTCGGAGACGTGGCTGAGCATCTGGGACATCGGAAGATCCAGGGCCCCGCAGATTGACGCGAGCAGCTCCGACGAGGCTTCCTTCTCGCCGCGTTCGACCTCGCTGAGATAACCCAGCGAGACGGCGGCCGAAGCTGAGACCTCGCGCAAGGTGCGCCCCTGAGACTGGCGGTGCTCACGGAGAACGTCTCCGAGTTCACGACGAAGCAAGATCATGACGCCTCCTCACTGCAGCTCGATCGATAATACGTCTGGGACAACGGTACCCCGCGGGCCCGGCTGTCCGCCTCCCGGTTTACCGAGTTGGTCGCCACGCTGGGGTCAACCGTCGACATGCGGGGGTTCTTCCCGCATCTGGGCCGCGAGCACCTCAGCCAGCAACATCAGGGCCGCGCGCACAGTCTGGGCCCGGATGCCGGCACGATCCCCCGACAGGGCCAGCGCACTGACCCGTGAGGACATGGGGCCGACCAGCGCGACATAAACCGTGCCCACCGGCTTGCCGTCAACCGGATCGGGCCCGGCCACACCGGTGGTCGCCAGGCCGTATGTCGCGCCCGTCAGCGACCGCACGCCGGCAGCCATCTGCTCAGCCACGCCTGGGTCGACGGCTCCCGCCTGGGCCAGCAGCGCTTCGTCCACCCCAAGCACCTGGGCCTTGAGGTCGGACGCGTAGGCGACGACCGCCCCACGCACGACGACGGATGCACCGGCAACCTCGGTCAGCGCCGCGCAGACCAGGCCTCCGGTCAACGACTCGGCAACCGCCACCGTCTGCCCGGCAGCGGTCAGGCGGGCCACCAGATCGGCAGCCAGGGTCGCTTCCATGCTCAGGCCTTGGGCCCCGGGGTATGCCGTGCGGCCGCCTCGGGCTTGGCCGCCTCGAGCTTGGCCGCCTCGAGCTTGGCCGCCGCCCGCTCCCGGGCCTTGAGCTCGGCCGCCGCACGACGCGCGCGCTTGGCCTCCGCCCGCGGACTGGTGTTGCGCAGGGTATGCGCCCGCAGCACGTAGTCGGCACCCGTCCCGACCGTCACGATAACGGCCAACGTCATGACCGCGACGGCGTTGGCCTGCCAGAAACCGCTCAGCGGGAAGGCATCGAGCGGCAGAACGTAGAGCATGATCGCGGTTGCCTGAAGTGCCGTCTTGACCTTGCCGCCGCGACTGGCCGGCATCACGCCGTGCCGGATGACCACGAACCGCAATGCCGTGACGCCGACCTCTCGAACGAGGACCAGGATGGTGACCCACCATGGCAGCAGATCGATGATCGAGAGCCCGATGAGCGCCATACCCATCAGTGCCTTGTCGGCGATCGGGTCGCTCACCTTGCCGAAGTCGGTGACGATCCCCCTGGATCGGGCCAGATAGCCGTCGACGCGATCGGTCGCCGTCGCGACGACGAACACCCCGAAAGCGAACAGGCGGTAGCTCGTCAGATGGCCGTCGTCGTACAGCAGGAGCCACGCGAAAAGGGGGACGAGCGCCATGCGCGAGATGGTGAGCGCGTTGGCGATGTTCCACGCGCTCGCCTGCGGCTGACGAACCTGGGGGTCGTTGCCCCTGTGGATCACAACGGCTCCGCGATGAGGTCGATGCCGAGAGTGTCGACAACGCGTGCGGCAATGATCTCGCCCACAGCGGGTGTCTCGGCGTCTGGACGCATTCGAAGTATCGTCGCGCCATCGACGTCCGGTCCCTGATGCGCCGACCGTCCGGTCAGGTCGTCGGTGTCCTCGTCGATCTCCTCGACCAGGACCTCCACGAGCTCCCCCACCCGCTCCTCGGCGCGCTGGATGTTGAGCTCCTCCACGAGCGTCGTGAAGCGCGCGAGGCGCTCGGCGATGACATGGCTCTCGAACTTGCCCTCGTAGGTCTCGGCCTCGGTGCCGTCCTCGTCGGAGTAGCCGAACACGCCGACCACATCCAGACGCGCGTCCGTGAGGAAGGACTCGAGCTCGGCGAGGTCGTGCTCGGTCTCTCCCGGGAACCCGACGATCACGTTGGACCGGATGCCGGCCAGTGGGGCGCGAGCACGGACCTGGTCGATCAGCTCAAGGAAGGCCTCGCGGGAGCCGAACCGGCGCATCGTGCGCAGCAGCGACTCGGACGCATGCTGGAAGGAGATGTCGAAGTACGGCACGACGCCCGGCGTCGAGGCCATGACGTCGAGCAGGTCCATCCGGATCTCGGCCGGCTGCAGGTAGGACACCCGGACGCGTTCGATGCCGTCAACGGCAACGAGCTGGGGCAGCATCCTCTCCAGGAGACGCAGATCCCCGAGGTCCTTGCCGTAGGACGTGGAGTTCTCGCTGACCAGGAAGATCTCCTTGACGTCGTGCTCGCCGAGCCACTGCGCCTCGGCCAGGACGTCCGATGGCTGCCTCGAGACAAACGCCCCGCGGAACATGGGGATCGCGCAGAAGGCGCAGCGCCGGTCACAGCCACTGGCAATCTTCAGCGGAGCCCACGGACGGCCGTCAAGACGGGCGCGCATGACGCGGGGGCCGCTGGCCGGGCCCGGCCTTTCAAATGTGCCGCCGTGACCGGGCAGGGCCACCCCGGCGGTGGAGGCTTGTCGCGAAGCCGGCGAGAGCGGCAGCAGGCGGCGGCGATCGGACGGCACATGCGATGCGGGCCTGTTGCCGGCCAGGATCGACGTGAGGTGGCTCGACATGTCCTTGTAGGAGTCGAAGCCGAGCACGGCGTCAGCCTCGGGCAGCTCGGCAGCCAGCTGCTCGCCATACCGCTCGGCCAGACAACCGACCGCGACGACCTTCTGCGTGCGTCCCGAACCCTTGAGGTCGGAGGCCTCGAGCAGGGCGTCGATGGAGTCCTTCTTGGCCTGCGCGACGAAACCGCAGGTGTTGATCACGGCGACATCGGCCTTGGCCGCGTCATCGACCAGCAGCCAGCCCTCGGCGGCCAGCCGGCCTGCCAGCTCCTCGGAGTCGACCTCGTTGCGGGCACAACCCAAGGTGACCAACGCGACGCTCCTTTGGCTGTTGTCAGCCGTGGAGGTCACGGAGGTCGTTGAGGTCATGTCCCCATGGTAGGTGGGCTGCGGTTGAATAACCGCATGCCCGACCACGCCCCAGAGACCCCCACCCCTGCCACTGTCGCCCGCGTCACAGACCTGCTGCGCAGGCACCCGCTGATCGACGGGCACAACGATCTTCCGTTGGAGGTGCGCCTGCAGTCGGGCTACGACTTCGACCGGCTGGACCTCTCGCAACGCCTGACCACCACGCAGACCGACCTGCCCCGGCTGCGCGCCGGTTGCGTCGGCGCACAGTTCTGGTCGGTGTGGGTGCCCTCCACGCTCGCCGACGGCGCTGCCGTGATCCAGACCCTGGAACAGGTCGACGCCGTGCACAAGATGGTCGGGCGGTATGCCGACCGGCTGGGTTTCGCCCGCACCGCAGACGAGCTGGAGGCCGTCTTCGCCTCCGGGCGCATCGCCTCACTGATCGGCGCCGAGGGCGGGCACTCGATCGGTTGTTCCCTGGCCGTGCTGCGCATGCTGTACGTGCTCGGCGTCCGGTACATGACGCTGACCCACAACGACAACGTCCCGTGGGCCGACTCGGCCACCGACGAACCGGTCACCGGCGGGCTCTCGGCCTTTGGCGTCGAGGTGGTGCGCGAGATGAACCGGATCGGCATGCTCGTCGACCTGTCGCACGTCTCCGCAGACACCATGCGCGACGCCCTGCGGGTCAGCGAGGTGCCGGTGATGTTCTCGCACTCATCCGCGCGCGCCGTCTGCGACACGACCCGCAACGTCCCCGACGACGTGCTCAAGACCTTGCGCGACAACGACGGCATCTGCATGGTGACGTTCGTGCCCGAGTTCGTCTCCCCCGCCGCCGCCCTGTGGCGCAAGGAGGCCGCGGTGGCAGCGCTCGAGGCCGGGGTCAAGACCAACGACCACATCGCGTTCGACGAGTTCGCCGCGACGTACCGCCAGCAGCATGCCAAACCCACCGCCACGATCGACCAGGTCGTCGCTCACATCGAGCACGTGCGCGACGTCGCCGGGGTCAACCATGTCGGCATCGGCGGCGACTACGACGGCACCGAGGATCTGCCAGTCGGCCTCGAGGACGTCAGCGGTTATCCGCGGTTGTTCGCCGCGCTGGCCGAACGCGGCTGGTCCGACCTTGACCTGACCAAGCTGGCCGGCGGCAACCTGCTGCGCGTCATGCGCGCTGCCGAGGTGGGTGCCCGCGAGCTACAGGCAACGCGCGGACCCAGCCTGGCGACATACGAGCCGCTCGACCGGACGTAGAACGCTCGACGGAACGAAGGACCGGCCACTGGTACCGCCCCCTTTGGCCGCTCAATCGTGCACGGGGGCGGTGCCAGCGGTGTCAGGGTCGGCTGGGCGGAGTGCCGGGGGTGACGCCGGACTTGTCAGCCGTGCTGGGCTTGCCAGCCGTGTCGGGCTTGCCAGCCGTGTCGGGCTTGCCGGCAGTGTCGGGCTTGGCTGCCGTGTCGGTCCCGTTCGCAGCTGGTTTGGACACCAGGGCGCAGTACGCGTCGATCTTGACCTTGGCGCCCGCGGCATCCGCGCCGTCCGCTTTGGCTGCGGTGGCCAGGTTTCGGAAAGCGATGGACTTCTCTGCTGCTTTACCGCTGGTCTGGGCGTGCGTCCATGCGGTGCACAGACCGAAAGCCGCGTGACCTTCGGCGGTGGCATCGGGACCGACCGGGGTCGCCTTGGTGGTCTCTGCAGTCTTGACGTGATCGGCGGACTTGCCGTGGTTGGCGGCCGGGACGACCCCGACCGTGTTGTGGGCAAAGTTCTGCGCCGCGTCGGGCAGGACACCGGCCGCCGCTGCGACCGCGATGCCGCCGAAGCCGAACGCTCCAGCCGCCAGGGCTGCGCCGAGCTTGGCGCCAAAAAGTGTGCTGAGCATCGCTGGTCTCCTACGTCGTTGGTGTGCGGGGTCGGACGTGGCGAACGTCTCGCGGTAGGCATCCAACGCCCGGGCCTGACCGGGCCTTTCGACCGGATCCACCGGCGCTGCCCGCAGGGCCGTGAGGAGCTCGTTGACCCCGTGCAGCTCTGCGTCCGCGTTCTCCGGTAGTGGTTGCCCGGACAGCATTGCCTCCAGGTGATCGTCCCCTTGGAAGGGACGGCCACCCGAGAGGGACCTCAGGAAGTTCGCCATATCACCCTCCGAAGCGTCCGGGCGGCTCAAAGCGTTACACCCTGCCTGGCCAGAATCTGCGCGAGGCGTCGTAGCCCCCGATGAGCGGCCACCCGAACCGCGCCGGGAGTGCGACCGACCAGCCGCGCGACAGCCTCGACATCCAGGCCGGCGATCACCCGTAGGGCGATGACCTCGGCCTGCAACGGCGACAGCTGCGCGACCAGCGTCAACGCCGCCTGGGTGTCCATGCTCTCCAGCACGACCTGGGCCGGGTCGGGTGGGGCCAGCCGCCCCGGGTCGGCCAGCTCGGCCACGTGGGACGCAAGGGCGGCCCGCCGCCGGGTGCGTCTGCGCCCCTCATCGATCCCCCGGCGTCTCGCGGTGGTGAACACCCAGGCGCGCCACGCCATCTCATCGCCGCGGAAGCGGGCCAACCCCCTCACCACGGTCACCCAGGTTTCGGCGGCGACGTCCTCATCGTCCACCTCTCGTGCGACGACGCGTAGGTACTTCACCAGGGCCGGGTTGACGTCAAGCCACAAGGACGCGAAAGCGGCCTCGTCGCCGCGCTGTGCACGGGCGAGGACGCTGGCGAACTCCTCGCCGATCACACCTGAGAATACCAGTCAGAACCGGCCTGCCCCCTGAGCCGAACAGCAGCGTGGTCGGCCTGTCGGCGGAGAATTCAGCCGG
>DATCNE010000367.1:0-6369 GCA_036565395.1 Dermatophilaceae bacterium
CGTCTTGCACTGTGCCGTCGGCGTTGAGGTGCGCTTGCACGGTCTCGGTGTTGCTGACGCTCACGCTGCTAACGGCGAGAGCCGGGCCACTGGCCAGAACCATTACCGCAGGGGCCAGGACGAACGCCGCTCCGATACGGACGAGGGTGCTTATGCGCTTCATTTGGTCTCTCCTGCCATGAGCCGATCGAGCGTGTCCTTGTCACCAGCGGGCTCGCCGCGCGGACCGGGCCTGGGCGCGGCGCCGGCACCCTTGATCAGCGTGTGGATGACGGTGGTGCCGATGAACCCGAATCCAGCAGCGAGAAGCACCGTGGTCGCGGACTGCGGTGATGTGGTCAGGAAGGTCGGGGGCGAGCTGGTGTAGGCCGTTTCGTAGGCGCCGACCATCGCGGCGGCGCCAACCAGGCTGCTCCAGAGCGGCACCCTGTCGGAGCTGATCGCAGCCGCCCCGCCAAGGATGAGAATCACCACGAATGCGGCCACGGCCCGTCCGGTCGTGGAGTCCGGCAGCACGGCCGCACGGACTGCGAAGGCCATCCACGCCATCGCGAAACCGAGGGCGAAACCGCCCAGCTTCCCGAGAGGCGAGTCATGCGGCACCAGGCCGATCACCCCGCCGAGGGCTGCGCCGAGCAGAGCCACATGCTCAAGCTCGGAACCACCACCGATCATCAAGACAACTGCAGTGCAGAGCGCAAGCACAAATCCTGAAAGCAGGGTTCGGAGCATCGTCCACCTCACGAAAGACCTGCCTCGCGGGCGCCGGGCGCGTCCTAGGGTGAGAGCAGACCTACCGGACAGTAACCTAGGGAGGACCTCCGCGGGTGATTAGTGTCACATCAATTTGTCACGCCTGTCGCCGGAGGGCCGAATCGGGCGCGGTGGCGATGAAGCAGCGCGGAGCATCAGTGGCCGGCGTCGTGCCAGGACCCGCCGACTCCGACGCTGATCTCCAGCGGCACATCCATCTCGACAGCGGCGCCCATCTCCTTGCGGACCAGCGCCTCGACGGCCTCACGCTCGCCCGGCGCGATCTCCAGGACCAGCTCGTCGTGCACCTGGAGCAGGACCCGCGAGGAAGCACCGGACTCGCGCAGGGCGGCATCGACACGCAGCATGGCTAGCTTGATGATGTCGGCCGCCGAGCCCTGGATCGGAGCGTTCAGCGCCATCCGCTCAGCCGCTTCACGACGCTGGCGGTTGTCCGAGGTCAGGTCCGGCAGGTAGCGCCGACGGCCCAGCATCGTCTCGGTGTAGCCGGTCCCCCGCGCCTGGGCGACGACGTCGTGCAGATAGTCGCGAACGCCGCCGAACCGGGTGAAGTACTCGTCCATCAGGGTCGCGGCCTCACCGGTGGGGATCACAAGCTGCTTCGAGAGCCCGAACGCGGAGAGGCCGTAGGCCAGGCCGTAGGACATCGCCTTGATCTTGGAGCGCATCGCCGAGGTGACGTCCTCGGGTGGGACCCCGAACACCCGCGAGCCCACGAACCGGTGCAGGTCCTCCCCCGACCTGAACGCCTCGATGAGACCCTCGTCGCCTGACAGGTGCGCCATGATCCGCATCTCGATCTGGCTGTAGTCGGCCGACATCAGCGACTCAAACCCTTGTCCCACAACGAAGACCTCGCGAATCCGCCGCCCCTCCTCGGTGCGGATCGGGATGTTCTGCAGGTTCGGATCGGTCGATGACAAGCGTCCGGTTGCGGCGATCGTCTGCTGGTAGGTCGTGTGGATGCGCCCGTCGTCGGCCACCGACTTGAGCAGTCCCTCGACGGTCACCCGCAGACGTGTGGCATCACGGTGGCGCAGCAACGCCTCGAGGAAGGGGTGCTCGGTCTTGGCGTAGAGATCGGTCAGGGCGTCGGCGTCCGTCGTGTAACCAGTCTTGGTCTTCTTGGTTTTCGGCATACCCAAGGTGTCGAACAGCACCACCTGCAGCTGCTTGGGCGAGCCGAGGTTGATCTGCTCGCCACCGATCGCGTCATACGCGTCGCCCTGTGCTTCGCGCACCTTGGCCGCGAAGTCGGCCTCGAGCTCCTCCATCGCCGCGACATCCGCAGCAATGCCGACACGCTCCATGCGGGCCAGCACGTCGACCAGCGGCAGCTCGATCTGCGCGAGCAAGCTTGAGCCGCCTGTCTCCTCGAGCTGGTTGTCCAACGCCACGGACAGGTCGAGGATCGCCCGGGCGCGCACCATGGCCGTCTGCGCCTCGGCCTCGCCGTCGGCGCTGAAGTCCAGCAGCCCCTGGCCGCCGGACTCGCTGTCGTTGCGAAGCTCGCGCGTGAGATGGCGCAGCACCAGATCGGCCAGGTCATAGGACCGCTGGTCCGGCCGCACGAGGTAGGCCGCCAGAGCGGTGTCGCTGCTCAGCCCCGCCAGCGACAGACCCCTGGCCGCGAGCGCCTGCATCGGACCCTTGGCGTCGTGCAGAGCCTTGGTCCGTTCGGTGTCGGCCAGCCAGGTCGCGACCGCGTCTTCCGCCGTGGGGTCCAGAGCGGTCAGATCGATGTATGCCGCTGCGCCGGTCCCTGCCGCGATGGCCAGCGCCTGGGCGTCGCCGGTCCCCCGCGCCCATGTGCCGTCGACGTGGACACCCACCCGCGTCCCCGGTGCAGTGTGCTCGGACAGCCAGGCCGGCACCTCGGCAGATGACAGCACCGAACCGTCGAGGTCAAAGCCTGAGTCTGCTTCGACCTCAACGGCTTCGAGGGTCGAGAAGAGGCGGTCGCGCAGGACCCTGAACTCCAGGCCGTCAAAGACCTGGTGAACCTCCTCGCGGTCCCACGTCCTGCGCTCGAGATCGTCAACCGTGACATCGACGGCGACGTCGTGGATCAGCTGGTTGAGCCGGAGGTTGCGAAGGACGAGATCGACGTTGTCGCGCAGCGACTGACCCGCCTTGCCAGGGATGTCAGCGATGTTGGCGACCACACCGGTGAGATCGCCATACTGCTGGATCCACTTGGCGGCGGTCTTGGGACCGACGCCGGGGACGCCCGGCAGATTGTCGGAGGACTCACCCACCAGGGCCGCAAGATCGCTGTAACGCTGGGGTGGAACGCCATACTTCTTCTCAACGGTGGCCGGGGTCATGCGGGCCAGCTCGGAGACACCCTTGACCGGGTAGAGGACAGTCACCCGGTCGGTCACCAGCTGGAACGTGTCGCGGTCGCCGGAGCAGACGAGCACCTCGTCGATGCCTGCCCGCTCGATGGCCGCCGTCGTCAGGGTCGCGAGCACGTCATCCGCCTCGAAACCCTCGACCTCGACGTGTGGGATCCGCAGCGCGTCGAGCACTTCGTGCAGCAACGAGATCTGACCCTTGAACTCGTCAGGCGTGGCAGATCGGCCGGCCTTGTACTCGGCATACTCGGCCATGCGGAACGTCTGGCGGCTGACGTCGAAGGCCACCGCGATGTGGGTCGGCTTCTCGTCGCGCAGAACGTTGATCAGCATCGAGGTGAAGCCATAGACCGCGTTGGTCGGCTGACCGGTGCTGGTGGCGAAGTTGGCCACCGGGAGTGCAAAGAACGCTCGATAAGCCAACGAATGACCGTCGAGAAGCAGGAGTCGGCTCACGCATGGCAGCCTAGGGCCACGACCGGACACAGAGTTAGCCAACAGAGCGATGGGCAGGTTGATGGGCGACAAGCAGGAGCAGCTTCTCAAGGGACTGAACGCGATGAACGGCGGCACACTCGGGGAGAAGATGGGGATCGAGTTCCTCGAGGCCTCACCCCAGCGGGTCGTCGGCCGGATGCCGGTCGCCGGAAACACCCAGCCGTACGGGCTGTTGCACGGGGGCGCGAGCGTGGTGCTCGCCGAGACCCTGGGGTCCATCGCGGCCGTGCTGCATGCCGGCGAGGGACGGATCGCGGTCGGCGTGGACATAAACGCCACTCATCACCGCGCGGCCCGGGAAGGGTTCGTCACCGGCGTGGCGACGGCTCTGTCGCTGGGCAACACCCTGGCGGCCTACGAAGTGGTGATCACCGACGAGAACGACAACCGGGTGTGCACCTCACGGATCACCTGTCTGATCCGGCCGAAGCCCCCGGGCGCCTGAGGCCCAACAGCGGGGGTCAGCAGCGGCGGTCAGAAGCGGGGGTCAGTGGCGGATGAGCTCGGCAGCGCGAGTCGCCTGCGCCCGAAGCGAGCGACGACGCTGCAACAAACGGTCGAGCGCCGGATGCGGCTCTTCGCCTGTGGTGAGCTTGCGGCGCAGAGCGGACGTGGTGGTCACGCGCCGCACAACGTCGGGCGAGAAGCCCAGCCGCACAAAGAAGCGGTTCGCGTCGCGGACCTGGGCTGGCACCGAGCAGGCGATCTGGTCGGCACCGAGGCGGTCGGCATACGTCGCGGCAACGCTGAGCAGAGCGCGGGCGACACCGCTTCGGCGGGCTTCAGGGACAACGAAGATCTGGTCGATCGAGACGCACGACGCCTCGGTCATGAATGACAGCGGGCTACTAATCAGCACGATGAAGCCGACCGGCTGGCCCTCCGCGGAGGCGAGGTAGGCATGCACGTCATCGCGGGCAAGAGCCACGGCGACCCGTTCCTTGGAGACCGGGCGTGCCGCCAGGGTGGCACCTGCCGCCAGGAGTGCGGTGGTCCAAAGGACCGTGAAGTCGGGTTCGAGCTCAGGAGTCACCTGGCGGACGGTGAACTGGGGTCGGGACACGATCTCCTCCATCGATGACACGGCAATGGCTCCGGGCCCCCGACCGAAGGTCACAGTCCGGTAAAGGAGGAGTGACGCCGATAGCGTAGGCGCATTCGGCCAGGTCTGTGTAAGTACCCCGAGAACTCATCTGGATTGCCTGCCATCCGAGCCTGTCCCCCACGGGAGTGCCGGGGCGTCCCCCTACAGTGGCGCGCATGGACGGCGCCTTCCCCGGTCTCGGGACAGTCATCAACGTGGGAACGATTGTTGTCGGGTCGCTGCTCGGTATGGCGGTGGGTCACCGGCTCTCCGAGCGGACTCGGTCTGTGGTCACCGACTGTCTGGGGCTCACGGTCCTGCTCATGGCGGGCCTGTCTGCAGCCAAAGTGACCGACGCGTCCCTGACGGCCGCAGTGGGATCGGGTGCCCCGGTGCTTATCGTTCTCGGCAGCCTGCTGATCGGCGGCATCTCCGGTTCGCTGATGCGGATCGAAGGTCGTCTGGAGAGTCTGGCCGGCGCCATCCAGGCTCGACTTGCGCGCCGCCCGAAACTCGTGGGGGCCGAGGAGACAGGTCAGAACCATGCGGCCCGTGAACGCTTCATCGAGGGCTGGCTCAGCGCGTCACTGCTGTTCTGTGTGGGACCACTGACCATCCTCGGATCGTTGTCCGACGGGCTGGGCAACGGCATCGACCAGCTGACCTTGAAGTCGGTCCTCGACGGCTTCGCCGCCGTGGCCTTCGCCTCATCGTTCGGCATCGGCGTCCTGCTTTCGGCAGTATCCGTGGCGGTCGTGCAGGGCCTGCTGACAGCGTTGGGTGTCGTGATGGGCTCGCTGATGCCGGATGCCCACATCGCCGCACTCACGGCCACTGGGGGCCTGCTGTTGGTGGGAATTGCGTTCCGGCTGCTACGGATTCGTGAGATTCCAGTGGGTGATCTGTTGCCGGCGCTGATCGTGGCACCGCTCCTCACCCAGCTGGTGGTGCTCCTTCGTTAGTCTGTCGGTCCCCTCACGTACACTAGGACACATGTTCGAGAACACCGCATCTGAGGGCCCGATCGGGTTCCTTGCTGCGGCCACCGAGCAGCTGGCCAAGCTCCCCTCAGAGCTCTGGCGTACCGGCAACGACGGGTTCGCCGACATCGCCGCCGCGATGGACGCGCTGGCCGTCCAGCTCGACTGCGCCCGGGTCGGCCTGGTCCAGGAGGCCGAGTCCCGCGGGGTCGTCTCAGAGTCCCACTCGGCTTCCTCGACCGACTGGCTGCTGGCGAACAGCTTCCACCTCGAGCCGGCCGACGCCGCCCGCACCGTGGACCTGGCCCGGCTGTGTGCCCTGCCCAAGAACCAGGTGCTGGCCGCCGCCGTCTCCGGTGGCACGCTGACCGTGCGTAAGGCGATGACCGCGCTGCGTCAGCTCGGCCAGGTCGAACACGCCCTCGAGCCGGGCAAACGTGAAGAAGCCCTCGCCTCCCTGACGTTGATGGCCCAGACCGGTACGACCGCCACGTCATCGCCGTCGGCCGCACCCTGATGGCCCTGGTCGGGGCCGACCGGTCCCTGGAACGCAACGAAACCGCCCTGCGATCGCTCAGCTCACTGAAACTGTGCCCACTGGCCAACGGCATGGTCGCGATCAGCGGCCAGCTCGACCCCGAGTCCGGCGCCGTGCTGACCGCCGCCCTCGACCCCC
>DATCNE010000368.1:0-1835 GCA_036565395.1 Dermatophilaceae bacterium
TCGCTCGATGGTCCGCGCGCTGGTGGGGGCGGTGATCCCGGTCGGGGAGGGGCGCCGGCCAGTCGAGTGGCCGGCCCAGGTTCTCGTTGCCGGACGCCGTCATCCGGCTGTCGTGGTGATGCCGGCACATGGGCTGTGTCTTGAGGAGGTCACCTACCCGCCCGATGGGGAGCTGAGCACTCGCCATAAAGAGTCGCGTGTCAGACGGATCGTCGGAGACTGACTGGGAGCCTGCACTCGGGGCCCCGGCTCCGCTCCATCGCCGTACTGATCAGGCACCCTCGGGCAAGGGAGGGCCGACGACCTGCAGGCCGTAGCGGGGACCGATCTCGTTCCATCGGGCGATCTCCGCGGCCATCGTCAGGCCATCATCGCCCGGGAGCCGGCGCTCAAGGGCAGGGATACCGACCTCGTCGTACAGGGCCATGAGGCCCCCGGGGGAACTGAAACCCAGGAAGCGCACGGGCGTCGAGCCGGTCACGCGAAACGCATGCGGCAGACCGGAGGGGAGCCAGATGAAGTCTCCGGAAGCAAGGTGGAACGTCTCGTCGCCGGCGCGGTAGGTCATCGACCCGTTGAGGAGGAAGAACGCCTCCGACTCGCGGGTGTGCCGGTGCAGCGGGGTGGCGATGCCGGGTGGCTGGGTGACCAGCGCCATGCCCAGGGCTCCACCCGTTTCGGCCGCGCTGAGTATCTGCTCGAACAGGGAGCCCATCGCCCAGGTCGCGGGCGCGGAGCCGGCCGGACGATAGAACGCGCTCAGCGGCTGCGTCTCGGTGGTGAGATCTGCCATGGTCATCTCCTGCCACAATTCACCCGAAACGACTTCGGACGAATACTGCTAGGCTAGAACGCGTGGCGAAGCAGGTCAAGACCCGCGGCTACCGTTCCCCGCAGCGCCTTGAGCAGGCGCGCGCCACCCGGTTGTCCATCTTGGCCGCCGCGAGTGACCTGTTGCAGGACAAGGGGTATGCCGCTTCGACGGTCGCTGACATCGCCGCCTTGGCGGGGGTGGCGGTGGACACGGTTTACGCCTCGGTCGGGCGCAAACCGGAGCTGGTGCTGGCCGTCATCGACATGGTGCTCGGTGGGGCCGACGAGCCGGTGGCGACAGACCAGCGCGACTACGTCCAGGCGATCGGCAACACACCGACGGCCCGGGGAAAGATCGAGATCTACGCCGCAGCGGTGGCCGGGCTGGTCCCTCGGATCGCGACGTTGCAGGAGGCTCTGCACAAAGCGGGCGAGACCGATGCTGAGTGCGCCGCGACGTGGCGGCGGTTGGTGACAAGGAGGGCGGCCAACATGCTTCTCTTCGCGGCCGACCTGCGTTCGACCGGCGAGCTGCGTGATGACCTGACCAACGAGGAGGTGGCGGACCTGGTGTGGTCGACCAATGCAGCCGAGTACTGGCTGCTTCTGCAACAGCGGGGCTGGACACCGGCGCGATACGAGGCCCTGCTGGTGGATCTGTGGAGCCGGACCGTACTCGCTTGAGGCCAGACCTTGGGGGCCTCGGTCCTTAACAAGGTGACGAGCGGTGGTCTCATGCGTCAAAGTGGTCCGTTGTGGGTCACGTAGATGTCAATGCCGTCAGTTTCGTCCTGCCCGATGGGCGTCCGCTCCTGGCCGGAGTGAGCCTTCGCGTGGGCGAGGGGGCGAAAGTGGCCCTCATCGGCCCCAACGGCGTTGGGAAGACGACGCTCTCGCGCATCGTCAGCGGGGATCTGTCTGCAGCCGAGGGGGCCGTCACCCGTAGTGGCGGGCTGGGCATCATGGCTCAGTTCATCGGATCCGTCCGGGACGACTCGACCGTCCGTGACCTCTTGGTCAGT
>DATCNE010000369.1:0-5814 GCA_036565395.1 Dermatophilaceae bacterium
ACCTGCCAACGCTGCGAGCCGCCCTCCAGCGGCATGTCGCCGAGCAGACTGTCGGTGCCGACCGTCATGATGAAACCGTGAACGCAGCCTGATGATCATCGGGCCGCCACCGAAGTTCCACGGAACTCGGGACATTCTCCATGCGAGCGCCGGGAGGAGATCTCTTACCAATCTTGCTTAAGACAGACAGCGATGCAGCGCCCGAGGAAACCAATGACGCCCGTCTGTCGGAAGAGGAACGCGACGCCATCCTGACTTCCGCGAGCACAGCCACGAGGCGCGCAGGTCGCGCCTTGGTGCGCAGTGGGTCGCAACCACACGGAACACTGCGCAGCCCGTGGGGTCACCGGCGAGGACATCGACCCGGAGGAGTACGTCGTTGAGAACTCCTGAGCCAATATATGGATCGTCCAGCGGGCACGATGTTTGGCTCCGATGAGTCCGGTCATCGTTCGGCTATCGGGCATCGCCGCAATCATGACGTCACTCAAGCAGTCGGCGCTATTCTGGGGCCCTCGGCATGGCGTGGGTACGAAGCGAGCAACTGCACAAGAAGTTGTGGCATGAGGACCGGTCGCTTTTTTTGCTGCGATGAGGGGATCAAATCATGAGGGTTTCGTACATTCTCGCCACCGCCGCAGCCGTCGTAGTCGTCCTTGTCGTCTTCGGGTTCAGGGTGCTCGTCGGCAGATACTTCAGGCTCGAAGGCAGAACCCTCGGTGCCGTATCCGCGATGGACAAGGCCTCCAAGAGGTACGACGACGCAGCAGCGGCCCTATCTGCACTTCTCGACGTAAAGCTTCAGCCTGGGGACCCCATCTCCCAGACGCTCTTGACGGCCTGCAAGCGGTGGGACGCCACCATCGGCGCCCACCTATCGCCGGGGGACACGGTCCAACAGTCGATGAAGGAGGCACGCCAAAAGTTCACGGCTGCCGGCTCGGCACTGAGCCTCGCTCGGGATCGGGCCCAGATCCTGACGGGTCCAGATCCTTACAGTCGACATGGCGTCAAGATTGACCCTGTCGGTGCGGCTGCGGCCTTTCAGCTGGCGATCGACTCCGGGCACGCCGACGAAGCGCCGGCGGCGGCGTTCAACCTTGGGGTGCTGCGCGAGGAGCAGGGCGACCCGGCCGGGGCGGTCGCGGCTTATCAGCTGGCGATCGACTCCGGGCACCCCGACCAGGGGCCGAAGGCGGCGTACAACCTGGGGTTGCTGCGCGCGGAGCAGGGCGACCCGACCGGGGCGGCCGCGGCCTTTCGGGTGGCGATCGACTCCGGGCACGCCGACCTGGCGCCGAAGGCGGCGTTCAACCTGGGGGTGCTGCGCGAGCAGCAGGGCGACCCGACCGGGGCGGTCGCGGCCTATCAGCTGGCGATCGACTCCGGGCACGCCGACGCCGCGGCGCTGGCCCGCAAGCAGCTGGGTCACCTCTAGAAGACTCTCCGCTGCTTTGGGACTGGTGGCTGCGATGCACGCGCTGTTGAGCGACGCCACGGCTGGCGCCGACTACTCCAACTCCCTGAGATCCGCCACAACCTGGCTCCTGACCGATGTTTCCCGAAAGTCCGTGTCCATGGCCATGAGAAAGTCCCCACTGGTGGCCAGGAGAAAGTCCCCGCTGGTGGCCAACTAAAAGTCCCCACCCCTTGCTCGTCGTGTCGAGCCGGAGCATGAAGTCCTGGACGGTGACGGTGTCGGTGTCTAGCCATCGACCACACCGCCCAGGGAGCTCCATTGAAGTCTGCGAGGGACCGAATGACCATCATTTCCGCCTATCAGGACGCGGGTTCGTACCGTGGCGCCGCCGCGATCTGCGAGACGAGTCCTGGCCGCTGCAACATGGCCAGCCATTCATCCGCATCCGCGAGCGCAATGAGACTCTTGCGGCCTATCGTTGCCTCCAACTGTTTCTGGTTTCTTGTCCCCACCCCTGCCCGACCGGGAGGAGAACACGCGCTCCTCCGCATAGGCGATCACGTGCTCCAGCGCGCGCTGATGAGCGGCATAGATCAGCCCCTGCGTCGCCTCGCCGGCGACCGCCCACACCACACTCACAGACTTCGGGGCGCTGAAGGTCAGGTCGAACCCGGCCACCGGCAGCGGCGCCTTGCGCGTCACACCGCGGGAGTCGATGTATGCCGTGCCGCCCCGTCGCGGGGACCGGCCCAACTGCTCCCCCGTGATCGGGTCCTGCAGCATCCCGAGCATCCGGAACAGGTACTCCTCAGTCACAGTGGAGCCGACCATGACGCCTTTGCCGTTGTTAAGACCAGCGAGTCCCTGACCGAGGAACCGACCCGGCGGGGTCCCGGACTCGGCGTAGTACCCGGGTCAACGCCGACGCCGCATGACCGGGCCCGTCGGCCCGCGCGACCGACGACATGAGGTACCGGTACCCGGCCCCCAGGCTCATCCGGCGGATCGACATCGTCACAGGCACGGCCCTCATTCGCGTGTCCTCGGCGTCGGGCGTGAGTCGACCGAGCCATACGGCATACCGCCCGGACGGGGCACCATTGCCACTGAGAAAACCTGAGGTGCCAGACGTGTAATAGATCGAAGGGGTTGTCTGAGGGCGAGGTCCAGGCGGACAAGGCGGGTCAGGCCAACAAGAGGATCCGCCCTGGTGAAACAGAGACCCGGCCGCGGAGGCTGCGTCTTGGATGATCGTTGCGACACTCGTCACAAGGAGCATCTCGGCGAGAACCATAGCCACCGGATAACTTCGCAAGCGGACAGTGGTGTCGAGGGGTGAGGCTCGCCGGTGGTCGTCGGCGTAGTCGATCTTGCGCGCCACGTCGGCTACGGCTGCGGGCGGGGACCGGCAGGCCACCCAGTCGTTGCCATCGGGCGGTCATCGCTGGCGCGTTGATCGGTGTGCTGGGCGGGACGATCGGTCTGGGAGGGGCGGAGTTCCGGTTGCCGCTACTGATCGGGGTGTTCGGGTTCGTCGCATTGCAGGCGGTGATCATGAACAAGGCGATGAGCCTGATGTCGGTCCGGACAGCTCTGTCGGCGCGGCTGTTCTCGGTGCAATGGTCGGACGTGGCGCCGCACTGGTTCGTGGCGGCGAACCTGCTCGCCGGGAGCCTGGTGTGGGCGTGGGACGGCGTGGTCTGGGCGACGCGGATGCGATCGGCGATCCAGTATCGGGTGCTGGCTGTGCTGCTGGTTGCAATCGCGGATGTGCTGATCGGGGTACTCGCGGCGCTGATGGGCGCGGCAGGTGGTGAGTTGCTGATCCGTGCTACAGCCGAGACTCGAGCTTCGGGTTCCTGCGGGCGAACCAGTGGTTCGTGCTGGCGATGTCGTCCGGGTCGGTCCGCCGGGGTTACCCCAACCCCAAGACCGCCACCCGAATGCTCAGCAACTCATGGTGCCCCCGCCGGACCGTAGCCGTTGAGTAGTGAACGCACAAGGGCGAACATTGAAGGCGCCGAATGACCCGGGAGGAACCATGACAACAACAACAGGAGAGCATCTCGTTCTCACCATCGAGGAAGCGGCCGACCGGCTCTGCATCGGCCGGACGTTGATGTACGCCTTGGTCAAGGGCGGCGCCGTCGAGTCCGTCCGCATCGGCCGACTTCGCCGGATCCCGCTTGACGCTCTGGAGAACTTCCTGAGCCAGCTGCGAGAGTCCCACCCAGACATCGCAACCTGAGCTCAGCAATGGCGCGCGAGAAGGCCGGCCGCCAGGCCAACGGTCGATCAACGATCTACGAAGGCAACGATGGCTACTGGCACGGGCGGGTGACGGTTGGTGTCCGACCTGACGGACACCCAGATCGGCGTCATGTCATGTCCCGGCACAAGTCCATCGTCGCCGAAAAGGTCAGGGACCTTGAACAGGGCCGGAACACCGGTTCACTGCTCAAGCCAGGGGAGAAGTGGACGGTGGAAGAGTGGCTGACTCACTGGCTGGAGAACATCGCTGCGCCCTTTGTGAAGGTCAACACGCTCGCGGGCTACCGGGTCGCAGTGAACCACCACTTGATCCCGGGGGTCGGCAACCACAAGCTCACCGAGCTGCGGCCGGAGCACCTGGAGAAGCTCTACCAAGACATGCTCCTGAAGAGGACCAAGGGCGGCACGCTGACGAAGCCGGCGACGGCGCATCAGGTCCACCGCACCGTTCGCACGGCGCTGAACGAAGCGGTTCGCCGCGGCTATCTCGCGAAGAACCCCGCGACGTTGGCGAGGACGCAGCGCGTCGATGAGGACGAGGTCGAGCCGTACAACGTCGATGAGATCCAGCGCCTCTTCCGTACTGCGACGCAAACTCGAAACGGCGCGAGGTGGGCTATCGCGTTGGCACTCGGACTCCGGCAAGGAGAAGCCTTGGGTTTGAAGTGGTCGGACGTCGACTTCAGGACCCAGACGCTGGCAATCCGGCGCGGCCGGTTGCGACCGCAGTACGAGCATGGCTGCGCAGGCAAGTGCGACCGAAAGTATGCCGGCCACTGCCCCCAGCGCGTCCAGACACGACCGGAGACCGACACCACGAAGTCACGCGCGGGACGCCGGTATGTCGGCCTGCCGGACTCTCTGTCCGATCTGCTCAAGGAACACCGCGCCAAGCAGAACCAGGAGCGTCTGCAAGCGGGGCAGATCTGGGAGGACGGGGGACTGGCTGTTCGCCACGCCGACCGGTGCTCCGCTCAACCCCCGGACCGACTGGGGGCAGTGGAAGAGGCTGCTCAAGGACGCCGGCATCCGCGACGGACGCCTTCACGACGCACGCCATACCGCTGCGACAGTTCTTCTCCTGCTCGGCGTCAGCGAACAGACGATGATGGGCCTGATGGGCTGGTCCAACCCCGCCATGGCGCAGCGTTACGCACACATGGCCGACCCGATTCGCCGGGATATCGCGACCCGAGTCGGGGGCCTGCTCTGGGGTGACCAAGCGATGGCTTCCGCCAAGTAGCCGCCTCACCTTGTTGGACGCTCGCCCCTCTCAGCTCGGCCGGGGGGGTTGAGCGCTGGGCGCGTGAAAAGTAGCGCCGGCGCGGAGCCAAATGAGACTAGAACTGAGACTAGGGCCCGAAACGCCGCCCCGGGCTGACTGCCCGGGGCGGCGTGCTGAGCACGAATTCGTGCTCAGAAACGGCGGTGGCGGTGGGATTTGAACCCACGGTGGACTTTCACCCACACACGCTTTCGAGTTCTGCGAACCAGGGTTCAGACATGGTCGTCAGCGTCCGCCACGTGCTCAACGAGCCCATCGCGACTGTCGCCGAACCCGCGCGGACGACGACGAATGAGACAAGAACTGAGACACAGTGATCACGCCCGCATGTTCGTAGGGCCCGCGTCCCACCTGCACCTGCACCTGCACCGGGAGCCGGCACCTGCCAGCCAGTAGCCCATCAAGATCGAAGAACCGGTATCACCGGACTTCGCCCCTGCCTCCTCGTCGTATATGAATCGTTGCGCGCTGGCGCCATCGATGCGCGGCGCGCGTGAACCAAGGAGCGGACATGCCAACACGTACGAGAAAACCGTCAGCCAATTTCGAGGTGGCGCACGAGCGCAGCCACTTCCACTCACTGCTCGCAGCAAACCCGAACTACTTCGGGACGTTGCCCACCCTTGGGTTTCCGACCCAACTCGAGAAGCAGGGCGATACGACGTTCGAGGCGTTGTCCTGCGTCTCCTTCAGCCCGGAACGGGACCGGCTGGAGGCGACCCTGGAGATCCGGCGTCCCTTCGGCTACTCCGGCAATCTGTGCTCACAGGGTTCGCACGAGCACGTGCGTTTCTATGTGAGCTACGACGAGGGCGTGAGCTGGACCGACTCAGGTGTC
>DATCNE010000370.1:0-2629 GCA_036565395.1 Dermatophilaceae bacterium
CGTGCTCACGCTCGGCGAGGATCGGGCCCTCGTAGCGGTGGACCTTCTCAACCGACCAGCCTGCGCGGGTGGCAGCTTCGTCGGCAGAGGCACCAGCCCGGATCAGGGCTTGGACATCGCGCGGCCGGAGCCCGCCGTCGACCTCGATCTGCAGCTGCCCCAGGCGTGGCCGATCGCGCCGGATGGCGGCACGTAACGCCTCGTCGACAGGCATCCGGAAACGCGCGTCATCGGCTCCGCTGAGCAGCAGGTGCTCACCGTCCTCATGCACTCCAATGAGTTGCAGGTCTCGCATCGCCATCTCCTGACTCGCCCAACAACAACAGACTCTGCCATCTTCACCGCCCGCGCGGGTGCAGGCCACGCCGCGAGGGTACTTTTGGCGATGATCATGTTGCCGCGGCGACGACCTTGTCGCCGCAGAACCCCTGCAAACCGGAGGATGCCGGTGACCTCACCCCCCGCTGAGTCCGACCTCAACCCGCTGGACCCGTATGACGGCATCCTACTGCTGTCGTTCGGCGGACCCGAGAGTCCAGATGACGTCATGCCCTTCCTGCGCAACGTGACCGCGGGACGTGGCATCCCTGACGAACGGCTCACTGCGGTGGCCGAGCACTACTACTCTTTCGGCGGCAAGAGTCCCATCAACGACCAGAACCGCGTCGTGCTGGCCGCCCTGCGCACAGAGCTGGACCGACGTGAGATCACGACGCCGCTGCTGTGGGGCAACCGCAACTTCGACCCCTTCCTCACCGAGACGCTGCGCGAGGCCCACGAGGCTGGTATGCGCCGGCTGGTCACCATTGTGACCAGCGCGTACACCGGCTACTCCTCGTGTCGTCAGTACCGCGAGGATCTTGCCGCTGCGGTTGCGACCCTGGCCGATGAGGGACGCGAGATTGAGGTCGACAAGGTGCGGCCCTACTTCAACCACCCCGGGTTCTCGCGCGCCAACGCGCGGCAGGTGACCGAAGCCGTGCGAGCCCTGGCGCGGAGATCCGAAGGGAAGCGCCCCGATGATGAGGTCCGTCTGGTCTTCGTCACCCACTCGATCCCCGAGGGCATGGACGACACCTCTGGCCCGGGCGACGGCGAGGGCAACACGTACCGCCGCCAGCACCTGGCATTGGCTGCAGCCATCACCGACGAGGTCAACGCGACGCTGAGCCGAGACCTGGACCACGAGCTTGTCTACTGCTCCCGCTCCGGCCTTCCCACGCAGCCCTGGCTCGAGCCGGACGTCAACGATGCGCTCCGGGCTATGGCCAGCGACGGGGTCAGGACCGTTGTCGTGGCACCGATCGGGTTCGTCTCGGACCATATGGAGGTCAGGTTCGACCTCGACACCGAAGCCGCGCAGACAGCTGCGGCCGTGGGCCTGGAGATGGTGCGGGTGCCCACCGTTGGCAGTGACCCCGAGTTCATCTCGGGCCTGGTCGACCTGACGCTCGAGCGAGCCGCGCAGTCCCGCAGCCTCGCACCGGTCGTCTCTCCTTCCTGGCCCGGCAACGAGGTGTTCCCGCCCGTATGCCGCCCGGGTTGCTGTCCCAACCTCAGGGCAGCCCGCCCCGCGCTCTGCGGGTCCGACTGATGTCCGTCGACGTGCGGTTGTCGGGCGAGGGCCTTTCCGAGCAGCTCATTCGCGAGCTCGAGGAGCTGGCGGTCACTGCGGCCCGAGAGGCAGGGCGGTTCATCGTCGACGAACGCCCGCGCGGCCTTGGAGTGCTGGACACCAAGACCAGCGTCAACGACATCGTGACCGTGATGGACCAACGGTCCGAAGCGCTCCTGCGACGCCGGCTGCTGGGCGCCCGGCCCGATGACGCAGTTCTCGGTGAGGAGGACGGGGCATCGGCTGGAACCTCCGGCATCACGTGGGTCATCGACCCGATCGACGGGACCGTCAACTACCTCTATGAGATCCCCGCCTACTGCGTCTCGGTGGCCGCCGTCATCGGTGACCCCACGGCGGCCGGGCAGTGGCAACCGGTCGCCGGAGCCGTCTGCAACCCCCTGACTGGAGAGATCTTCCATGCCCGGTTGCACGGTGGTGCCCAAGTCAGGGTGGCCGACGGAGACACTGAAATCAGGGTCAACAACGTCGATGTCCTCCTCCAGTCGCTGGTCGCGACCGGCTTCGGCTACGTGCCGGAGGTGCGCGCCCGCCAGGGTGAGGTGCTCGCAGCGATCCTGCCCGAGATCCGGGACATCCGTCGCGCCGGCAGCGCGGCGCTGGATCTGTGCGCTGTCGCGTCTGGGACGGTCGACGCGTACTACGAGTCAGGCCTCAACCCCTGGGATCTCGCGGCGGGCTGGATCATCGCCACCGAGTCCGGCGCACTGGTGACGGGTCTGCACGAAATGGCCCCCGGCCGGGCGGCCGTGGTGGCAGCCGGACCCGGCATACATGCACCGTTGCTTGCCCGTCTCGAGGCGCTGGCGCCCCTGCGCTGACATGGTTGACGAGCACCCTTCAGACACGCTTCCCGCGGTGGCTGAGACCCCAAAAGTGACACGGGGAGCCAGATAGGGCACAATCCGCCCCGCAAGCGGGCACAAAAACAAGCGGCCCGGCGTTGACCCCGCAGCGACGCACCACGGATCCTGTTACGACCTCAAGGAGGGC
>DATCNE010000371.1:0-4677 GCA_036565395.1 Dermatophilaceae bacterium
ACGTCACCCACATGGTGTTCGGTCAGTACCTGCCGAACAGGTTCGCCGTGGGCCTGGTGATCATGCTGACCACGATCGCCGCGGTCATCGCCCTCTGGCTCTGGCTGTCCTACTGGAGTCACAAGGACCCGCGCCGCACCCAGGTCCTGCTCAACACCCTCGAAGAGCCAATCCGCGCGCTTTTCGTCAACCGCCTGAAGTCCAAGCAGCGGGGACACTACACAGAGGCGGACATCTCCCCGTACCACTGGTCCAACGGCTACCACCCGACGCCCGAGGAGTCCCCCGAATGGGAGGCGCTGCGACAGAACGGCTGGCAGGGCTTCCAGCTCGAGGTCGGCGGCCTGACGGACAAGACCATCCAGCTGACGATGGACGACCTGCGCGACATGCCGCGCCAGGAGCAGATCACCCTGCACACCTGCGTGCAGGGCTGGACCGGCATCGCCAAGTGGGGGGGCGTCAAGCTCTCCGACGTGCTGGCCCTGGTGGAGCCCAAGGAGAACGCCAACTACTTGATGCTGACCTCTTACGGCACGGCACAAACGATGTATGACGGTCGCCCGCTCGAGCCTTACTACACCTGCCTGCCCAAGGACCTGGTGTATGAGGACGAGACGATCCTGGCGTTCGACATGAACAACAGACCCTTACCACCGACGTTCGGCGCACCGTTACGCCTACGGGTCGAGTCCATCCTCGGCTACAAGATGGTCAAGTATCTCCACAAGATCGAGTGGATCGAGGACTACCGGACGGTGGGTGACGGCATGGGCGGCACCCGCGAGGACTCGGGCCTGCAGTCCATCAACGCGAAGATCTGAGGAATCGAGTTCAGCACTCAAGAATCCAACCCAGCCGACCTGCCCCGCACATCGGCACTTCGGATCAGCCAAAGTTCCTGACTGGTGGCGCCCGGGGACAGTAGCCGACCAGCCAAATGAGGGGGTTGAGCTCACGGTCGACCAACAGTCGAGCCCGTCACCCAGCGTTTGGGGCCACCCCACACCCTTAACATCCCAACACAGCAACGCGAAAGCCCGCGCGCGCCAGGCGAGCGGATCCTCGGATAGACCTCGGCCGACTTTCCGTAAGCCCAACGATGACCGGACCAGGCTGTCCGATAGCCGATCGGCGGATTCTGGCGGTCATCGCAACAGGAGGTCGCCGATCAGTTCGATCGGTTTCTTGAACGCTAGTCGTTTGCGGGGCCGGTCGTTGAGCTCGGCGGCGACCCACTCGAGGTCGTCGCTGCTGTGCACGGCCAGGTCGGTGCCCTTTGGGAAGTACTGCCGCAGCAGGCCGTTGGTGTTCTCGTTGGTGCCCCGTTGCCAGGGTGAGTGGGGGTCGCAGAAGTAGATGTCGATGCCCGCGTCGACCGAGACGTGTTTCCAGTCGCGCATCTCCGGACCTTGGTCCCAGGTCAGCGACAGGCGTAGCGAATCGGGCAGGGTCTTGATCTTCGCGGCAAGGGCGTCGCGGACCTGCTCGGGCTTGTACCCCTCGGGTAGGTGCAGCAGCATCACGTAGCCGGTGCTGCGCTCTACCAGGGTCCCGATCGCGGTCTGGTTCTGCTTGCCGATGATCAAATCCCCTTCCCAGTTTCCGGGCACTGCGCGGTCTTCCACCTCGGGTGGACGCTCGCTGATGTTGATCATGTTCGGGATCCGGTTCTTACGCTGCCCAACCTTGCGGCTCGGACGCCGCACCGCCCGCCCGGTGCGCAAACACGCCGTCAGCTCCCGCTTGAGCGCCCCACGGGACTGCACATACAGCGACTGGTAGATCGTCTCGGTCGACACCCACATCTCCGGGTCGTCAGGGAAATCAGCCCGCAGCCGGCCAGCGATCTGCTCCGGGGAGTACTTCTTCTCCAGATCATCCTCGACCCTGCCACGCAGCACCGTGTTGGAGTGCAGCTTGGCCGGCTTGGGCCGGGAGGCACGGTCATAGGCCAACGCGTGCGCCGTCGTCGCCCGGTAGCCCCGACTCGGATCATGATTGCGGACCAGCTCCCGGCAGATCGTCGAGGGACTGCGCCCAAGGCGAGCAGCGATCGACCGCAACGACTCACCCGTTGCGCGACCCAGCGCGATCTCCTCCCGCTCCAAAAACGACAGGCAGCGGCCCTTCAAGTCACGGCCCCGGCGCGGCCGGACCCCGCCAGACGCCACGAGCAAGCGGGCGCCTTTCTTCCGATACGTCCCAGCCTGCTCGGCGGCGTCGGTGATGAACTCACCACGCTGCATCGCCGCCCAGAACACCTGCAGGTTCTCGGCAATCATCCAGTCAGAGAATCTGGTCATCAACACCCTCGAATCATTCAGGTGTTGCGATCACCGTGAGAACCCAAGGTTCGGCAATCGGGACGGGGGACGGTCGACAAAACACGACCTCACAAGTAGCCGATGTGCGGTCGTTCAAGATCGACGGCCGCACCCACCCCTAGGTGGGAAGAAAACGGTGCCCTACGCGGTGATCATTGAATGCCGGTCTTTGGCCCCCCTCAGGCACCATCAGTTGCCGAGCTGGTCGGGGACGCGCGACGGTGGTGGGCAGACGGTGACATGCGCAGAGGGACACCCAAGAAGGCTGAGGGGAAGGCGTCCCGGTAGGACCGCCACCGACCGGCCGGGGTCTCGACACTCACCGCCTCGAGCATCGCCCTGCCGATCGCGCGGGTGAAGCAGTCCCCTGCGGCATCCAGCAATGCGTGGAATGCCAGCGGATCTGGCACGCCGCGGTCACCCGTAGCCAAGGTGAACACGGTGTCGCCGTCGAACATGGTGTGGACCGGACGGATGGCGCGCGCCATGCCGTCATGGGCGATGCCCGCCACCTTGGCACACTGCGCCTTGGTCAGGATCGCGTCAGTTGCCACGACGCCGATGGTGGTGGCAAACGCCGGCCGCGCATGCCCCGGGACGACGACCGCGTCAGCGGCGGCGCGCGCAGCCGCCACCTCGTCGGCGTCGGGCAGCAGAAGGGCATTGAATTCCCCCGGGAGCCCGAACCGGGCGGCGTACAGCTCCCCGGTGAGGGGGTCGACGCAGGAACCGGAAGAGTTGACGACCACGAGCGCGGCCACCGTCGTACCGTCGGCGAGCACCATGCTGGCCGAACCCACCGCGCCCTTTAGCCCTCCCGCAACAGCACCAGTTCCAGCTCCAACCACTCCCATTAATGGCGCGCCAGATGTAGTGGAAAGTGCTGCGTCGTAGGCCTCTTGGGCCATGGCAGCCCCAGGATGCTTGGTGAAGTCGCCGCCGCGGCCGAGGTCGAAGATGACGGCGCAGGGCACGATCGGGACAACCTCACCCGGCCCGCCCGCCGGATAGCCGACTCCGGCCTCAAAGAGCCGCTGCATCACGCCGTCTGCGGCCGCGAGCCCGAACGAGCTCCCGCCCGACAGCGTGAGGGCGTGAATTCGTTCGACCATGTTGCGTGGATCCAGGACGTCGGTCTCTCGGGTGCCCGGTCCACCCCCGCGGACGTCAACCCCAGCAGCGGCACCACTCTCAGGGGTCAGGACCACCGTGGTGCCCGACAGCCACCCGTCGCCGAGACGGCTGGCATGCCCCACCTTGATGCCGGCCACGTCGATCAGGCTGTTGGTCGGCCCGGACTGAAGGATGCTCATCGGTGCTCTCCTGACCGCACTTGAGGGGTCCGCGATGCCTCTACCCCGACGCTGTTCGGAACGACTTTCGGGTCACCACGACCTCGACCATGCGGTTGGAGTGGTCGACGAAGACCGCGCGCGCCTCGAGCGTCCGGTCCTGAGCCTGGTCCACGGGGGCAGCGGCGAAGAGGATCTCGAAGTCGCCGGGTTGGACAAGACCGGCGCCTGCGCCGTTGATGCAGATCTGCCCGGTCACTGCCTCGGCCTCGATGACAAAGACCGTCAACGGGGGGATGTTGGTGAGGTCAACGACGTCCACCCCCCAACCTGATGGACCCGGGCGACCTGAAGCAGGCAGGGTCGATTCTTGCCGAGCCGACGTCGTTGAGGTCTGCTTGCCTGACGCTCACGCGGCGGAGCTTGGCGTACAACATGGTGCGCAGCACAGCGATGTCCTTCAGCTCAGAAGGCTCAAGAGTCTCAGGTTCCCAGGAGGCGCTCAAGCACACTGGACCCGCTGAGGCTGATGTCGGGTCTGCATCCCTTCGGCGGTGTCCGACCAAGGTGTGACCGGTGACCCTGCGGTTCGCCTCTTGCTCAGCGCGGGGCGGCTGAGGGCAGCGGTTGAAGGTTGTCGGCGGCTTTATTGAAAGCTTCCCGCTCTCGGAGCCGCCACATCCAAGAGCCTACGCGGCATTCCCGTCTTGTTTGGGGATCGGAATACGGGAAGCTCGCGGGCCGTCATGCCATGGTGCTGGGGGTACAAACGTACGGAATGTGGTCGTGACCGCCTGGAAGCCGAACTTGAGCAGGATGGGCTTGGTGTAGATCGGGTTCCCTCGATCGGTGACCGTGTGTTGGTCCCGGGCATCGAGGAACAACCACGATGATGGCGGTATGCCGCGTATCGCCACCGCTGCCGTGGTCCTCGTGTGCGCCGGACTGCTCGCCGCGTGCGCTTACCCGGCCGGCGGCACCTCCGCGTCGTCCAACCGCGCGATCCCGACGGCGAGAACGTCTCGGTCGGCCTTACCTCATGCGACGGCCCCGGCCCC
>DATCNE010000372.1:0-6185 GCA_036565395.1 Dermatophilaceae bacterium
GTGCGATTCACCGTCTGGCCACCAAGGCGTGGGACGACGTCGTCAAACTCGGCGAGAAGAACGGCTACCGCAACGCGCAGGCCTCGGTGTTGGCCCCAACAGGCACCATCGGCTTCATGATGGACTGCGACACGACCGGCATCGAGCCGGACTTCTCGCTGGTCAAGTTCAAGAAGCTCGTCGGCGGTGGCTCGATGCAGATCGTCAACCTGACGATCCCGCGTGCACTGCGCAAGATGGGCTACACCAACGAGACCATCGAGGCGATCGTCGAGTTCATCGCCGACAAGGGTCACGTCATCGATGCGCCCGGCCTCAAGCCCGAGCACTACGAGGTGTTCGACACCGCGATGGGCCAACGCTCAATCTCGGCCATGGGCCACGTCCGGATGATGGCGGCCGCCCAGCCGTTCCTGTCCGGTGCGATCTCCAAGACGGTCAACCTGCCCGAGGACGCCACGGTCGAGGAGATCGAGGACGTCTACATGCAGGGCTGGAAGCTCGGCCTCAAAGCTTTAGCGTGTTATCGCGACTCCTGCAAAGTTGGCCAGCCGCTGTCCGATGGTGGCTCGACTGCCACCGACGCTGCAGCAGCCAAAGGCGCCGCGGCGGACAAGGTTGCAGGCACCGCCAAGGACGAGAAGGAGAACGTAAGGATCGAGTACCGCCCGGTCCGCAAGCGTCTGCCCAAGCGTCGCCCGAGCCAGACGATCTCGTTCTCCGTGGGTGGCGCCGAGGGCTACCTGACCGCTGGCTCCTACCCCGACGACGGCCTGGGCGAGCTGTTCCTGAAGTTCGGCAAGCAGGGCTCGACCCTGGGTGGCGTCATGGACGCCTTCTCGATCGCCGTCTCGATCGGCCTGCAGTACGGCGTGCCGCTGGAGACCTTCGTCGAGAAGTTCACCAATCTGCGCTTCGAGCCTGCCGGTCTGACCGACGACCCGGACATCCGGATGGCGCAGTCGATCATGGACTACGTGTTCCGCCGGTTGGCGCTGGACTACATGGACTTCGAGACCCGTTCGTCCATGGGCATCCACAGCGCGGACGAGCGCATGCGTCAGCTCGAGACCGGCTCGTATGCCGAGGCGGTGGACTCCGAGTCCGACGAGGACGTCTCCGACGAGCTCGAGGGTTTCGCCCAGTCGGCCCAGCTCGTCACGAAGGCGGGAAAGCCAGCGGAGGCGAAGGCAAAGGCGGCCAAGATCAAGTCCGGCTCGGGCGCCGCCTCGGCCAAAATGGTCGAGGGCGTTCACTCCTCGGCTGAGCTGCTGGAGAAGTTCTCGGGCAAGTCCGCGGACGCTCCGATCTGCCTGACCTGCGGCACGAAGATGCGGCCGGCCGGCTCGTGCTACGTGTGCGAGGGATGCGGAAGCACCAGCGGCTGCAGCTGAGTCTGACCTAGAGACGAAGACCGAGGGCCCGGGCGAGCAATCGTCCGGGCCTTCCGTTGTGGTTGGCATGATTCACAGTGGTTGTCAGTGGGCTCATGTAGAAAGGTTGTGAGGGTCGGCTCGCTTAACCAGGGGAATCACGTTGCAGCCCAAGCGGGTTCGCCATCGACGCCCCGAAGCGTCTGACATCACACCGGACACGCCTATCTGGTGTCCGGCTTGCCAAGAGGTGCACATGGCCTCAGCGTTCAACCGTGAGAGCCGCAAGCACAGCGGGCTTCACGGCATTTGCCGGGAGGCGCAACATCTCGCGCGTCAAACGCCCGAGGGCAAGGCGGCGACGGCGCAGCGCAACAAACGGCGTTGGGCTGATCCTGAGTACCGAGTCCAGTCAGCCGAGTGGCGTCGGTACCGTGTTGCTCGGCGAGGCGCGAACTACGATCTGAAGCGGGCCCGTCGCCGGCTTCAGGCAATCGTGGAGGAGTGGAAACGACAGGGTTGCGCGGACTGCGGTTACGGAGACATCCGGGCAATTGACCCTGATCACGCTGACAACGAACAAAAGGACGGGCACGTCTCTCGCCTTGTCCAGCTATGCGCATCTGCAGCGCGCATTCGGGCTGAGTTAGAGAAATGTATTCCTCGGTGCGCTCGTTGCCATCGCAGAGTCACACAGCGACAGCGGCCATGCGCGTGGCGGAGCGCAGACCGTTTGCCCCCGTCGTGGCGGCGGCGTCTGGAGATGCAAGACCGAAACGACGAGATGAAGATGCTTTTCGGCTGTCTCGACTGCCGCTGGCGCGGATGGCCACGGGGCCTCGACTGGGATCATGTCCGCGGCGTCAAGATCACCACCATTGCGATCATGATTGCGAACGGCCGCCCATGGTGCGAGATCGAGGCCGAGATGGCCAAGTGCGAGCTCGTCTGTGCCAACTGTCATCGAATCCGAACCTGCGAAAGACGAATTGTGGCAGCGGGATTTGATGTCATGGCGGTGGATGCTTGCCATGGTTGGGGAGAAACTTTGGGCCAAAATGAAGAGCGCGAGCCATTGTTGCCTGAACCTGGTGGTTAGATCACCCAATGGCCCGGGAACTACGTGACTACCTCTCAATCGCACCTGCCGATGCCCGCGGTCAATGGCTGGCACTGTTGGCGCGTGGGCCGGTTCCGACGGGGAAGCGCCAGGTGGACTTCAGCCCCGTCGAGACGTTGATGTCCTTGGCAGCCAGTCTCCGCGTCAACCACAGGCGATACGGCGGCACCACGGCCGCTGGAGCGGCCGAGCCCATCCCGTCATTGGCACGGTTGTTTTCTCGACCCAACAGCAGTGTTCTGGCGAAGATGGCGAATCTGGACGGCAGTCGTCGCAACGGGGCGAAGCACGAGATCGAGGTCGCTGAGCGACTTCTGACTGCTCCAGGCGCATTGGCGGGAATGTACTTAACCCTCCTGGCCGCGGCCCGTGAGGTGGGTATTGGGCCTGATCGGCTCCCCGACTTCCTAGAGCTTGAGGACGCACAGACCAACCTCATTCTGTTGGGTCAGGACGAGCTTGCAGACGTCGATCTCCAAGAGGCGCTTAGCGAAGAGCATGAGAAGTGGCGGTCGGAGCGGTCGGACTTGGAGGACGTGATCACGGAGCGCCTTCTTATCGCGTCAGCTCGCATGGGGCAGCACCGCTTTGCCGTCGAGGTTCTGAGCAATCATGGCCATCGCTGTGTCTTCTGTGGGCTACACGTTGAGATGCCGAAGGGTCGAGCTCCGCGAATGCTCGTGGCCAGCCATATCAAACCCTGGCGTGTGAGCAATGCCTCTGAGCGGCTGGATCCAGAGAACGGCCTCAGTGCCTGTCCCACACACGACGTCGCGTTCGATACTGGGCTGTTAACGGTCAACGGTGGCCTGCGTATCCATGTGAAATCGGCTCTGGCTCAACAAGTGGCCACAGACCCTGCTATCAGGTCGGCTTTCGGGCGTCCACCTCTTGCCGAGCGGCTCCTGCTGCCACTTGGAGCCAGGGCCCCGAAGCCACGTTACTTAGCGTGGCATCAGGAGAATGTGTTCGGCGACCCTCTAGGCGTTGGTGGCTGACCGAACGAGGTCGGCAGGCCCCGACGGGAGCGCATCGCACTGAAAGCGCTGCTCATGTTGGACCAAACGAGCCTGTAACGGCGTCGCTACCCGACGGCACGTGACGTGAATTGCTCGAATCGAACGGACAAACGTTCGCGATCTGGCAACTCACTCCGCTTGATTGGAACAATCAGGGATCTTCCATGCATCTCCTGTAGCCCATGCCGAAGCATGGGGCCGTCGACTTCGTCCAGCAGGTCTTGATCGAGGTGGACCGTGTAGTCAGGTGAGATGCCCAAAAGATTGCGGTCGTACGCGGCGTGGTGGATCTTGCAGAGACTTAGACCGTTGGTCACGATCGGATCCCCGCCGTCCTCGCCGTCGCCGATAATGTGTGCGGCGTCCAACAGGTCGGCGTGTTTCAGTGAACAGATCGCACAGGTCGCGCGGTACGCACGGATCACTCTCCCCCGGAACTCAGGTTGGTGCAGTCGTGCGCGTACGACGCGTTCCGCGTACCTCTTCTCTGGACCCGTTGGTGACAAAGGGTTCGCGAGGAAGCGGAGGCTCTCGTCGATGGCGATGATGAACCGACGGTTGGGCCTATCGTCAGCGACGACATAGGTCGGGAAGACTGGGACGAAAACGCCGGTCGCGATCTTCCTGAGCAAGATGATGGGAAGCCCGAGTTCGAATGCGCGGCGGAGTTTGGTGTTGTCCCCGAGGTCCGACTTTGACTGATAGTCGTAGTGAAACATGCCTCCTTCGACTTGCCGATCGTCATATGGTCCATCGGAAGAGCTCACGATGCTGAGGGTGGCGACAAGGTCACGGGGATTCCAGATCCCCTTACCTGTGTCGATAACGCGATGCGTTTCCCCGTTGGCGAGGAGGAGCGCGGACAGTTCCGCCCGGGAAATCACTCCGCCGTTGATGGCCGCTCGCTCCGCGACAGCTGCCATAACTAGCTGACGGAACTCTTCCTCGAGCAGGCTCATGAGCTAGTCCTACCAGCTCATTGCCCGAATTAGGTCGAATCGGCCTGTTTGAGACAGAAAGGTTGGGACTTGCCCTTCGCCGGGCATGTCACCTTCGCCCTCGACGGCTTCACCGAGGTGTATCGCGACCGAGGAACTGCCCTCACCCTGGTCTCATGTCATCGACGGGAGCCTGTGGGCAAGATGGGTATGGATCCGGTTGCGAGTCTGGGCGTCGAGCGGCCCTGCTTTCTGAACCAACTTCTTGAGCCCGCGAGGTCCGACCACAGCCACGCCGTCGACGCTGAGATTGCTTGATAACCATGACCAGTCAGCATTGATGAAGCAGAGCACTGGCTGGACGATGTAGCCGGTAGGCAGCTCGAGGTCAGAGAGTGCGTCTAGGACCGCATCCTCTTGAGGCTCAAGGCCATTCAGGAGGCCAGCCTTTCGCCGGCCGCCGACGAAGAGCTCGGACCGTCGTGGTGAGAAGAGCCCACCGAACCTCCGGACCTCGACTCGCTGCCTGACATACCGCTTCGCGTCAATCACGTAGACGCCGGCCGGACCGATGGCGATGTGGTCGATGTTGGAACGCTTATGGGGGATACGGCGATCGTGCAACGCGGGGATCGAGTGGGCTGCCAGAGAGTCCAAGACTCTCGCGACCGCTATCTCACCGCGCTCGCCTGACTGCCAGGCGCGAATGTGCTGCGGGTCAGGGAAGACTGTGCGAGCAAGCTTGCGTAGCCCGTAGGGCAGCGCGTCGGTCTCCTCGTCGCGCTTGTCCTTCCGGCGTTGATACTCGCGGCCAGCAGCGCCGCCAGCGTTGCTGGGTTGCGGCGTCGTGGTGGTGTTGACCCCAGTGCTCGCGGGCAACGCTGCACTGTATTCCGGGACCGACGCACTGCTATCGGGGACCGCCAAAGCGGTTGCAACATCACGGTTCAGGCAGTCGAGGCACGTGACCGTGCGTGCACGGGAATCCCACTTCGCACTCGAGCCGGGCGCGAGCTGCGCGCCGCAGCCGCACCGGCCGGCATACCGGAGCCTAATGACACGACCGGACCCGGGCGTGGCTTTCTCAGCGGTGCTCTCAGTCATGACCGAAGTGTCGAAGGTCCGGGCGCGGAGTATCGGCGAACGACCCGAGTATCGGCCAAACGGACCACCGAGGGGGTTAGCCCAAGTACTCGAAACGTGGCTGTGGAGTGACGCAGCGGCGTTGTCCCACAGTCACATTGGGTCGTCGGCGAACATTTGTAGTAGGCGGTCGATGAATTGTTGCTGACCTCTTACCAGCTTGACCCGGGCGACCTCCGCTGTGAACCAACTGGCTCTGTCGATCTCTGGAAATGACCGCATTCGGCCCGATCCTCGGGGCCACTCGAGCTCGAACGTGTTACTGACGACGCCAGCCGCGTCGAAGTCCGCCTCTGCTGCCCATGCAGTCACCAACTTCCTGCCGGGCTTGCTGACGCTGCCCATGTCGCGGTATACGACCAAGGGCGGCGCCGAGCCCAGCTCTTCCTCGAACTCCCGCTTCGCGGCTACGAACGGATCCTCACCGGACTCGTACTCACCCTTCGGGATCGACCATGCGCCATCGTCTTTGTGCGCCCAGAAGGGCCCGCCCATGTGCCCAAGCAGCACCTCAAGGACGATCTCGTCGCCCTCGTTGACGTGACTGTAGAGCAGCAGGCCGGCGCTCAGCTTCTGAGGCATGAGACCAGCA
>DATCNE010000373.1:0-2794 GCA_036565395.1 Dermatophilaceae bacterium
CCGTCAACGATCAAGTCGGCATACAGTTTCTCGACGAGCGACACGGTGGGGACCGGCAAGACGATAGCCATCGTGGACGCATACGACGACCCGAACGCTGAGGCCGACCTCGGCGTGTTCAGTACCGAGTTCGGCCTGCCGGACTGCACCACCGCGAACAGGTGCTTCAAAAAGGTGAATCAGACCGGTGGCACCAACAAGTACCCGCGCTCGAACTCGGGGTGGGCCTTGGAGATCTCTCTCGACATTCAGTGGGCGCACGCTATCGCCCCCGGAGCGAACATCCTGCTCGTCGAAGCCAGCAGCAACAGTTTCACGAATCTGATGGTGGCCGAAGACTACGCCAAGACCAACGCGAAGTACGTCTCCAACAGCTGGGGCGGCTCGGAGTTCAGCGGGGAATCCGGCTACGACTCGCACTTTGCCCAGTCTGGTGTGAGTTTCTTCGTCTCCTCAGGCGACTCCGGTTTGCCGGCGTCGTACCCGTCGGCTTCCCCGAACGTCATTTCGGTGGGCGGCACCACCCTCAACTTCGACAGCACGCAAGCCTTTTCCAGCGAAACAGGCTGGAGCGGCTCGGGCGGAGGATGCAGCGCGTACGAGAACGCAGCCGGGGCCCAGTTGGGGTTCACCGAGTACGTGAACGTCAGTTGCGCCGGGAAGCGGGCAACGCCCGACGTCTCTCTTGATGCCGATCCCGCCTCAGGGGTCTCCGTCTATGACTCCGTGCGCTACCAGGGTCAAGCCGGATGGTGGACCGCCGGCGGCACGAGCGCATCATCGCCGATGTGGGCCGCGCGCTCTGCCGTCGCCGGCGCGACGGTAGATGCAAGCTATGTCTACGGTTCCAGTATCACCTACCGTGACATCACCAGCGGCGGCAACAACGGCGCATCCTACTTCACCGGACTGGACC
Source organism: Dermatophilaceae bacterium (assembly GCA_036565395.1). GTDB lineage: Bacteria > Actinomycetota > Actinomycetes > Actinomycetales > Dermatophilaceae > UBA4719. Next base: position 917 of record DATCNE010000373.1, read on the forward strand.
TGGTCACCGGCCGGGGCAGCTGGATCGGGGTAACACCATAGAACTGCACTTGCGGTCTTGATCGCCCGACGCCCCGGCCGGCAACGGCACACCCAACGGGACGGGCGCCTTCTAGCAGTCCGCCAGGCGCGTAGCCGGTTTGTTTCATCAATGCGTGCTGACGTTCTGGCATCCATGAAACAAACCGGCTAACGCCCACCAACTACGCGGGCTGTGCCTCGAGGACGAGATCCTCGAGCGTCCCCGGTATGCCGCCCGGCTGGCTGGCGCTCACGCGCGCGCCGGCCAGCAACGAGCGCAGCCGCAGCGCCGCGAATACGGCAACAAGGCTGATGCCCACGTGCACGCCCACGAACAGCGACCCGTGACCCGCGCTGAGGGCAAAGCCGGCCAGCATGGGGCCCGCCGCGGACACGCCGGTCTGGAGTGCCGCGAAGATACCCAGCGTGGTGCCGACCATGCCGGACGGGGCGAGGCTGGCGGTCAGAGGGTTGAGGACCGGGGCGTACATCGTCTCGCCGACGGCGAAGACCCCGAACACCACGATGAACATCGTCCCGGCCAGCACTGGCACGACCGACGCGGCGGCCAGCAGCAGCCACGAGAGAACCCAGATCGACCCGACGGCCACGAGCAGCGACGGAGCGGAACGCTTGGCCGTCCACTTCACGACTGCCATCTGCAGCACGACGATCACGAGGCAGTTGACCGCCGAGGCCGTGCCGATGGTGCGCGCCGGCACCCCGAGCACCGTGATGGCGTAGGCCGGCAGACCGGACTCGAACTGCGCATAGAAGCCGAGCGCCAGCGTCACCGTGATGACGGCGGTCCATCGCAGGGCCGGCGTCGCCAGGATGACCCGGATCGCGGACGTGGCCGAGCCACTCGGGGCGTCCTCCGGCGCAGGGACCTCATCCGCAGGCGCGCCGCGGCCGGCGATGCCGATCAACCCGGCCGAGATGAGGAAGCCGAGCGCCGCGGTGGCGAAGGCCGGCCACATGCCGTCGATCGCGTTGAGGTCCACGAGATAGCCGGCGGTAAAGGACCCGATGGCCATACCCACGGCAGCACCCGTGAACAGGAGCGCAAAGACGCGCCTACGGTCCTCGGAGCCGACCCAGCGAAGCACCAGAACCGTCTGCGCGGGCTGAGCTGCGGTGATACCCGCGCCGAAGACGAACATGCCGGCGAGGAAGAGCACCGGGGTTCCCGCGACGATGAGAAACGCGGTTGCCGCGGCGGCAACGACCTTGGCGACGACGGCGACCCGTGCGGGGTCGAACCGATCAGCGAGTCGGCCACCGATCGGGGCCGCCACAAGGGCGCCGATCGAGAAAAGGCTTGCGGCCGCGGCCGCGACGAGCCCGCCCCAGCCACGCGTGTTCGCCGCATAGACGTACTGGTAGGGCAGGATCGAGCCCCACCCCAGCATGCTGATCGTCGCCGACAACACCAGCAACCGTGCGCGCTTCACCACAACCTCCACGTGTCTTGCTACTCTGCTCGTCTTGCATTTCGCAGTTTTGGATATCGAATACTTCGATATCGAAATCTTAGCATGAGAAGATGTCCCGTATGACGACATCCAGGCCCCCGGCCAAGCGCACCCCACCCACGGCGCATGACGAGTACCGCGCCGACGTCGCCGCCTATGTCGCGGCCGGCGGCGATGAGTCGGTTCAGCGCGTGATCACCGCGGTCCACGGGCTCGCCCGCAAGCTCGACCAGTGGTATGCCCGGCAGCTGGCCGACCTGGATCTGTCAGCCGGCGAGTGGGCGGTGCTGTCCCGGCTGGCCCGTCGCGGCGAGAACGAGGCCGTGACGCCCAGTCAGCTGGCCGAGGCGACCAGCGTCGCGCCATCCTCGATGACGCACCGC
>DATCNE010000374.1:0-1622 GCA_036565395.1 Dermatophilaceae bacterium
GTCCGCAGGTGTTGGTGCAGGTCAGCGCGCAGATGACCGCGGCCTTGGACGTACAGCGCCTGGTAGATGGTCTCGGGGCACACCCGCATCTCCGCCCGTTCGGGAAACGTCTCGGCGAGGTGGAGGCTGATCTGCTCCGGGCTCCACTTCACACACAGCTTTGATTGCACCACGTCGGCCAACTCGAGGTGGTCGAACTTGCTGGCCTTGGGCCGGCGACCGCGCAGCTCGGCCTGCTTCTGTGCCGCGTAGGGCGCGTACTTCCCCGGCCGTCGGGGTGTCGGGGCGGAGCCGTTGCGGCGCAGCTCACGACTGACGGTCGCAGGCGAGCGGCCGATCCCGACGGCGATCGCCCGAACGCCGGCCCCGCCCAGGTACAAGTCGGCGATCTGTAGCCGCTCCTCCAAGGACAGGTATCGGCCCGACGACACTGGCTGCTTGCGCGGGATCCGACCACCGGTCGCCTGTCGCCAACGACAGCCACTCTTTCGATTCACGCCGACAGCCTCACAGGCCGCAGTCAACGTCGAACCGCCGGCCATCAACACCCAGAACCGCGCCTGCTTGTCGATCCGTTCCTGCTTCAACGACATGTTGCAACACCTCACATCAGAATGGTGTTGCGACGATCGATTGAACTCGCCATCGGCCACCGGGACGGTGCTACCTAGATACTTGGCACAGAATCGATGTCTGGCCAGACTCGGTCCAAATGAGCGCGTTCAGATGAAGCGCGGTTGGGACCTCCGGTGTCCCGCGAAGGATCATCTGCGTCACTGCTGCGTTCACTGACCGGAGGTGAACCGTACGCACGGTTGGTTGCTGATGGCGACCAAATCCACGTGCTCGAGTCTGGGACTCCGGAGATTCGTTCCCAGCCCTGTGAACGTTCACGGGGCATGTCCCCGACGATCACGGCCGTGCGAGCGCCCCCGGCCGCGTTTGAACCAAACAGATCCGGCCCACGTGTCAGGGGTGCAAGTGTTCCCCATTGCCTGTTCCCAATGCCCAGGAGGCAAACAGTGAAACGCACCGTGAGCACGATCATCCTGGCCGCAGCAGTTTCCGCGCTCAGCCTGAGCCTTGGCGGCGCCGCGAACGCGGCAACGAACCCGGCAGGGACGGGTCAGCCCTCTCAGTCCTGCGGCTCGGTTACGGCGCTGTCATCACCAAACGGTTTCAACTCCGGTGGCTTCGCCAAAGCCGGGACGGTCTACGCCGGCAGCTTCGGGACAGCCTCATTGGCGCATGCGCAGTCGGCCAAAGCGGTCAGTCAATACGACGTCGCCTGCTACCAGGTCAGCCATCGGTAATCTCGGCATGCGAGCGACCTAGCGCGCCGGTTCCGCCCTTGTCCGGGGAGCCCAAGACCACTTTGGGACAAGTCAGGCCGGTCTGCCCGGTCCATACCCAACAGCGCCACGGCTCACTGCGATAGCGGTCGGGGCACCCGGAAGCGGAACGATAGCAAGAGCAGCCCAAAGCGAGACGGTGTTTCGTCGTGGCCGTTCCGCAAGGGATCCGTGACTGGAGATCGATCCAACGTCGAGCCGGCACGCTCGGAACACTGTCGTGGCGGCGGATGATGAGCGGGTGAGCACTCCAGCCGCCTACTGGATCGC
>DATCNE010000375.1:0-4577 GCA_036565395.1 Dermatophilaceae bacterium
CCAGTTCCGACTGCTGTTCCGCTGCCAGCGACGCCCGGCCTGATGGCGAAGGGGTCGTCGCGCTCCTCGGGATTGGGTCCTTCACGGTCAGATGGCCGACCGATGTCGGCGCCCCATGTCCGGTGACGATGACGGCAACCACGACGACGGCCAGCAACACGAGCACCGTCGCTCCGACCGCCCACTTCCTGCCGACCGGGATCCAAGTCGGCGTGCTCATGCGAGGTGGCCGCCCTGGGCGTTGAAGAAGTTGACGAGGAACGTGGCGCCACCGATCAGGAAAGCTGCCGCAAGCGCGACCAGTACGCCGGACTTGCCCTGGCCGGCGACATGCGGGTTGCCAGAATGCGATCTGATGGCCCACGCAATGGCCGAGATTGCGATACCCGCGACGGATGCCACGAGCCCAAAGGTGAGCAGAGCGCCCGCGATGGACTCGAGCGAAGCAATGCCAGGAAGGCCCGTGCGGTTCGGCGGGATGTTGACGTCGCTGACGAACATGCTGATTGCCCCTCGCGTCCACTAGGCGGGCTGTTCCCGCCGACGCTGCGACTACTGGTTGGGCGATACACCATGCGACCGGGGACGACGTCTCCGCGCCGACGCCAGCGAGCTCGGTGGATGTTACTGCCGACGGCCAGAGGCCTTGACTCCGCGCGACTTGCTGTTGCCGTTCTCGGCAGGGAACGGGAGGGTGAGCTTTCGTCGCGATTCGTCCTGCGACTTCTGTGAGTCACGTGTAGGTGAGTCCAGTCGTCCAAGGGTTGGCGATGATCTTCCTGTCCTATCGCTGAATTGAGGACGTTTCGTCGAGTCCAGGACGGCCACCGTGATGGGTTGGCTTCAAGTAGACGGAGTGTCGATCGGCTGCCTCGAAGGCACGGGAGTTGACGGACCAGTTGGTCTGGCAACGCTCGGGGCGTCTGGTCAGTCTGCTCAGTCCGCAGTTCGGATCCCGAACGCGGTAAGGGATGCTGTGAAGGTTACTAAGCCTCGATCCGAGCCGGAGTGATCCGCCACCAGGTCACCAACCAGGCTGCCTTTTCCCCCTGAGCAGTTAGCTGCCGCCATCATCGAGACGACCGCCGAGGTGTTGCGGAGGCTGAACAGGTGCCGGTTGCGGGTCAACCCGCGGTGATCAAGGCCAAGATGTCGAAGTGGCCCCTGAAGCGTGCCCGTCACCGCGACCCAGCTCCGACGGGTTCTCGACCAAGGTCACGTAGGCGGGTGTCGCCATCGACTCGGGTGAACGCGATCAGCTGGTACCCAAAGCACTTGTTGGCCCTGTGGGAGTTACCAGACGTTCGGGGATGTCAGAGGCGCACGCTGTGAGTGCCGAGTGGTCTAGTCCCTGTGCGGCCAGCACGTCGATGAGTAGGAGCAATGCTTCCGGCGGAGGCGGGCTGGTGGGTTGTCCGCCGTCGGAGGACAGGACGATCCGGTTATAGCCCACGGTACGGACGAACGCGGCTAGCCGTTGAGCGTCGCAGTCGGGCTGGTGGAGCAGTTGGTAGGCAGTGACTTCGGCGAAGGCTCCGTGAGCCGTCAGTTCGGCGGCGTCGTTAGCGCTCATGGCCGGCACGGTGTAGCTGGGGTGAGTGAGCAGGATTCGCTTGACCCCGGCTCGTCGGGCAACTGGCAACAGCCAGCTCACTTCGGCGGTGCTCAAGTGCCCGGTCGCCAGGACGGCGTCGGCATCCGCTATCAATCTCAGGACTTGGTGCACCCGCTCAACAACGGACCAGTCGACCGGGGGGACGGCGTAGACGGCGTCCTCCAAATTGGTGTCCTGCCAACATAGTCGCGGCAGGCCTGCCGCCTTCTGCGTGTGGGCATCTGCAGTGGGCATCCAGATGACGCGTGCTCCCATGGTGAGAGCGGCGGCCACGGCCGAAGGATTGATGCCTCCGACGTGCTGGTTGAGGACCTGACTTCCGTAGACTCGCAAATTCAGGCCGTGGCTTGCCGCCTGGGCGCGCCCCGCCGTGGCGTCGTAGTGGCCTTTGAGAACGCATCCGGAAAAGCCTGCCTGCTCGTACCAGCGCAGAATTTGTACGTCATCTCCGGCGCGTTGCCACACGTCGGGGGCAGCGTGGACGTGGAGGTCAAACATGTGCTCGGGTCTCCCCTCTGTCTCGCGGCTCAGTGATGCTCTTATGGGGAGCTTGGGCCATCACGCGTCGCCGCCTTCAGCGATGAGACGTCGCACTTCCCGTTCAACGAGCCCTAGACGAGCTTCGGCGACCAGCGGCACTTCCCTGCGTCGGCGGTGCGCCGCCGACACGTCGATGTCCACGACGGTTAGTGCCGGTTCCCACAATGGAGCTTGGACTACGACTTTGCCGCTGGGGTCGATGACACGGGAGCCGCCCCAGTAGCGGGCGCCGGCTTCTGTTCCGACCCGGTTGACGAAGATGACCCAGCATTGCTGCATTCGCGCGATGAGCTGCAGCAACTGGCCCCAGTACTCAATAGTGTCCAGTGATTCGGGTCCAAAGGCTGCGGCGCTGTTGGTGGGGATGAACAGGATTTCAGCGCCGTCTTGGGCCGCTAGCCACGGCAACACGGGTTGCCAGGCGTCGTTGCAGATCAGGACGGCCGCGCGGCCCCAAGAGGTGTTGAACGCCCGCATTTCCTGGCCGGGGCTGGCGTGCTTGCGTTCTTCCCACACCAGGTAGTTGGGCAGGTAGAGCTTGCGGTGCAGGTGCAGCAGATGGCCGTTGGCAAGGTATGCCGCGGAGTTGTAGGTGCGTACTCCCCCGTCCTCGTGGAACCCCAGCAGAACGTCCGGGCCCATGCTGGACAGGGCCGTCAGGCGTTCATCATCTGCGGTCAGAGACTGATCAGTTTTCAGTTGTCCGAGTGCGTAGCCGTTCATGAACAGCTCGGGGAATACGACGAGGTCCGCCCCATGGGATGCTGCTTTTGCGACGGTGTCGCTGGCATGCTCGGCATTGGACGCCACCTGGCCCAAAGAGACATCGGTCTGGGCGAGAGCTAAGCGCACGGCTCAATTCTCCTGGTTGTCACGGTGCCGGGACAAGAGTCTTCTGCTCGTTTCCTGATGGGTCTCCTTGTCCCTGGAGGCCGTGCTGATACTAGCTGCGGGTCGCGATGGCATGTGCGCGGCGAGCAGTTCGGCCAGGTGAAGGCTAGGCCGCCCCGCAAGCTGATCCAGTTGGGTGCGGCACGAGAACCCGTCGGCCAGCACCACCTCACCATCCTGAGCGGCCCGCACGGCGGGCAACAACGCCGTCTCAGCCACCGCGATCGACACCTCGTAATGGCCACGCTCGACCCCGAAGTTGCCAGCCAAGCCGCAGCAACCTCCAACCGGAAGAATCCGGGCACCGGCAGCAGCCAACAGGGCAGCGTCAGTCTCCCAACCCATGACGGCATGGTGATGGCAGTGTGGCTGCGCGAGGCCAGAGACACCGTCCAATGACGGGGGTACCCAAAGCGGACGCTGGGAGAGCAGCTCGGCCAGGGTGTGCACAGAGGTTCGCAGTTGATGGGCGCGTGGATCGGCCGGGATCAGCTCGGCGGCGTCCGAGCGCAGGACCGCGGTGCAGGAGGGTTCGAGACCCACGATCGGCACGCCATCTCTGAGGGCCGGTTCCAGAGCGTCAAGTGTGCGCCGCAGCTGACGGCGGGCACCGTCGAGCTGGCCGGTAGAGATCCAGGTTAGCCCGCAGCACACGGGGGACGCGCTGATCTGCACGGTGAACCCGGCATCTTCGAGCACTTGTACCGCTGCCACACCGATATGGGGTGAGAAATGGTCGGTGAAGGTGTCCACCCACAACAGCACGGGGTCACCGCCGGGGTGTGGCTGATGGTTGGAGAACCACGCCCTGAAGGTACGTTCGGCGAACTCAGGCAGCGGACGCCGAGCGTCGATGCCACCAAGTCGCTTTGCCATGCTGGCGACCGGCGCGAGCCGAAGAACTGTGTTAACCAGCCGGGGAGCCCTTGTCGCGATGCGCGCCCAGCGGGGGAGCCAGCCAAGGGAGTAGTGCGCCGCGGGACGCATCCGGTGGCGGTAGCGCTGATGCAACGCTTCGGCCTTGTAGGTGGCCATGTCCACTCCCGCTGGGCAGTCCGAGGCACATCCCTTGCAGGACAGGCAGAGATCGAGCGCTTCGTGCACCTCCGGGGAGCGCCATCCGTCGCGAAGCAGGGTGCCGTTGACCATCTCCTGGAGCACGCGCGCGCGGCCTCGGGTGCTGTCCTTCTCGTCACGTGTGGCCAGGTAGGAGGGGCACATCACTCCGCCGGCCGCGGTGGTGTCGGCGCGGCACTTGCCGACCCCGACGCAGCGATGCACAGCGGTGGAGAAATCGCCGTTGTCGTCGGCGTAGGAAAACGCCAGATCGCGGCGCAATGCTGGCGCCGCGGGCAGGCGTAGCTGCGCATCCGCCGCGTTAGGCTCGGTGATCACTCCGGGGTTGAGCAGGTTGAGCGGGTCGAAGACGTGCTTGACGGTGCCCATCAACGCGATCGCCTCGGGGGGGTACATGTGTGGCAGCAGTTCGCTGCGGGCTCGACCATCCCCGTGCTCGCCGGACATCGACCCG